>WQTM01000085.1 GCA_009786315.1 Pseudomonadota bacterium | reverse complement strand
TGTTTTTTCATTGATAGGGGGGGTTGGAGGTATTTTGCCAGGAGGGGTGTTGTGTTGAGGAGGCGTATGAGAGGGGGGCTTTTTTGGGGGCTCATTTTCCGGTTTTTTTTCTGAGGTATTGTTGGACTTTTGGGTATTTTGGCGGTTGTCCTTTTGAGGAGAAGGGGGCTGGCTCAGCAGGAACTCCAGGTTATGCCTTGCCATGGTGTCCTGGGGGTTGACTCTGAGGGCTTGGCGATAGGAGGCAATGGCGTCGTCGGCATTGCCCATGGCCGCATACGTATTGCCCATGTTATAAAAAATATCGCCATAAAGCCTACCGTCATCCAATTCTCTGGCATGGCTGAGAGACTGGAGTGCCTCCTCATATTTACCTTGTTTATAGAGTGTCGTACCGCGGTTAAATTCGAGTTGAGCGTTTGAGGGCATTTGGGTTTGGGCCTCTTCGAATGCGGAGAGGGCATTTTCGAAGTGCTCTGCCCGATAAGCCTTTATTCCGTGTTGGACGGTGGGGGGGATTTTTTGGAAGAGGTTTTGGGCGAAGGCCGAATAGGAGAAGGCAAAGCTCAGCCAAAACCAGAGCAGGGGGTGAGCCGTCATTGGGCTTTCCTTTTGGAGGGTGGCAAGAGCATTCCGGCCAGGAGGGAGAGGATTCCAAGTGCGACGAAGGGTTGGAATATTTCCGCATAGCGGGTGCTGACGCGGGATTCGAATTCTTCTTTTTGCATAGAGTCGATGCGTGCGCCCACGAGGTTTGCTGCAACGCCATTGGGCTCATAGAAAAATTCCCCTTGGGTTGCGTTGGCGATGTTTTTCAAGAGTTGTTTGTCAAGGCGGGAGATGACGGTTTTGTTTTGTGCATCCTTCATATAGCCGGCGATGTTTCCTTCTGCGTTATATTTGGGGATGGGCTCTCCTATTTCGCTGCCGATTCCGACGGCAAGCACTTGAACGTTGGCAGCTTTGAGGGTTTCAATTCCGCTTTCCACTTCGTTGAGAAGGTCTTCCCCGTCAGAAAGCAAAACGACAACGCGGCTTTTGGAGCCTGTCCCCGCATCGTTCAACAATTTTGCTGAGAGTTTCAATGCAGCGCCCACATTGGTAGGGCCAGGAGGAAAGGTGTCGACGTGGATGTTGTTTAGGAAAAGTTGGGCGGCCCCATAGTCACTGGTTAGAGGGCATTGCACAAAGGCCGAGCTGGAGAAGGCCACAATGGCGACTCGGTCGCCTTTGAGTTTGTCGATGAGGTGGAAGAATTCCAATTTTGCCCGCTCCAAGCGGCTGGGCAAGATGTCTTTTGTCAGCATGGATTTTGAGACGTCCATGGCCAATACAATGTCGACGCCGCGGCGTTTGACAATTTCGGTTTGGCTGCCGCATTGGGGTTGACACAAGGCGATGACAAAGAAGCTCAACCCCAAAAAGGAGAGGAGGGTTTTATAGAGGGGTTGTGTTTTTGAGATGCCGGGCACCAGGGTTTCGAGCAAGTGTGGGGCTACAAGGGTGGAGGCTTTGGGGATGCGGCGCCATGTGTTTGAGAGGCTCCACCAAGTCAACGCCATGACAAGCAAGAGCCCCAGCAACATCCAAGGTTTGTGGATGTGGATGGGGTAACCCAGAAAGTGGAATTGCCAGTTTGTCATGGGAGCACACGCAGGGGGCCGTTTTGGAGGGTGAGTTTTGCAGCCATCAACAAGAAGGCCGCGAGCAGAAAACCACCGAACAACTCTGCATAATTGGCGTCGGGTGTTCCATCCAACAGTTTGGAGCGTTCAAAAGTGTTGAGGGCGTTTTGAAGTCCCTGCTCCAGAGATTGTTTGTCTGTGGCGAGATAGGACATGCCGCCGGAAATGCTGGCCACATTTTCGAGCAGCGCTGGATTGGTTGGAATTTCTATTTCAATCCATTCAATGACTCCAAACATGGGGTCGGCCCTCGGGAAGGGGACTTTGCCGCCTTTGCCGACCAGAATGGTATAAATGGGGATGTGGTAGCTTGCGGCCAGTTGTGCGGCGTCCAGAGGGGAGAGGCGGCCTGCATTGTTGTCACCATCGGTGATGAGGACGATGACTTTGCTTTTGGCTTCGGATTTGCGCAGGCGGAGCAATGCGCTGGCCAGTGCGTCGCCGATGGCTGTTCCGTCTTGGATGGTACCTGTTTCCAGTTGCCCCACAATTTGTTTAAGAATGCCATAGTCCAGAGTGAGGGGCACTTGAGTATAAGCGGAGCCCGCAAAGACAACGAGGCCGATTCTGTCATTACCTCTTTTCTCAATGAATTCAGAAAGCACCTGTTTAGCGACGTTGATGCGGTTGAGGGGTTTGAAGTCAGCTGCTTTCATGGAGGTGGAGAGGTCCAAAGCAATCATAACGTCAATGCCTTCGACTGTGTGTTTTCGCGTATAACGCTCTTGGACTTGAGGGCGGGCCAGAGCTACCATAGCCAGGGAGAGGCTCAGCATTTGAAGGAGGAGAGGGAGCCACCCGACAAGGTGGGCGCGTAGGCCTCGGGTTGGTGAGGAGAAGAGGGCATTGGAGGCAAAACGCAATGCGGTGCGTTTGCGTTGGTTGTGGATGCCGAAGGCGAGGGCGAGCGGCAAGAGGAGGAGGAGCCATAGTGCGAGTGGACTATGGAAGTGGAGGGTGGGCATGGGGGTTGCTATGGGCAGGAGGGGGGGTGTCCGTTGGGGTGGTTTGTTCAACCAGCTGATAAGCGAATTTAAAGTCTAACTCGCATTTGGCAATATCGGCAGTTCCTTTTGCATATTTAATGAAGTCAGACTCATGGAGGAAGCTGGCCAGAGCAGCGAAGGGGAGTTGGGTTGAATATAGCCGTTGAATGGAGCGGATAAACTCAGTTGTTGTACATTCGAGGGCGTCGAAGTGATAGAGCTGTCCGACATAGCCGCGGATGATTTCAGAGAGTTTGAAATAATATTCGCGTATTTTGCCTTGAGATGGGAGTGCCTGAGCGCGCAGGGCAAGGAGGGCTTCTTTTGTTTTCGCTGCGAGGGGTTGGGCGGGAGCAGGAGGGGGGGGCATTTTTTTTCTATGGTTGAGCCATTTCCAGGAGAGGAGGAGGGCCAGGGCCATAGCCAAGGCAGCAGTTCCTGCATAGAGGGGTGTATAGCTGGGGATGAAGACAGGGGAGGGGGGGCGGACGTCCTCCAATTGGGAGGGTATATGCGAGGTAGAGGCGACGACGGAGATGGAGGGGGTTGGTGGGGAGAAGGAGGCCACTTGGGAGGGGGAAGTGACTTCAAACTGGAGGGGGGGGAGCTCCAGGGTACCCAACTCAAAGGCGGCCATTTGGATGGAGAAGGTGGTGGAGCTGTCCTTGGGAAAGTCCTCTCTATTTCGTGTTTTCGAAAGAATGTCGAAGTTGGTATTGGCAGGGGGGATAAGGAGCTCAAAGCGGAGGGAGTGGGGGTGTCGAAGGCTCAAGGAGACGGAGAAGGGCTGGCCGAGTTGTACTGTTTGAGGGGAGACATGGAGCTCAAAAGAGTCAGGCTCCAGGGTGGGGTTGGGTGTTTTTTCGCGGTCATCATTCAAGGCAATGGGGCTCCACTTGAGTTGGCATGGTTATGGGTTGGCATAAGCGTGCCAGAGGACTTTGCATGAGTTCGCCAAATCGTTCAAGTGGACAAGCCGTCAAAAGCTTGTGAGACTTGGGGCTCTCTTATGGTTTTCTCGTGTAGTGCTGCCCTATTGCTGGCCCGCGTATTTTTGTTAAGCCAAGTGCCCACTCCGTTGGAGGAAGCGTCGCCGTCCATTCCCCAAATACTTTTGGCCACTTTTGGGCCTGGGGACGAGGTAGCGGCCTGGTGGGGGCATATTGCCTTTGTGGTGGAGGAGCCCAAGCGGGGGAGGAGCCAAATGTACAACTATGGCGCCTTTGAGGTTAACCGTGAAATGTTGCCTCGTTTTGCCATGGGGCGTTTGGAGTTTTTTCTGGACGTAACGCCCGTGAGGCCTGTTTTAGAGCTTTATGCGCAAGAAGACAGGCACGTACGTTTGTCTCTGTTTAACCTGGCGCCAGAGGAGGCGAGGGGCATGGCTTTGGCGTTGGAGGAGAATGCGTTGCCGCGAAACCGCGGTTATTTATACCACCACTACAATGACAACTGTGCGACGCGGGTGAGGGATGTTTTGGACAAGGTTTTGGGGGGGCAGTTTTCCGTTTGGTTGAAGCAGCAACCCGCACGTATGACGATAAGAGAGCATACGCGGCGTTATTCCGTGGTGAACCCGCCGATGTTGTTGCTTTTGGATTTTTTTCAAAACGACGAATTGGACAAACCCATTCATGCCTATGAGGAGGCTTTTTTGCCGGACGAGTTGGAGAGGCGGGTTTTGCAATTTTCAATACACCAGGGGTTGCAGCCAAGGCCTCTGGTAGCCAACTCATGGAATTTTTCCAAGAACAAGCTACGGCCCAACCCGCGTGAATTTCCGCCGGAGACGGAGATTGCATGTTTGGGCATAGGCCTCGGCATGGCCTTCATATTTGGGGTATTGGGGCATGGGGCCTCAAAAGGGAGGAAGTGGGCGAGGTGGGGCCTGGGCCTGGCCGGCATAGGGTGGTTTTCGCTTTGGGGTTTTTTGGGGACAACCTTGGTGGTGATGGAGTGGACAAACCACACGGTAACGCATGGGAACGAGAACCTTTTTTTGGCAAACCCGCTTTTTTTGTTGGGCGCTGTTTGGGCCTATGGCTTTGCGCGTACAGGTGCCCAACGTTGTGTTGTGCGCCTCACATGGCTGTGTGGTTGCCTTGCGGGGGTGGCATGGCTTGGGCTTGCACTCAAGGGGTTGCCTATATTTGACCAGAACAACTGGAACATTCTCGCACTGGCCTTGCCGGCGCACAGTGCTTTGGCGCTTGTTTGGGTGGCTTTGGCGCGCCAACAACACCCCCCCCTGCCCACCCGAGAGCAGGAAAGCCCCCC
>WQTM01000084.1 GCA_009786315.1 Pseudomonadota bacterium | reverse complement strand
GGGGGGGGGGGTGAGGCCCGAGTCAGGAAGAAGGAGGGCGAGCCGAGGTGGATTTATTCCTGTGCAGGTTTAAGCCCATATTTGGTGACAAGCCTATGGACATAATTTCGAGCGATGCCGGCCTCTCGTGCCATACGTGAGATGTTGCCCTCACAGCGTTCATAGAGGGACATGAGGTATTCACGCGTAAAAGAATCCACCAGACGCTCCTTAGCCTCTTTGAAGGGGAGCTCTGCGATGGTTTCGGTTTCAAGGTTACGTGGGGACTTACGTGGGGTGGTTTGTCCGGGCAGGGGGTCCGCGTCGGCTCCAGCCAATGCGCGTTCAACCAAGTTACGCAACTCCTGGACGTTGCCGGGCCAATCATAAGTACCGAAGCGAGCCATGAGGCCACGTGGCAATTCAAAGTCACCGCGTCCCATGAGTCGAACGAATTCTTGAGCAAGCAGGGGGATGTCTTCCAAGCGCTCCCGGAGGGGGGGGATTTGAATGCGGATGACGGCCAGTTGCAGGAGCAACTCTTGGGAGAATTTCTCTGCGGCTACTTCTGCTTCCAAGTCTTTTTGGGTAGCGGCAATAATACGAACGTCCACGCGTTGAGTTTTGTCGGCGCCAAGTTTTTGGGTATTTCCATTTTCGAAGAAGTTGAGCAGGCGGAGTTGTGTATTTTTGGGCAAGGCGTCAATTTCATTCAAATAGAGGGTACCGTAGGCCGCATTCAAAAGGGCGCCTGTTTTTTCGGTTTGGTGAGGGGAGGCGACGCGGCCAAACAACTCGGCGTCTAAGTCTTCCATGGGGGTACTGCTGCAGTGGAAGGCGACGAAGGGTTTATTGGCTCTTGCGCTGTTTTCGTGGATGGATTGGGCAACCAAGCTTTTGCCCGTACCTGGCTCACCGGCGAGCAGGACGGTTGAAGAGGCCTTGGAGACGCGCTCCAAGAGGCCGAACATGGACTGCATGGTGGGGCAGGAGCCGAGGACTTTTCCAAAGGAGGAGGTAGCCTTGGGTTGTCCGAGGTTTTCCTCTTGTATGGAGATGCGGAGGCTGGTTTTGCCGATGGTGACGACGGCTTCTTCTGCGATGACGACTTCGCGGATGCGTGCGCCGGCGAGCCAAGTGCCATTGGTAGAGTCCAAGTCTCGAATAAGGATACCTTCGGGTTTTGCCAGGAGCTCAAAATGGTGCCTTGAGACGGTATTGTCTTTGAGGCGGAGGCCTACGCCAGGGCGGCTACCGACCGTCAAGCGGCCTTCAATGTACGCAAGACGCCCTGTGTCAGGGCCTGCGATAACGGCGATTTGGTAGCGTCGTTCGCGCAAAGTGTCTGTCGTCCGGTCATAACGAAGGAGGGTTTCCAAATGTTGTATAGGTTCTGTGCCTTGATGCTTCATTGGAGTTGAAAATTTCTTATTGGAGTTGAAGATTTCTCTCAATTGAGACTAAAGGAAGAATTTCGGTTAACCCTGGTTTAGTTGCTGTTTTATTTTTCTGTTGAGAGATGAACAACGAAGGACGTTTTCTTCAAAGAGGAGTTTACATATGTCACTAGAAAGTGGGGAAAAAATAACGCTCAAGGGTGAGAAGCTTCTGGTTCCGGATTTTCCGATAATTCCTTTTATTGAGGGAGATGGGACAGGGCGGGATATTTGGCGTGCTTCCGTAGCGGTTATAGATGCGGCTGTTGAACGGGCATACCACGGCAAGAAGAAGATTGTCTGGAAAGAAGTACTTGCAGGAGAAAAAGCATTTAAGGTGGTGGGCAGCTGGCTACCGGAGGAGACTGTCCGGGCATTTCGTGAATATTTGGTAGGGATAAAGGGCCCCTTGACGACACCGATAGGAGGAGGGATTCGCTCTTTGAATGTGGCGTTGCGGCAGATGTTGGACCTTTATGTATGCTTGCGGCCCGTGCGTTATTTTAAAGGGGTGCCCTCTCCCGTCAAAGCGCCGGAGAAGGTGGACATGGTGATTTTCCGTGAGAACACGGAAGACATATATACGGGGATTGAATACGAGAATGGTGGAGAGGGGAGCCAGAAGGTATTGGCTTTTTTGCAGAAGGAATTTCCAAAGGATTTTGCTAAAATTCGTTTTCCAAGGAATGTGGGGATAGGGATAAAGCCTGTTTCAGAAGAAGGCTCCGAGCGGCTTATTCGTGCAGCCATAGAATATGCCCTCCGTCAGAAGCGCAAGAGCGTTACATTGGTGCACAAGGGCAACATTATGAAGTTTACGGAGGGGGCCTTCATGCGGTTTGGCTATGCTTTGGCGGAGAAGGAGTTTGGGGAGGAGACGTTTACATGGCAGCAGTGGGAGAAGGTGAAGGCGGAGAAGGGGGAGGTGGCGGCCAACGCGGTGCAGGAGGAGGCCTTGTCGCAGGGGAAGCTTTTAATAAAGGACGCCATTGCGGACATTACGCTGCAACAAGTACTCACGCGTCCTGAAGAATTTGACGTTATAGCGACGTTGAATTTGAATGGTGACTATTTGTCGGATGCATTGGCCGCGCAGGTGGGGGGCATAGGAATTGCGCCTGGAGGCAACATTAACTATAAGACGGGGCATGCTGTATTTGAGGCGACGCACGGGACGGCCCCCAAGTATGCGGATTTAGACAAAGTAAACCCGGGTTCCGTCATTTTGTCAGCGGAGATGATGCTCAGGCATTTGGGATGGGGGGAGGCGGCGGATTCTATATTGAGAGGGATGGACGCGGCCATTTCGCAGAAGACGGTTACCTACGACTTTGCGCGGCTGATGCGTCAAGAGGCGCAGTCCAATGTGGTTGAAGTGAAATGCAGCGAATTTGCTCAAGCTATTATTAAGAACATGTAAAAGAGAGGATGAGATGAAGAAAAAAATTGCTCTTATAGGTGGTGGACAAATTGGTGGCAATTTGGCGTTGCTTTCTGTTCAAAAGTCCTTGGGGGATGTGGTGATTTTTGACATTCCCGCGGCAGAAGGTTTGGTGAAAGGCAAGGCCTTGGACATTAACCAACTGGCGGCGGTGGATGGTTATGACTGTCGCTGCATGGGCTCGACGAACCCTGCGGATTTGGCTGGTTCCGACGTTGTTATTGTTACAGCAGGCGTACCCCGCAAGCCGGGCATGAGCCGGGAGGATTTGCTGGAGATTAACCTCAAAATTATACGGGAGGTAGCCGCCAACATTCAGGCCCAATGTCCAGAGGCATTTGTAATAAACATAGCCAACCCACTGGATGCGATGGTGTTTGCGTTGCACAAAATTATTGGCCAGAAGAAGCAACTGGTTGCGGGCATGGCGGGTGTTTTGGACACTTCCCGCTTCAAATGTTTTGTTGCGCAGGCCCTTGGGTGCTCCATTCGAGACATAGACGCATTGGTTTTGGGTGGGCATGGAGACGACATGGTGCCCTTATTACGCCACAGCACCGTAGGTGGTGTGCCTTTATGTGAGCTTTTGCCCAAAGACAAGTTGGATGCCATCGTGAAGCGTACGCGAGAAGGAGGAGCTGAGCTTGTGGCGCTCTACAAGACGGGCTCGGCCTATTTTGGGCCTGCGGCTTCAGCCATTGTGATGGCGGAGAGTTATTTGCTCGACAGGAAGCGGATTTTGCCTTGTGCAGCCCTATTGGAAGGCGAATATGGGATTTCAGGCTATTTCTTTGGAGTCCCCGCGCAGATTGGTGCAGGCGGGGTTGAGAAAATTTTGGAGCTGAAGTTGGAGGATGCTGAGAAAGCGGAATTGGCTAAGTCATTTGCATCCGTGAAAAAAACAGTGGACAGCGTTCAATTATAGCCCATGGATGAGAAAGGTCTCTTGAAACTTTCAAAACCTTCCATTAATTCCTTATGGACGGGGTTGGTTTTGTTGGTGGGGAGAGATTCTTTTTTATTTGTCGGCGGCAGGAAGATATGCTGCTACATTGGAGTTGTTAATGAACGAATTGCAACAAGGCGCAGAAACAGTTCAAAGCGAAGATAAGGTGATGCTGGTTCTGTCATATTTAGGTTTATTTTGTTTGATTCCTTTTTTCATAGCGAAGAATGACTATGTCAAGTGGCATGCCAGGCAAGGTTTGGCGTTCAGCATTGTCGTCATTGTTCTGTCAGTTGCCCTTCAAATACTTACAATACTGCTGGCCAAGGCTTTGGCCAGTTTGCTTATTGTGGCCACATTGCTGTCCTTTGCATTCTTCTTAGGCGTGTTTGTGGTGATGGTTTTGGCAATCATCAAAGCGCTGAAGGGTATTCGCTGGCCCATTCCTTTTGTTGCAGGGCTCTCTGCGAAACTGTTCAAATAAAAAAACGCACCGGGAGGTGCGTTTTTCTGAGGGCGTTGAAGTAAAAGGACGCAAGGAGATGGCTGGCTTTTGAGGAGCCGGCCATTTTTATTTAGTTTTCGTCCTCGTCGTCGTCCTCTTCTTCTTCCAATTCATCTTCGTCGTCATAATCCTCTTCGAGCTCATCCTCATAGTCATCGTCGTTGTCGAGTTCGTCTTCGTCCTCTTCTTCTTCTTCGAGCTCTTCGGCGGACTCATCCAGCTCCTCTGTTGTCATGGAGAGGGAGATGTCGAATTTTTTTGAGAGCATGGAGATTTGGGAACGCAAATCAGCAACGGCGGCGACGAAGTCATTCATCATCGTTTGAGAAGGGCTCGCATCGCAATGGAGGCATTCAATTTTTTCGCTCCCGTCGATTAAGTCTTGAATGTCGAGTTCGAAACTGCCTCCGCATTTATGACAGGTGAAGTCGATGGTCATATACACAGGCGAATAAGAGTGTTTGTGGCGCATGTCAACGGTGTTCCGAGAAAATTTTTAGAGGTGGTCCCGGTGGGGGTGGGGCGCGAAAAAACCTCTAACATTTTGTAGGTTTTTCAAAGAAGGGGGGTGGGCTTATTGGGGGTTTAGGGGTTGGATTGGGCTTCAA
>WQTM01000083.1 GCA_009786315.1 Pseudomonadota bacterium | reverse complement strand
AGAGGGTTGCAAGTGAGGCCAAGGCCCCGCAGGGCGCCGTTTTTTTTTGGTTACTTTTTTTTTGCGCGCGCAAAAAAAAAGTGACTCGCCGAAAGGCGAAAACCTGCCCGGAGGGCAAAAAAGCGCGGGCCGCATGGCCCATAAAAACATTCTCAGTTAAATAAACCCCGCCCGGAGGGCGAGAAAGCCCGGGCCGCAGGCCCAAAGAGAACAATGCCCGGAGGGCAAAGAGAAACATTTCCAAAAATGGCCCGGGCCGCAGGCCCATAAAGACATTTCTCAGTTAAGAGGGCCCGGGCCGCAGGCCCATAAAAACATTTTCAGTTAAAGAAACCCGCCCGGAGGGCGAAAAAATACAACCCACTGGCCCCCCACCCCCCTCTGAGGGCAAAAAGAAATATGTATAAAACCTCTGTTAGAGGCTTGCTCATAAACGCAGAGGAGGCCATAAGAAACCTATGTTGAATATTGGCACCGGCGAAATGTTGCTCATTTGTGTTGCCGCGCTCTTGTTGTTGGGCCCCAAAAGGTTGCCCAAAATGGCGCGCAGCATCGGCCGGTTTTGGCGAAACTTCCGGCGCCAGGCGGACTCTGTACGCGGCCTTGTGGAACGTGAGTTTTTGCGCATGGACTTGGAGGACAACAACAAAGCAGCCTTGGAAGCCATGTCCGCTCCAAAACCCAAAGATGAACCACCCGCAGAGCCCCTTGCAACAACCCCCGTTGCAACACTGCCCTATGCCCTGGACGACAGTGTTTCTGTTACCCCACCCCCGCTTCCTGCCCTGGACGACAGCCTCTCCCCTACCACCGCCTTCCCTACCCTTGGCGCCGCCGCCGTTGCCACACCGCCACTTGCCCCTGAAACGGTTGCTGCCTCTGACTCGGCTGCTGTCCCCGCTACCACACCTCTGCCTGCGCTTGACACGGCTACTATCCTTGCTGCGGCGACTCTCGTTTTTGATGATGATACGCCTACGGACCCTGGCCCCATTGCTACCCTCGCTGCTGCTTCCTCTCCCTCTGCTGCCGCCATATTCCCCTCTTCCAAGGGGCTTCCCCCAAAACCCTTCGAAAAAGAGACACGCAAGAAGAAAGGGAGCAAAGTTTGAATGCTCAGGAGCCTGAAGCCAATACCATGAAGTTGGCAGAACACCTAGGGGAGTTGCGCACAAGGCTTTTGCGTTGTGTGGTGTCTGTTTTGGTGTTGGGGACTTTGTCGCTGGTGTTTTCTCGGGAAATTTTCGGCTTGTTGATGAAGCCTGTGTTGTCGGCATTGCCGGCAGCTTCCTCCGGGCTTATATATACGTCTGCCATTGAAGAAATTAACGTCTTCATGAAGGTGGGCCTCTATACAGGTATTTTCCTGACAACCCCGGTTATTCTCTGGCAAGTTTGGGCTTTTGTTTCCCCTGGCCTCTATGCCAGGGAGCGCAGGCTTGCAGCACCTTTTATTGTTGCTGGGACTTTGGCTTTTCTGGTGGGCATTTCCTTTTGCTACCTTGCCGTATTGCCAAGCATGTTCCGCTTCTTGTTGAATGAAGAGTCCGCAACGGAAACCGCAGTGGCTATTCAGCATGCGGAGTTGAGCAAAGAGTTGGCCCTGTTGCAATGGCAAATGGAGGACGCGCAGTTTCCGCAAACGGTGGAGGGGGCCTTGGGGGGGTTGGAGCAGCTGCTTGGGTGGAGCCAGGAGGTGAATGAGGATGCGATGCAGGCATTGCTGGTTTCGAGCATACGCTTGTTGCAGGTGGTGCAAGCCAAGCAAGCCGCAGGTGAAACCACGCCTTTGGCCCTTTTGCAGGCCAAGGCGGCCTATGAGAGGGGGGAGTTGAAGGAGGCGCAAGCTCAGCTTGCGCAAGCCATGCAGCTTGTGGCCAATGCCATGGGCCCACGGGCTCAGAGTTTTGAGAAGCTTTGGAATTTGGAGTTGAAGCTGGCGAAGGCCAAGACGCTGCACCGAGAGAGAGCCCAGACGCGCCCCATGTTGTCGATGAAGGAGCAGCTAAGCCTCATTCTCCTGCTGGAGTTGGCTTTTGGCATTATTTTCGAGTTGCCCGTATTAATGGCGCTTTTGGCGCTGGTGGGTTTGATAAAGTCGAAGGTATTGTTCAAATACCAGCGTCATGCCATTGTTGCCAGCCTCATAGCGGCGGCCCTCATAACGCCGACGGGGGACGCTGTCAACTTAGCCCTCATGGCGGTGCCGATGGTACTTTGCTATGAATTGGGAGTCTTACTTGTATGGGTGATGGAGAAGATGAGGAGGAAGTCCCAGGAGGAGGCCCAGGCCTTATAGGTGGTTTTTGGGATTTTTTTCTGAAGGGATTGACAGCATTGGAAATGGACACTAGGAAACTGTGGCCCACAGTCAGGTGTGAGAGTTATGCCCGAAAAGGATTTAGGCAAAAAATACGTTTGTTTTAAGTGCAGTGCCCGGTTTTATGATCTTCGGCGTCCTGAGCCTCTTTGTCCCAAGTGTGGGACGGACCAGCGGGAATGCCCAGCTCCCAAGTCGAGCGAGACACGTCGCCAACGTTCCTCTCCAAAGCCGGCCCCCGTATTGGAGCCATTGGTTCCGCTTACGGACATAGAGGCCGAGGAGGAGGAGTTTGAGGATTTTGATGACGAGTCCGTTGAAATAGAGGACGACGAAGAGTTTTAGGCGAGGCCGCTTGCTGAGGGAGTGAGGGAAGGCGAGGAGAAAGGAGGGGGAGGGGGTTGGTATATGGCGCCACCGAAGGTGGTGGTTTTGGTTTTTTCACGGAGGGTAGTTTGCAGGACGAACTTTTGGCTTTAACGTCGCTTCAACAGGTAGACCTCGAAATTGCCGCTATGCAAAAAGCGGCTGCCTCCTACCCCAAACAAATTGGTTTGCTAGAAAGGGAGCTGGAAGCTGTGGATGAGCTTTTGGAAGCGGAGCAGACAAAGCTTTCAGAGTTGGAGCGCCAGAAGGCCACATTGGAGCAAACCGTTTCCGAGGAAAGGGAGAAAATAAAAAAGTGGGAGGCCCGCCTCTCGGAGCAGCGCTCCTCCCGTGAATATGCGGCCCTGGCCCGGGAAATTGACATTGCCAAAAAGAGCACCCAGACGTTGGGCGAGGAGTTGGCGGAGATTGGGAGAATCATTCAGCAGCAGCGCCAGGTACTCGTGCAGACAGAAGAAACGCACCGCAACAAGCGCCAAGGCATACAGGAGCGTGTTGTTGAGCAAAAGCAGCGTTTGGCCGAGGTTGACGGGAAGATGGCTGAGTTGAGCCAACGGCGTTTGCAAGCGGCGCAAGCGGTGGGCAGTGCTTTGTTGCGCCGTTATGATGCTGTACGCAAAAAGCGCTCACCCGCATTGGTGGGAGTGTTGGCCCCAGGCACCTGTTTGGGTTGCAGAATGAACATTCCCCCCCAACTCTATAACATGCTGCGTACAACACTCAGCTATGAGTTATGCCCCTCATGTCAGCGCATTATTTATGCCAAAGAAGAGAACGCCGAAGCCGAAACCTCCGGTGGCGAGGCCACATGAAGCGGATGGCATGCCTCGCAAGCCCACCGTGGCACAACTCATACGCTGCATAGCGCAGCAAGAGCCCCTCACGAAGACGCGTGCCCTTTTTCCAAGGCTTTCTGACAAGGGTTTGCGCGCCATGCTTGGGCAGGCCGCCGCCTCACTGGAGGCCAACGCTGTTTTGCCGCTTGAGGAAATTTTGGCTTTGCCGACGGAGGCGGATGTTGTTGCCCCTGCGGCCCCTATTGCCCCCCATAGGGAGGCCCCTGCTCCCTTGCCGCCCTCTTCTGCCACGGCTACCGTGGCCTCCTCTGGTGTCGCTAGTGCCTCTGGTGCCTCTGGTGTCGCGACGGCTTCTGGTGCTGTTGTTTCCTCTCCTTTGAAGCGGCCCTACATGTTTTTGCGTATTTATTCGGATGGGGCTTCGCGAGGGAACCCTGGGCCTGCGGGGGCGGGGGCCATATTGGAGGACGAGGGGGGGCATAGGGTGAAGCGCCTGGGGCGTTTTTTGGGGAAGCAGACGAATAACCATGCTGAATACCAGGGAGCTTTGTTGGGGTTACAAGCGGCGCGGGCTTTGGGGGCCACGGCGGTGGAGCTTTTGGCCGACAGCCAGTTGCTTATTTATCAGCTGCAAGGCCGCTACCGCATTAACAGCGCTGGACTCTTGCCTCTATACCGGGAGGCGAAGGCCTTGTTGGCGCAATTCTCAAAGGTACGGTTGAGGCATATTCCGCGAGAAGAAAACCAGGAAGCCGATGAAATGAGCAACGAGGCTATTGAAAAGAGGTTGGGTGTTTGATAGAGGGGGCGAGCCAAAGCAGTCCGGGCGAACGCGCACCTTCCTTCGGGAGGGTGGGAGGAAAGTCCGAGCTCCATAGGGCAGGGCGCTGGCTAACGGCCAGTCGGAGCAATCCGAAGGAAAGTGCAGCAGAAAACAGACCGCCTGGTGGTTTCAGGCAAGGGTGCAAAGGTGCGGTAAGAGCGCACCGCAACCGAGGCGACTTTGGTTGGCAATGCAAACCCCGCTCGGAGCAAGAGCAAACAGAGGGCGCCCTCCTCGGAGGGCGCGGTCGGCCCGGCCGCTCTCCCTCGGGTAGCTCGCTTGAGGGCCCAGGGCAACCTGTGCCCCAGATGAATGTTCGCCGCCCACTGTGAAAACCAGTGGGGACAGAACTCGGCTTATAGGACTGCTTTGGCCTTTTTCTTTGGCGTTTGGGGGCGAGAAGGCGATTTTTGGAAAGGTTTCTTTTCGCCCATTGGGGCGGGTTTATTTAACTGAGAATGTTTTTATGGGCCATGCGGCCCGGCTTTTTTTGCCCTCCGGGCAGGTTTTCGCCTCTTCGGCGAGTCACTTTTTTTTTGCGCGCGCAAAAAAAAAGTAACCAAAAAAAAACGGCGCCCT
>WQTM01000082.1 GCA_009786315.1 Pseudomonadota bacterium | reverse complement strand
GGCAGCGGCGCAGAGGAAGGCGGGGCAGCTGAAGGGGGCGGAGGCGAGGTTTGACATACGGGGGGGGGATGCATTTATTGAGGTATGGGTAGCGGAACTCAACCCTTTTGAGAGTCCCCGAGACTGCCTGGGGGAGATGATACAGAAGGTGGAACTCAAAGGGTGGAAGCATATTTTGATAGACGGCTACCCTGCGGCGCGGTGGATAGGGACAAGGGCTGGTGGGGAGGAAGGCATTCCGCTGGCCGAAGAAGAGGGCAACAAGGTTTTGGACACCCGGGTGACGGAAATTTTTCTCATGGGGTGCAATGGGGCGCGCAAGTGGGTTTTGAAGATGTCGGCCAAGACGCAGGACGCTGCCAAGCATGGCCCCACATTTAGGAGGGTGAGGGAGTCCATTGAATACTGCGCGCATATGAGCTTGGACTCAAGGACGAGCAAGCCCAAGCCCAACTGCCAATAAGCTACATATTTTGAGGTGCAGCAACCCCCAGCAACCCAAGGCCCGAGCCCAAGGCTGTGCGAGTGGCCTCCACGAGGGCCAGGCGTGCGCTGCGCAGGCGCGGGTTGTCCTCAAGGAGCACCCGTTTGCTCCTGTCCTGGTTTCCAAGCGTATACCAGCGGCTGAAGGCCGCGGCCCCGTCCAGCAGCCAGCGGGCGACAAAGGAAGGCTCATTCTGCTCAACGGCCTCTTGAATGAGCTCCGGCAGTTTGGCAACCCACCGCAGAAGGCTTTGCTCCTCAGGCAGGCCCAACTCTCCGGCGCAAGTGTCCTCAAAGGGGGCGGAGGGGGTGGTGGCGGCTTTTTGGAGGATGGCCGAGGCGCGCGCATAGGCATATTGCACATACACCCCCGTATGTCCCTCAAAGCTGAGCACCTCCTCCCAGTCAAAGACATAGTCCGTGGTGCGGCGGTTTTTCAAGTCCCCGAAGACGATGGCGCCCAGGCCGATTTGCTCCGCGAGGGCTTCGGGCGTGTGGGTGTGAATTTTCCCCTGGGAAATGTTTTCGCGCACTTTTTCCAAGGCACGGGACTGGGCCTCGTCGAGGACTTCCGACAGGAGGTGCAGTTGGCCTTTGCGCGTACTCATGCCGTGCACGCGGCCGAAGGCGACGTGGGAGAGGTGGTGGGCCCAAGGTTTGCCCATTTTTTCGAGTACCGAGAAGACTTGGCGAAAGTGCAGGGACTGGTCCGCAGCCACGACATAGAGGGACTTGTCAAAGCCGAAGCGCTCAAAACGGTCCACGGCCGCAGCCAAGTCCCGCGTTGCATAGAGGGTGGAGCCGTCGTTTTTTTTGAGCAGGACGGGGGGCTCCCCGTCGGCATAGGGGAGGTTGGCGATGAGGGCCCCCTGGGAGACGCGCGTCCCCAGGCTGTTTGAAATATCCTCAATAACCTTGTCCATTTTGCCCTGATAGAAACTTTCCCCCTCATAGGCGTCAAAGTGGATGCCCAAGCGGGCATAGAGGGCTTTGAAGTCCACCAGGGAGGCCTCTCGGAACTCGCGCCAGAGGGCCAAAGCCTCGGCCTCTCCGGCCTCCATACGTGCGAAGAAGGCGCGTGCTTTGTCGTCAAAGGCAGGCTCCTCCTCGGCTTTGGCATTGGCTTTGACATAGACGTCCACGAGGTGGCGCATGTTGTGTTTTTGGGTGTTGTCGCCAAACAGTGCGAAGCCTGCGGCGACGAGGCCGAATTGTTTGCCCCAGTCCCCGAGATAATTGATGCCGACGACTTTCCAGCCTTGGGAGCGGTGGAGGTTGGCGAGGGCGTTGCCGATGACGGTGGAGCGTATATGGTGGAAGGCAATAGGTTTGGCGATGTTGGGGGAGGAAAAGTCAATGACGACGGTTTTGCCCGCGCCGGAGGTGCCGGAGCCATAATGTGCACCCTGTTGGCGTGTAGAGAGGAGGACTTCTGCGCCAAAGGGCATGGGCAGGAGGCGTGCATTGACATAGGGGCCCAGGGCTTTGACTTCCATGCCCTCAACGGCCAGCTGGGGGGCGATTTCGCTGGCCAGTTGGGCGGGGTTTTTTTTGGCTTGTTTGGCCCAGGCGAACATGGGCAAGGTGAAGTCCCCGTGGACTTCTTCAGCGGGTTTGAGGAATTTTTCCACCTCAGCGAGGGGGGAGGGGAGGGCCAAGGAGAGGGCCTTGGCGAATTTTTGCCTATAATTTTGGAGGACGGGGGTAGTCATTTGTCCTCATTTTTTGGAGTGGCCTCTTTTTGGGAGGGCTCTTTTGGAGTGGACTCGTCCAAGCGGCGGAGGACGCCTGCGCGGTTGAGGTACCAGGGGGGAGAGAGGAGGGACTCCACCTTTTCGCGGTAGCCCTGGACGGGCAGGCCGGAGGTGTAGAGGGCTTCGAGCGCGTGTATTTGGACGCGTTTAGCGGTAGAGGGTGCGAGCAGCAACTCGAGGATGGGGATGCGGGCCTCTTCGGTGGGGTGTTTGGCCAGGACGAGCAGGGCATTAATTTTGACGTCGTCGGTCATGTCGTCGAGGAAGGGGAGGGTGGCGGAGGGGATGGTGGGGTGTTGTTTGTCAGCGAGGTATTGGAGGAGGACGAGTTTTTTTTCTGAGGAGCGCGAATAGGTACGCGAGAGTTTTTGAAGGAACTCGCAGACGAAGCCAAGGGTTTGCGCCTCAGGGAGGATGGATTGCAGGGTACGCAGGGCCCAGCTGCTGCCGACCTCATGGTGTTTCAAGAAAGCCTGAATGGCCTCTGCGGCGGTTTCGCCGCGTTGGCCTAGGAGGTGGAAGACGGTTTCTTTTTCTTCGGCGTCGCGGGTTTGCGGCTCCACGGAGAAGGTGAAGCGGGAGAGGAGGGCTTCGGTGGCCTCGGGGACATACAAGGCGCCCAAGGCCTCAATGGCGGCCTGTCGCGTCGAAGGGTCCCCATATTTTTGAGAGAGTTTGGTTTTGAGTTTTTCAGCTTTTTGAGCTGGGGAGCGGCTAAAAATATCGAACAGTCCCAAGGTATTCTCCACAAATGCTAGAGTTTAAGGCGCTCACGTACGGGTGTTTCATAAGCGGTTTCCAAATGTTCCAAGGCATGGATATGGGTAGGGTCCCGCAGAGGGGGCAACTGTATTTGGGCTATAAGGTAGAGGTTGCCGGGGGTCCCCCCTTTGAGGGGGGGCACGCCTTTTTGTCTCAGGCGGAGGCGGGTACCCGAGGGGGTATTGGGAGGGACACTAACGGTGACGGGGCCGGTGAAGGTAGGGACTTGGACTTGGGCGCCGAGGGCGGCCTCCCGGAGGGTGAGGGGAAGCTCCATGTGGAGGTGGTTTCCCTCTCTCCTGACAAGGGGGTGGGGGAGCACGTCCACCTCAATATATAAGTCCCCTGGAGGCCCCCCTCTCTCTCCGGGAGCCCCCTGTTTAGCCAGCCGTACTTGGGAGCCCTGGTCCACGCCGGCCGGTATTTTGACGTCAAAGCTTTGGCCATTCATTTGAATTTTGCGCTCCACTCCCCGTACGGCTTCTGCGAGGCTGAGCGTCATTCTCATGTGAAAGTCCATGCCTTTTTTGGGGGCGCGCCGGCCGAAGGGTTGTTCCTGTGTAGAGGAGGACTCAAAGCCGGGGCCGTTGGCGGAGTGAGGGCGGTGGGGGCGTGTGTTGTGGGCAGAGGCACGCCGGCCCAGCATTTGCTCAAAGAAGGACTCAAAGTCAAAGCTGGGGTTATGGGCCCCATGGGAGCCATAGCCGAAGCCTGCAGCGGCATTTTGTTTATAGGTGCGGTAGGCTTGGGCTTTTTGCTCGTCAAAGCCGAAGTTTTCGGCTTCTGCGCCAAACTCGTCATAGAGGGCGCGTTTGCGTTTGTTGCCCAAGGCCTCAAAGGCTTTATTCAACTCTTTGAATTTTTCTTCGGCGTTTTTGTCATTGGGGTTGACGTCGGGGTGGTATTTCTTGGCAAGGCGCCTATAGGCTTTCTTTATTTCCGCCTCAGAGGCCTGTGGTGGTATGCCGAGAATGTCATAATAGCTGTCCGACATGATGAGAACGCTCTATGCTGCAATTAAAAGCAATGCAACTGGATTGCCGGCCCGGGTGGGGTTGGTTGGCAGGGCTTTTCTTTTTTCTAACCATGGGAAGCTTGCCTGCAAAGGTTTGGGCTGAAGAAAAAGGTGCAAAACTGGAAGATGGGATTGCCGCCGTTGTGAATGGCGAGGTGGTTTTGCTTTCCCAGTTGAAGTTTGAAGCGCAGTTGAATTTGTTGCGTACAGGGGTTTCAGCCCAGCGATTGGAGCAGATTCCCCAGGACAGTTGGCCGGCGCTTTTGGACATGGTGATAGCGCACCGTCTTTGGGCAGCGAGCAGTGAGAGGACCGAGCTCAGCATAGAGCAGCTGAGCTCTGTCACGTGGATGAATGAGAAGTTGAAGAGGGCTTTTGGGCATGAAAGCAACTACCAGCAATTTTTGCAGAAGCACGACATGGACTCTGCGGATGTTTTGGCCATACTTGAGCGTATTGTCCGTGCGGAGAGCAACCTTCAGGCCAAGGTACGCCTGCGTGCGCAACCCAGCGACGCGGAGATAGAGGGTGCACGCAAGGCGATGCCGGAATTGACGGAGGAGCAAGCGAGAAAAAAACTCTATGAAGAGAAGTTTCAGCTTTTGTCCAAGCAGGAGTTGGAGGCGCAGAGGAGGAAGGCGGACGTACGGGTTTTATTGAAGGTTTCCCGTGGTGGGTTATGAAGTTGCGAAGTGTTTACAAAGAAGACTTGTTGCAGTTGGCGCACATAGAGACGTGCTGCTCCAAGAATCCGTGGGGGGTGGGTATGTTAGAGGATGCGATGGAGATGGAGGGGGCGTGGGGG
>WQTM01000081.1 GCA_009786315.1 Pseudomonadota bacterium | reverse complement strand
GGGGTTGGGGTTTGGGTTTGGGGATAGGGGCGCTGGTGGGGCTTATGGGTTTCATTATGGCGGCGCTGAGGCTTTCCAAGCCCCCCGGGGACAGCAACAAAGGAACGCCCCCATGAAGCTGTTTTTGAAGTGTCTCCTGATAGAATTGGGTTTGAGTTTATGGATAGGGTTGGCCTGGTTATGGGCAGGCCACAGGGGGTGGGTGGAGGGCCTGGAGTGGGCGGTGTTTTGGCTGGGTTTGGTTTTGGCCTGTGGGCTTGGGGCATTGGCTTTGGGGATGAAGGCTTGGCTCATGCATTCGAAGACGGCCAAGCCCATACAACGCGGAATGTTGGCCGTGGTGCTTTCCATGTCGCTTCGTGCTTTCGCCTTGGTGGGAGGTTTGATATGGGCAGTCAAAGTCAAACAGGCGCCTGGTGCTTTCTTGCTTGGCTTTTTATGTGTCTACGCTATGCAGCTGGTTTTGGAAATTTGCTATTTGGTGCTTGAGCAAAAACAGCAGTCCTTGTCGCAAAGAGAGAACGGATGAAGCGCGCAGCTTTCGCAGCAGCCTTGGCGGGTTTAATGTTTTCTTCGGTTGTGCTTGCCTCTGGGGGCGAGCATGGGGAGTCGCCTGCAGACGTCATTATGCACCACGTTGCGGACGCTGAGGAATATGAGTTTGAAATTCCCTGGCCTGGCGTGGAGCACAACCCGACTTTGCACCTGGGCGAAGTTTTCAGCTTTTTGTTGTTTGAGCGTGAAGCGGGGGCTTGCGCCCAGCCTGTGCCGCAGGGCTCAGCGCTCAGTGCCATTCCGGGTGTCGCCAAGTGGATGAACGGTTGCTATGACATGCGGCCGACCAAAAGTTTGTTGATGATGTGGATTGCGGCCACACTGCTTTTGCTGTTTGCGGCCTGGCCGAGGCGCTACAAAGACGCCTCGAAGTTGCAGCCGACGGGTTTGCGCACCAACATGCTGGAGGCCATTGTCCTCTTCATTCGGGATGAGATTGCGGACAAAAATATTGGCGGCCACGAGACGAAACGCTACACGCCGTTTTTGTGCACGGCTTTCATGTTCATCCTCATGATGAATTGGTTGGGCCTCATTCCCAACTTTGGCTCCGCGACAGGAAACCTGGCCGTCACGTGCGGCCTTGCCATCACCACCTTTGTGCTGACACAAATGGCCTCCCTCCGCTCCGCCGGCCCCATTGGTTTTGCCAAACACCTGACAGGGGGCGTACCCTGGTTTTTGACGCCCATTATGATTCCAATAGAAATTATTGGACTCTTCACAAAGCCCTTCGCCCTCATGGTACGTTTGTTTGCAAACATGTTGGCAGGCCATATGGTGCTGTTTTTCATCATCAGCCTTACTTTTTTGGTGACGGCCTGGGCTGTGGTTGCAGCTGTCCCCATGGCTGCGGCCATTTATTTTCTGGAAATTTTTGTTGGCCTCATTCAAGCCTATGTCTTCACAATGTTGTCCGCCGTCTTCATCGGCCAAGGTGTGGCGATGGGGCACCATGCCACAGAGCACCACTGACGTTTTTTGGAGTGACCCGTTTGCAAAAGCAGCGGAGGTAGTCGAAGGGAAATGACGACTCGCCCTTCAAAGGAGTCCCAACGAGAGGAACACACATGGATGCAACAGCTTTAGCATATGCTTATTTGGCCGCAGGGATTGGCGCAGGACTCACCATTATTGGTGCCGCATTGGGCATTGGCCGTTTGGCGGCGGCGGGTTTGGAAGGCACGGCGCGCCAGCCTTCTGCGACAGGCGACATTCGAACGACGATGATTATTGCGGCGGCGTTGATTGAAGGTGTCGCTTTGTTTGCACTGGTTATTTGCATTCTGTTGGCCGTGAAAGCCTAGAGCGACAAGACACGTGGGGCGGCCCGGTTGGGCCGCCTTGAAGCCGTTTGTTTTTATTTTTCAGGTTTGAGAGCTTCCTATGCCCGCATTGGTTTTTGCAGCAAGTTTCATGGATGTACGCCCGGGGTTGATTTTTTGGACCCTCATTACCTTCATTATTGTGGCTTTCCTTTTGCGCCTTATGGCATGGGGGCCGTTGCTCCGAGCGGTGGAGGGGCGGGAGCAGAAGATTGCGGAGGCCATTGAGTCCGCCAAGCGCGAGCGTGCCGAAGCCGAGAAGCTTTTGGCGGAGCAGAAGGCGGCCATGACTCAGGTACGCCAGGAGGCAGCGGAGCAGTTGCAGAAGGCCCAGGAGTCCGTTGCCAAGTTTCGCGAGGAGTTGATGGCAAAAAGCCGTGCGGATGCTGAAGCCATGAAGGCGGCCGCTGCAAAAGCCATTGAGGAGGAGCGCCAAAAGGCCGTGCTTGAAATGAAGGCCCTGGCCGCAAGCCTCGCTTTGACGATTGCCGAGCGCCTGTTGGAAGAGCGCATGGATGATGCCAAGCAGAAGCAACTGGCCGAGTGGTTTGCAAGTGAGCTTGGGCCCCGTGCCAAAGCCTAATTAAACGCGTTTTCCTCTTTTTGCGGAGCGGTTGTGGCCCTTTCTATTGGTATTGTCGGCTTGCCAAATGTCGGCAAGTCGACTTTGTTTAATGCACTCTCCTCAGCGGGCGCCCAGGCTGCAAACTACCCCTTTTGCACCATAGAGCCCAATGTTGGCATTGTTTGCGTGCCGGATGAGCGTTTGACGCGCTTGGCGGACATGCAAAAGCCTGAGCGCACCCTCTACACCGCCTTGGAGTTTGTCGACATTGCGGGCCTTGTGCGCGGCGCAAGCCAGGGCGAGGGTTTGGGCAACCAATTCCTCTCTCACATACGCCAGGTGGACGCGGTGCTTTATGTGCTGCGTTGCTTTGAAGACAGCAACATAACGCATGTGGAAGGCAGCCTGGGGCCCCAACGCGACAAGGAAATTATAGACACCGAGTTATGCCTCAAGGACATGGAGACACTCGAAAAGCGCCGTGAGCGCACACAAAAAGCCGCCAAGGCTGCTGGCAAGGAGGGTGAGCTTGCAAGGCAGGAGTTGGTGCTTGTTGAGAAGGTGCTGACTGCACTCAACGCGTTGGTGCCCGTGCGCGCGCAAAAGCTGACGCACGAGGAGCGCCAGCAACTGAAGGAATTGTTTTTGTTGACGGCAAAGCCCGTGTTGTTTGTGGCCAATGTTTCAGAGGCCGCTTTGCAAAACCTCAAGGCAGACGTGGGCTATGCCGAAGTAGAAGGGATAGCGCAGAGGGAGGGGGCACAGGTGGTGGCCGTGGCCGCCGAGTTGGAGGCCCAAATTCAGCAACTCTCTGAAGCGGAGCGCCCCGAGTTTTTGAAGGAGGCGGGCCTTGAGGAACCCAGCCTCAACAAAGTGATACGCGCTGGCTATTGCCTGCTGAAGCTGCGCACCTATTTCACCATAGGCCCCAAAGAGTGCCGTGCGTGGACCATTCAAAGCGGGTGGACGGCCCCCCAGGCCGCTGGCGTTATACACACGGACTTTGAGAGGGGCTTCATTCGCGCGGAGGTGATGTGCTGGGAGGACTTGCTAAAGCTGGGCAGCGAGGCAGCCGTACGCGAGAAGGGCCTGCTTCGCCTCGAAGGCAAGGACTACGTCGTCCAAGACGGTGACATTATGCATTTCCGCTTTAACGTATAAACGCCAGGGCCGCGCCCCCCCACCCCCCGGGGTATGCCCCGTGCAGTGCTGAAACTGGAGGCGCCTCAATAGGTATACACCCCCCCACCCCGTGGCCCGGGTGTTGACACCTCATGTGGGCACCCTTAGGGTACCCCATGTCCTTTCCATACAAAATAGCTCAATAAACGAAGGGGCACCTCAAAAGAAAGGGAAGCTATGGAAACGCAAAACATTCACTCAAATATTTTCTTTTTGAGCCCGTGGAGCATAAGGCGGTTGGGCTGTGTGTTGGCAGTGTTGGTATTGGGCGGGGGGGTGGTTGCTTGCTCCGGGGAGAAAGGGGAGCCGGAGGCGGGGAGGGGGGCAACCTCTTTGGTGGAGGTGGAGCCGGGGGCACAGGCAGAGCCCGAGACGGAGCCCCGCGTTTTGCGCTTTGACAGGGGCCTTATGCCCGAAGCCCTCACCTTCTCCCCCATAGAGGCCGCCACCACTTTGGGTGTTGTTGTCTCCGGTTTTGCCAACAATACCGACGCAGAGGAGGTGCAGCTTGAGATAGAGCCGGTGGGGGCGCTGACCTTCCTCATTGTGGGCCACACAACGGAGGAGACGCGGCGTTTTGAGGTAAGCGTTGCCTATGACAGTGGGGCAGCCATTCCTGAGGGCTTGGCGCTTCGGCTGAGTTTGAGGAACATACCGCAGGGTTATAAAGCCGATGAGGCGCACACCATTCCTCTGGTGTTTTGGGATGGCCTGACGAGGGCGCGCGCCATTCCGCTAACCCAGGGCAACATTCAAGCTTTTAACCATTATGCGGGCACCGTCGGCCTGGACCGCCACTACCAACTGAGAGAGGATATACGCCTTTTTGTGCCGCAGGCGCACCAAAGCAACTGGACGCCTATAGGCACCCCTGGGGCCCCCTTTGCGGGCAGCTTTGACGGCCAGGGTTTCCGTTTGAGTGGCCTCACCCTCAATGCCCCTGACAGGAATGAGCAGGGCCTATTTGGTGTTATAGGCGAGGGGGCCATGATAGAAAACCTTGGGTTGGAGGGTGTCCTGATTGAGGGGAATGAGCGTATTGGTGGGGTAGCAGGGTGGAACAGGGGGGAAATAGTGGGCTGCTATATAGGGGGGAGTGTTATAGGAGCCTATGCAGGCGGGGTGGCAGGGCGCAATGACGGGGTGCTGCGAGGGTGTT
>WQTM01000080.1 GCA_009786315.1 Pseudomonadota bacterium | reverse complement strand
TTTTTTTACCTTGTAGGCCCCCCCCCTGCAACGCATTACCCGCCCCAAGGACGGCAGCGGCACACCCAGAAGCCGAGGGGGGGGTGCAGGGACTCACATCAGCGCTGAGCGAGCTTAACTTGGCGTCAAGTGCGCCCTATTTTTATTCCTGGGTGGATGGGCCCACCAAAAAGTCTTGAAGCGCTGTTTTTCTTGCTTAGTCATTGGAGAGGGAGGTGGAGGTTGTTTTGCGAGGCGGGCTTGGTGGAGAAACATGGGAGCAATATGAAGAAATATGCTGTGTTATTGGTGGACGACGAGCCCAATATTCTCAATGCGATTAAGCGTAGTTTACGTGATGAGGATTATGAACTTTACACCGCTCCCGACGGAAAGTCTGCATTGGAGTTGTTGAAGCGCCAGCAGATAGATCTCATCATTGTAGACCAGATAATGCCCGGCATGACAGGGGTTGAGGTACTGAAGTTTGCCCGTCTGCGCCACCCCGACACAGCGAGGATTATGCTGACAGGGAATGCCAACCTCAACATGGCAGCGGAAGCCATCAACCAAGGGGAAGTATGCTGCATGTTGGTGAAGCCATGGGACGACACTGAGCTCAAACTGTCCATACAGATGAGTTTGGACCAAATGGAACTCAACAAGAAGCAGCGACGTATGTTGGCCATGTTACAAGACGAGTCCGACAAACTTGGCCGCCTAGAGCGCAACTACCCTGGGATTTCGGATTTAGAGAAAGACGACGACGGCAAAATTCTTCTGAAATAGGTTGGCCAAAAAAAGCCCCGGGTTTTTGTCCGGGGTTTTTTTGCAGGGGGGTGTTGTGGTGGTGTGCCTATTGGTTTTTCCAAGTGCTTTTGAGGAAGTCTCTGTTGAGCTCCGCAATCACCTTGGTGCTGATTTCTTTGGGGCATGCAGCCTCGCACTGGGAGAGGTTGCTGCAATTTCCAAAACCTTCGACATCCATTTGGTGCACCATAGCTTTGACGCGGCCATAGCGCTCTGCCTGGCCTTGGGGGAGGTGTCCGAGGTGGGAGACTTTGGCGGACATGAAGAGCATGGCGGAGCTGTTTTTGCAGGCGGCGACACAAGCGCCGCAGCCGATGCAAGCCGCTGCATCCATGGCTTGGTCCGCTTCGGTTTTGGGAATGGGCAGTGCATTGGCATCGGGTGTCCCGCCAGTGTTGACGGAGACATAACCTCCTGCCTGTATAATGCGGTCCAAGGAAGAACGGTCAACGACCAAGTCACGGATGACCGGAAAGGCCTTGGCGCGCCAGGGCTCCACATAAATTTCATCGCCGTCGTTGAAGTGGCGCATGTGCAGCTGGCAGGTGGTGACGCCTTTGTGTCCGCCATGTGGTTGGCCATTAATCACCATAGAGCACATGCCACAAATGCCTTCGCGGCAGTCGTGATCAAAGGCAATGGGCTCCTCGCCGTTGTTGGCCAGGTTTTCATTGAGGACGTCCATCATTTCCAGAAAGGACATATGCGGGCTGACATTGCTGAGTGCATATTCCTTCATTTCACCGGGTTGTTGAGGAGCTCGTTGACGCCAAACGTGCAACTTGAGTTTCATAGGTTTGTCATGGTGCGTGCTCATTATTTATAGCTCCTCGTTTGTAGCTTAATTTCTTCATAATTCAGCGGCTCTTTGTGCCGAATGGGTGTTTGGTTTTCTCCTTGGTATTCCCAGGCGCTGACATGCAAGAAGTCAGTGTCATTGCGTTTGGCTTCGCCTTCTTCTGTTTGGTGCTCTTCGCGGAAGTGGCCGCCGCATGACTCGTTGCGGTCCAAGGCGTCGCGCACCAACAACTCTGCAAACTCCATGAAGTCGGCCACACGTCCGGCCTTTTCCAAGTCGACATTCATGGCAGCAGCATCTCCACGGATGACGAGCTCGCGCCAGAAGCGTTCGCGCAAGGAGGGAATTTCTTGAAGCAACTCTTTCAAGCCCTTTTCGTTACGTGCCATACCGCATTTATTCCACATGAGGAGGCCCAGCTCGCGATGGAAGCTGTCTGCAGTGCGGGAGCCGTTGATGGAGAGCAGTTTTTTGAGCCGTGCTTCTGCGTCGGCAATGGCTTTTTTGAATTCGGGGTGCTCAGCGGACAGTTTGGGTTGTTTGGCCGTCGCGAGGTAGTGTCCAATGGTATAAGGCAGAACGAAATAACCGTCGGCCAAACCCTGCATCAACGCGCTTGCGCCGAGGCGGTTGGCGCCATGGTCAGAGAAGTTGGCCTCACCGACGACATGCAAACCTGGGAGGTTGGACATGAGGTTATAGTCCACCCAGAGGCCGCCCATGGAATAGTGGACGGCGGGATAGATGCGCATGGGCACGGAATAAGGGTCTTCCCCGGTGATGGTGGCATACATGTCAAACAAGTTGCCATAGCGCTCGGCGATGACTTTTTTGCCGAAGCGGGCAATGGCGTCTGCGAAGTCGAGATAGACGCCGCGTCCGGCAGGGCCAATGCCGCGGCCCTCGTCGCACACCTGTTTGGCTGCACGAGAGGCAATGTCGCGAGGGCAGAGGTTGCCATAGCTGGGGTATTTGCGCTCCAAATAATAGTCTCTGTCAGCTTCTGGAATGCTTGCCGGGTTTTTGCCCAAGTCTTCTTTCTTTTTGGGCACCCATACACGCCCATCATTCCGCAAGCTTTCCGACATGAGTGTCAGTTTGGATTGGTAGTCCCCGGAGACGGGGATGCAGGTGGGGTGGATTTGGGTATAGCAGGGGTTGGCGAAGGCGGCGCCCTTGCGATAGGCGCGGATATTGGCCGTAACGTTGCAGCCTTTGGCATTTGTCGACAAATAGAAGACGTTGCCATAACCGCCTGTGGCCAAGACGACAGCGTCAGCCGCCCAGGCTTCCATGCGTCCGTTGGCCAGGTTTCGCGTCACAATGCCGCGTGCATGGCCGTCGACAACCACCAACTCCAGCATTTCGTGGCGGGGATACATTTTGACGTTGCCGGAGTGAATTTGGCGTGCCAGGGCTTGATAGGCGCCGATGAGCAGTTGTTGTCCTGTTTGGCCGCGCGCATAGAAAGTGCGAGAGACTTGTGCGCCGCCGAAGGAGCGGTTGGACAGGAGCCCGCCATATTCGCGGGCAAAGGGGACGCCTTGTGCCGTGCACTGGTCGATGATGCTGGTGGACACCTCTGCCAGGCGATGGACGTTGGCTTCGCGTGCGCGAAAGTCGCCTCCCTTAATGGTGTCATAGAAGAGGCGGTGGACGCTGTCGCCGTCGTTTTGGTAGTTTTTGGCTGCGTTGATGCCGCCTTGGGCTGCGATGGAGTGTGCGCGCCTGGGGCTGTCCTGGAAGCAGAAGGCGTCCACTTGATAGCCGAGCTCGCTTAAGGAGGCTGCTGCGGAGCTGCCGGCGAGGCCTGTGCCGACGACAATAATGCGAAATTTTCGTTTATTAGCGGGGTTAACCAGCATTAACTCCTGCTTGTGTTTGGACCACTGATGGGCCAATGGGCCGGAGGGTGCTTTGGATTCGAGTTTCATAGCTGGCCTCACTTAAACGATGCCGAAGAGAACGGCGAGGGGGATGGAAGCAAAGGCCAAACCCATGCCATAGGCGATGGCTTTTGCTGCGGATTGAAGAGCAGGCGTCCACGTTTTTCCCCAGAGGCCCAGGTGTTGGCATAGGCTATAAATTCCATGGGAGAGGTGGGAGGAGAGCAGGAGGACGGCGAGGAGATAAGCGCCTGAAATAAGCGGGTTGCTAAAGGCTTGCGTCATCATTCCATAGACGTCGACGGTGGTGACGGTTTGTCCGTTGACAAGCAACTGTGTCATGGGTTTTTGGCTGCAAAAGGAGAAGTGGAGGAGGTGGAGGGCGAGGTAGCTGAAAATCAGCAAACCGGACCAGATGGTCTGTTTTCCGGACCAACCTGCGATAAATTTTTTCCAATGTTTGGGGGCAGAGGGTTTGAAGGCATAGGGGACGGGGCGGGCGGCGGCATTAACGACGAAGTGGCTTCGGACAGCGAAGTAGACGTGCAGCGCGACGGAGAGCAAGAGTCCCCCCCTGGTAGCCCAAAGCAGGGCCGGCTGGGTATGCAGGAAATAGGCATAAGCGTTGATGGCATCTTTCCCGCCAAAAATAGCCAAGTTGCCGGCCATATGGCCGAGGATGAAGCCACTCATTATCAACCCGGAAGTGGCCATCGCCACTTTGGAGCCGACAGAAGTTTTCAAAAATTTTGCACATTCGCCAAAGAGTGTGGGGCGCTCTTCCAGCGAGTGGGCATTCGTTGCTTGGGACATCAGGCTCAACACCTCCCGGCGCATTGCGCCGCTAAGAGTGACGACTGCATATAACCAAAGAAACCAAGGAACCCGCTCAACCGTGGGCGGTGGGCCAAGAGACGTTTGGGGGCCAAGTGGCTTTTGCCCGACAGAGGCCCTCATACAGGAAAAAGGGGATTGAGGCGAGCAAGTCCTTATCCAGTTGGAATAATCCTTCGTCTGTGTTTTAGAGGCCGGGAGAGGTGTTGTTTTAACTATAGGCATTGTATTTAGAATTGGGTTTCAACCGATGAAAATCCACGAGTACCAGGCGAAGGAAATATTGAAGGCATGGGGGGCCCCCATACCGCGGGGTGGTTTGGCGCATACACCGGAGGAGGCTGGGCAGAGGGCGAGGGAGCTAGGAGGCGGGGTGGTGGTATTGAAGGCGCAAATTCACGCGGGTGGGCGGGGCAAGGC
>WQTM01000079.1 GCA_009786315.1 Pseudomonadota bacterium | reverse complement strand
CCCGCAGGGCGCCGTTTTTTTTTGGTTACTTTTTTTTTGCGCGCGCAAAAAAAAAGTGACTCGCCGAAGAGGCGAAAAACCTGCCCGGAGGGCGAAAAGAACCCTTTCCAAAAAAAGCCCGGCCCACAGGCCCAAGAAAAAACAACGCCCGGGCCTCGTCCGCGTCGAGCAATTGAAACCAGTCTAAAGTGGTTTTGGCCCCCCCCACCCTAGGCCGGCCTCTTCTTCCACTTGCGCAACAACAATAGGGGCAGGCGCAGCAACATGCCGCAGCACAGGCGGCTAAACATCCATGAAATACGCGCATTGTCCCAAAACAGACGAAAATGGGAAACACCGTCCTGCGGGTAGCGGACTTTCACAGGAAAAAACACCAAAGGGACGCCCGCCCACGAGAGGCGTACCAAAATTTCCGTGTCAAAGGCCATGCGCTTGTCCACAAAAGCGTGCTCAAAAATAAAGAGGGTTTTCTCTGTGGGGTATACTCGAAAGCCGCACAAAGCGTCGGCTATGCCGCCGGAGAGACAAACAATGCTTGTCCATAGGTTGGAAAGCTTCCTGCCTCTCTTGCGGAGCAATGGGGCACTCTCGTCAAACTCGGGAAAGCCGCAAATGAGGGCCTCGGGTTGCTTCGCTGAGGCTTCCAAAAAAAACCCCGCCCTCCCCACCTCGTGCTGCCCGTCGGCGTCCACCTGCAATACATGAGAGAGGCCCATTTCCCTGGCCCTCTTCAACCCCGCCCAAAAGGCCGCCCCCTTGCCACTGTTCCTCTCAAGCCTCAACGTAACCACATTGGAAAAAACAGCCGACACCTGCGCCAAGGCCTGCTGCGTCTCCTGGTTGCTCCCATCATCCACAATAACAATGGGAAGCCCATGGGTATTCAGTTGCGCCACCAAAGAGGGAAGGGGCTTGGGGTGGTTATAGAGGGGAATGAGAAAGCCCTGCCTCATAACTCCCCCCCCCAGGCTCCACAAGCCAGGCTGCCTGTGGAATATACCACCTCCCCCCCAGGAGACTTGAGGACAAAACGCACAAGCCCCCAAAGGCGTGCCTCACCCACAGGCACCTCAAACTCCAACTCCAGGCGAAGCTTCGCCTCCGGCGCAACCCTCGCCATAAACTTTATACGCCGCGCACTGCGTATGGAAAACCCCGCCTCCTGAGAGCCAAAAAGCTGCTTGGCACAGGCATAAACCAACTCCACTTGGGCAACCGCAGGGAGAATTTTAAAGCCGGGGAAGTGGCCGTCAAAATAGGGGGAGGACTCCGGGAGGGCAAACTCAACCACCGCACTGTCCACCGTATATTCCACCAGGTTTGCAGACAACCCATGGGGCAGCAAAAGCACCCTGGGCAAAGAGGGGGGGGCCTCTCCAACCAGAGAGGGGGGTATGAGGGGGGGGGCGTATGGGCCCGCAAACAGTGCCTCTACCTCCTGTTTGGGGCGTTTGCCCTGGGCGTTTTTGGGCAGCGCCTCCACATAGCGCCAGCGTTTTGGAATGAGTGTATTCTCAAAAAAAGGCTGCAGGTGCTGCCTCAAATGGGTGTTTATGCAAAGCTTGTTTCGGTTGGCAAAATGCTTTTTTCCCGCCGCACTCAACACCACCGCGGCGGCCAAAAACTGGCGCTTGCCTGAAAGCGCAAGCACCGCCGCCTCCTCCACAAAGTTAGAAAGCATGAGGCGGTTTTCCACCTCCACCAGGGAAATGCGCTTCTCCTCAATTTTGACAACCGAGTCCACCCGGCCCTTGAGGAGAAACCCCCCCTGGGGCAACCACTCTACCCAGTCTCCCATGAGTACCCCCTCCCCCCCGGTACTGGGGGACTTTAGCCCCCAACAACCTTCCTCGTTTTGCCAAAACTGCACCCCCTCAAAAGGCGTCCACCCGGGGCCCGCCTTGGAGTTGCGCCAGGCAATGCCCGCTGTCTCCGTGCTGCCATAAATTTCAACGGGCCAAACCCCCAACACCCGCTCCACCTCCGCCGCCACCTCCAAGGGAATGGCCCCACCGGAGCTCACCACCCACGGCGCGCGCAAACCAAACCCACCCCCCTCCCTGGGGGCCAACTCAACAGCCCGCTTGAGAAAGGCCGGTACACTCACAATGCAATAGGCCTCGTCCACCAGTTGCCCAAAAATTTCAGGGTACTCTATGCGCTCCCTGCGCAAGGGAATGCCGGCCGTAAAGGGCAACATAATGGAAAAGAGGAGGCCATAAATGTGGTGGGGGCTTAGGGTGGAGCACAACTTGCGCGAAAGCAACTCCCCCCCCCACTTGGAGAGGACAAAAGCATTGTCCGCCTCCAACTCCCTCAAACTGTGCCTCACCGCCTTGGGTTTGCCCGTCGTCCCGGAGGTATATATAACAATGTTGCGCGCGTCAGCCTCTATGGGGGGCACCCCCTCGGTGCCCCAGGGGGGTGGGGGGCCCCCTTGGAGTATGGAGGGTACAAAAACACTGCCCGGCAAGAGGCCCAAAACCCCCTCCTCGTCACAAAGCAAAGCGGTGTCCCCCTGTGCCCCCTCGGCCATTTCTGCAACATAGGCCGGGGAAATGTGGGCACTGAGCAGCACCTCCTTGTTGCATTGCAGCAAGGCCGCATAGGCCAGGAGGAAGTGCCAGGCGTCATTGCAATATAAAACCCAGCGGCGCTGGGGGGCGGCCGCCAATACCTCCCGCAGGGCCCCCGTCCCGGCCAAAAAGTCCGCCCAAGTTTGGTGTTTCCCCATGCTGAAGCTGCCGGAATAACCAAGCACGGTGTCGGCTTTTCTCGAGGAGGGGGCAAAGGCAGAGAGGGGGGTGGCCTTGGGAATGGTTTTGTCCGTCATTTTCCTTATGGCCCACTCCATAGCAAACAGGGTGCCCATGAGTATATAGGAGATTCCGCCATTATAGAGGGCCCACGCCGCAGGGGAAAGCGCAAACACCGTCAACGCTGAGAGGGTGGCGTTGAGGACAAAAAAGAGGCACCAGGCGAGGGTTACTTTTTGGCAATAGGCGGCGACATGTTTCTCGCCGAGGGAGCCTTCTATTTTGTGGGGGGGCTTTTTGAGTTTGTCCGCAAGCAGGGCGAAGCGGAAGGCCACGGAGGGCGGGCGGAAGAGGGAGTAGCCAAAAGTGGCGAGGAGGAGGAGGTTGACGAGGACAGGGTAGAGTTTGAGGAGGAGGGGGGAGTGGCTAAAAAAACACAAAGCCGCTATGGCCAAAAGCAGCAAAGGCTGCAAGAGGGGCAGGCGGCTTGGGGCTGTGTTTTTTTTTTGCGGACAGCGCCCCAAAGCAGAAAACAGCCGAAGGCGGCCAACACCAGGCAAAAAACACGCAAGGGCATTTCAAAGAGGAAGAGGGCGCAAAAAACAAGGGCCGGGTAGAGGACGGCGGCTATATAGGAGAGGGCCTTCACTGTGCCAGTGGGTGAAGCACGTCCACAATGTGTTGCAGGGTTTTGACGTTTTTAAATTGCTCCGGCTCCATTTTGCCTGAAATGTGGGACTTCATTTTTACAATTAAGTCCACCACGTCTATGGAGTCCAAATCCAAATCCGTCGAGAGGCCCGCCTCGGGCCTCACCTCCCCCTCCTCCAAACCAAACTCCGCCACCAATACCTCTTTGAGTTTGCAAAAAACCTCGTCCTTCGTCATTTGCCGGCCTCCATTGCAATATAGGCTGCCAGGGCTTCTACCGAGGCAAAGTGTTTTTTGTTGTCGGCATTCTCCGCTGAAAACGTCACCCCAAACTTCTTCTTCAACGCAACCCCCAACTCCAAAGCGTCTATGGAGTCCAACCCCAAACCGTCTCCAAAAAGAGGCGCCGTGTCCACAATGGCTTCCGGTTGAATGTCCTCCAACTCCAAGGCACTCACAATCAGCCTCTTTATTTCCAGTTTAAGCTCTCCCACTCCCATAAAAACAACCTATTGAAAACCTCACCGCCTGTCCAGCAGCTATTGACGGGGGACGCAACAACCCCCATACTCACAACCACCCCATGGAAGACACCCACCCTTGCAAAGCCTTGGAAGCTTGCCTTGTGCTGCGCCACAATGCCTGGCGCCCAAGTTTGGAGGCCCCCAAACCGGACTTGGGCTTTGTGGAAGCACGCTTGCGCCGCCGCCTCTCCATGCTTTCCTCCATGGCCTTGCACGTGCTGCATGGCTTGGGGCCATTGCCCCCCCACACCCCCCTCTTTTTTGCCTCCTTCCGCGGAGAGTTGGCCCAACAACTGAAAATAAACAAAATGCTGGTGGAGGAGGGGGCCTTGTTGCCGGCCGCCTTCTCCCTCTCCGTATTTAATACGCCACCGGCCTTGTGCAGCATGGCTTTGGGCCTATGCGCCGGCTATAGCGCACTCTACCCCCCAGAGGGCCGCTTCTCCTGTGCCCTGGTTGCCGCGGCCGCCGCACTCCAAGCCCCCTCCGGCCCCGCTTCCACCTTGCCTTCTCCCTCTCCCTCTCCTTTGCCTTCGGGTATGTCCCCCCTCAACCACCTCGCCTTTGTATATGCCGAAGAGGCCTTGGGTGCGGAATATGCAAGCCTCCAACAAGGAATACCGGGGGAAGCCTTGGCTTTTGCCCTGCTGCTGGCAGGCCCTGTCCCCCCAGGGGAGAAGGAAGCAGGGGGGCCAACAACAGAGAGGGGGGGTTTTCGGCTTTCTCGGGTACCCCCAGGGGACTGTGCGTGCCCGGGGCGTTTTTTGGCCGCCCTGGAGGCGGCGGGTGGGGGGGG
>WQTM01000078.1 GCA_009786315.1 Pseudomonadota bacterium | reverse complement strand
GAGCCGTTTTTGAGGAACTTTTTGGGCGAGCAAAAAGTTCCCCGCCGGAGGCAAAATGCCCGAAGGGCGAGAAAGCGCGGGCCGCAGGCCCAGAAGAGAACAACGCCCGGAGGGCGAAGAGAAACATTTTCAAAAAAAGCCCGGGCCGCAGGCCCAAAAAAACATTCTCAGTTAAATAAACCCCGCCCGAAGGGCAAAAAGAAACATTTCAAAAAATGGCCCGGGCCGCAGGCCCAGAGAACCCATGTCATTGCTGAAAGTCACTCTTCAAAAAGAGGGCATTCAAACCATAACCCTGGGCTTGGAGGGCCTCCTTGCCACCTTCCTCGCGGTCTACCACCGCTAATATGGCGTCCACCGTGTAGCCACCCTCCACCACCCGCTCTATGGCCCTTAACGTGGAGCCACCTGTCGTCACCACGTCTTCTACTATGGCAAGGTGGGCACCTTCGGCTATGCCGTGGAGGCCCTCTATCCAACGGTTCATCCCATGCCCCTTGGGCTCCTTGCGTACATAAAAAGCATGCAAAGGCTGCTGCGCCAAATGGCTTATGAGGCTTAGGGAGGAGGCCAAGGGGTCCGCCCCCATCGTCATCCCCCCTACCCCCAATACTTGCGGCGCCACCTGCTTGAGTAGGGCAAACAACAACCGGCCCACCAACCAGTGCCCCTCCGCTGTCAAAACCGTACGCTTGCAGTCTATATAAAAGTCGGACTCGCGCCCTGAGGCCAAAACCACCCGGCGCCTCTCCACGGAGTTGGCCGCCAAAAGGGCCAACAAACGACGCCTCTCCTCCTCAAATAAACTCACTTCAGCCTTTCGAGAAAGGCAACCATGTCACTGGCATAACGCAACTGCTTTAGCAACATGGCTCGCTGCTGAGGCTCCAACTCCAAAAATACGTCGGCCACCAGCGACAAGTCCTGGTTTATAACGGCCATCCGCGCGGCCACATCCATGGCCAACTCATCCGCATCCACTTCCTCAGCCCCCCCCACTGCCTCTGCTTCCACCACCTCTTCCTCAATCGAAACAACCTCTTCTGAAGCTTCTTCGTTTTCCAAGTCCCTCAAGGCTTGCATCTCCATAGGTTCTGCTTCTTCCGTTGAAGCGTTGTTTCCAGGCAAACCCTCCCGGACAACAGACGAAGTCTCCTCCGGCAAAAGCTCTCCAAGCACAACTTCATCACCCGACAAAATTTCAGGCTCCTCTTCAAAAACGTCTGAAGCCTCTGCGGAAGGCAGGGTTTGTGCCCCTTCCTGGGGCTTGGCTTCTCCCATTGAGGCGTCCTCACTCAAAGTTTCGGCATACAAAGCTTCATAGAGGGCTTCGGCACGCAAAACCTCCGCCAACAAAGCTTCCGCAGACGCCAACTCCTCCGGCGCTTGCACCGCTTCTTCTGCGGCGTTTTGAGCGCCCGTGGAAGACTCAGCAACAAATGCACTGTCAGAGAGAGGCCCTTGGGGAGCTTCGGACAAAAGCTCCAACTCTTCGGCTTGGGTTTCTTCAAGCGGCGTCAATTCTTCTATTTCGTCGTCGCAGTCTGACATGGCCTATTTCTTCTTCTTTAAAACAACCTTTTTCTGGTTCGCTTCCATAAACGCAGGCGGCTCCGGAGGCAAGGGCTTGTCACCGCTAAACTCGTCATCATCGTCCATGGGCAAGGCGTCTGTAGGCGGTATGTCCTCAGGGGGCGAAGGCGGAGAGGGCGGCACATTCGCCATGGTGTTGAGGGGGCGGGGAATGGGCTTTTGCGTCAAAGGAATGGGGGTACTCCGCAGTATCAGCCGGGGGACAGAGGGGGGGCGTGAAATGGGAGAAAGGGAAGAAGAGGAGGAAAAACGCGCCGAGGCCGAAGTCTGGCTTGTCGCCGCGGGCTTTGTCCCCAGGCGCTCTCGTGCTTCACGCAGCGTTTGGGCATCTCCCATGTGTACACGCCCACGAAAGCTGGCACCTTCAACAATAATAACGCGGGGGGCCGCAATGTCTCCCACCATCCTCCCTCCAGGGGTCAGTTCCACACAGTCCGTCGCCGTAATGTTCCCAACCACCACCCCGGAAATAATGGCGTGTTTGACTGAAACATTGGCTTTCACAATGCCCGTCTTATCCACAATCAACCGACGAGAAAGCGCCACCTCCCCTTCGACTCTCCCTCGGACAGTCAAATCCTCCTCCCCCGAAAGCCGTCCGTTAATGAGAATGGAGGGGCCTATAATGGTTTTTTTTAGGAACATCTTCAAGTTTACAGACATGTAAACCTCAGTCAGTCTTTTATGTCCATGTCCACATTGCCCTTAAACGCAGCCCCGTCTGCAATCAAAATGCGTGGAGATTTAATGTCGCCAATAACGCGACAATCCGCCTTCAACTCCACCTTGTCGCTCGCAACAATGTTGCCGGTTACTCGGCCCGCAATCTCCACATTCTGCGTGTCAATGTCGGCTTCTACAATGCCGGAGCTCTCCACATAGAGACTCTCCTTCAGAGAAATCCTCCCTTTGACTGTCCCTTGAATAACCAAATCCTCATCCCCCGAAATCTCCCCGTCAATGATGATGCTTGAACCAATAATGGTGTTCGCCATGTTCTTTCCCTGTTGTTGTGTGCGTATTCGTTGACAAAACTAAATATCGTCCGGCAACTTCACATCCATCTCAATGGAGCCGTTGAATATGGCACCATTCTCAATGACTATCCGCGGAGCTCGAATGTCTCCGCTCACCAAAGCACTCGCGTTGATGGCAACCCTTGAGGATGCATCAATGTTCCCACTGGCCTCACCGTTAATGGTGAGTTGTTCTGCTCGAATGTCTGCTTGCACCTTCCCTGTCGTCTCTATGGTGAGGTGGTTCTTCAAATCCACCAAACCCTCCACCTGGCCTTCAACAACCAAATCCCCTCCCCCAGAAAGACTCCCTCGGATGGTGATACCTTTTCGAATAATGTTGATGGGCTCGTTCTGCAGCATAGACAAACTCCCTTCTCGGGAAAACGGAAGAACGCAAGCTAGACTATAAATGATTCAAAATCCACACGCAGATGCAACCAAAAATAACCTGCCCCCTCCTCACTCCCAAACACTCCGAACCTATTCAGAAAAATCGGCCCGCTAGTCAACGTCTGCCCCCCAAAGCTCTCCCCTCAACCGCCCCCACGAAGAAACAGACGACACCTCCTGACGCTGCATCGCCAAACGTAAATGCGGACTCTCTTCATCCAATAGTTGGGCCAAACGTAACTCGTCCCTCGCTTTTGTCGTGTCCCCCCTCTCAAATGCAAAACACGACTTCAAATAATGCATGTGCGAAAGAGACAGCCTCGAAAAAACCTCGGGCCGCTCCGCAGCTCCCACTTCCTGGGCTAACAGGGAAAATATCCCTAAAATATAAAAAAGTCGCACGTTCACAACTCTCTGCCAAAACTGAACCGTATACTAGCCAACATATAAAAAAAATTGCCATAACATTCGTTGACCACTCCAGTGCTCGCCCCCGCCCCCTCCCCCTCGCTCTCTCCATGCCTGTTCCATGCCTGCCCCTCTTTTTGTTATACCACGTCCATGCCCCCTCTCGCCTTCCTTGCTACACACCTCCTCTCAACCCTCCTCCTTAGTACCCCTGCCCCCCTTAGCCTACCACCACCTCCTGAAACCGATAGCCATACCCCAAGCACCCTCTTCCTGGAAGTCGGCGATAAACGCAATAACCGCCCCATTACCCTCCTCAACAGCGTGGGCCTCGTCCATTTGCACTCCGCCCAACTCGGTACCCCGGGCCTCCTCCACCTCTCCTTGTCCTTCGGCTATGCCCATGCCAATGAGTTCCCCAAACCCTTTAATGACAGCAGCTATATAGACACCAACCTCTGGACCGCTACCTTCGCCGCAGCATGGGTCTTCCTCCCTTGGCTCGAAGCTTATGCCAACTATGAAGTCGCTTCCTCCGCTACCAACTATAAACCCAGCTCCTCCGAAATAACCACCCCCGCCGCAGGACAAATGCTCGGAGACACTCACTTCGGCTTGAAATTCGCCCACCGCCTCTTCCCCAGCTTCTATGCCGGTATCGACTTGGGACTGCGCGTGTTTACGGACAACCAGCCCATGCGCAGCCTGCGCTTCGCCTTCCGCCCTGTCGCCTTGCTCTCCTGGAACCTGCAAGAGCTCTCCCCCAAACTCCCCCTCACCTTCCACTCCAACTTCGGCCTCCATATAGGCCGCAATGCCAAAGCCTCCCTCGACGAGCTCGCCCAACCCGCCCCCAATGACTCCAATGGCTCCAATGTCTGGACAACCTTCGCGTGGAACCTCAATAAACGCTACTTCGGGTTCGTCGGCTTCGCCCTCGAAATCCCCCTGCCTTATGCTACCCCCTTCGTCGAATACCAACTCACCCTCCCCTTCTGGCTGAAAGAAGACATCAACCCCGCCTGGAAAAAAGCTAACCCCCAATCCCTTAGCCTCGGCACCAAACTCACCATGCTCCCCAGCTTCTCCCTCTTCCTCGGCGCTGAATTCCAACTCAAATCCGCCCATGTGCCCGGCCTTAACCCCCTCCCCCCCTGGCGCTTCTTCTGCGGCATCTCCCTCGCCACCCAACCCCTCCCCTCCTCCGGCTCCTTCCCCTCCTCCT
>WQTM01000077.1 GCA_009786315.1 Pseudomonadota bacterium | reverse complement strand
CGCAGGGCCACCGGAGGGAGCCGTTTTTGAGGAACTTTTTGGGCGAGCAAAAAGTTCCCCGCCGGAGGCAAAATGCCCGAAGGGAAAAAAAGCGCGGGCCGCAGGCCCAGGAAAAAACCCCGCCCGGAGGGCGAAGAGAAACATTTCAAAAAATGGCCCGGGCCGCAGGCCCAAGAAAAACATTCTCAGTTAAAGAAACCCCGCCCGGAGGGCCAAAAGAAACACCTAAGGAAGGGGTTTCAAAAGCCGCTCCAATATTTCGAGTGCTGCTGGGAGGCGAGAAGCGTCCGTTGCCCCGGCTTGCGCCAAGTCGGCCTTCCCCCCTCCTGTCCCTCCCATGGCCTCGGCCATACTTTTAATAAGCTCCGCCGCCCTAAACCCTTTGGCGACGACGTCCGGGGTTGCTGCCAAGAGGACAATGGCCTTGTTGTCAGGAGTGGTGCCTGTGAGGGCGACAAGGCCGGACTTCATTTCGTCGCGGTATTTGTCGGCAAGCGCCCGCATGGTTTTGGGCGTAATGGTGCCCAGGTTTTGGCTAATGAGGCGAATGCCTGCAATTTCTTTCATGGTTGTCTTGGCCTCTTGAGTGGAAATTTGTGAGGCCACCAGGGACAGCTCAAGGCGCTTTTCAAACTCTTTCATGCGTTTTTGAATGTGCAGCATGCGGGTGCTGAGCTCCCTGGGGGGGGCCTTGGCAATTTCTGCTGCGCGTTTGAGCTCCTTCTCCATGTCGCGCAGCCAAGCAAAAGCTTTGGCGCCGGTGAGCGCCTGAATGCGCCGCACACCTGAGGCGATGGAGGACTCGGCCACAATTTTGAAGAGCCCAATGTCACCCGTACGCTGCGTATGCGTCCCCCCACACAACTCCTTGGACTCCGGGTGGACGCTGACCACCCGCACCGTTTCTCCATATTTTTCACCAAACAGGGCCACCGCTCCCTCCGCTTTGGCCTGTGCAAGCGGCATGAGTTGTGTTTGCGTGGCCTCATTCTCGCAAATCCACCGGTTGACACAGTCTTCAACCGCTTCCAGTTGCGAAAGCTCCGGGGCCGCAAAATGCGTATAGTCAAAACGCAGGCTTTCAGGGCTGACGACGGAGCCGGCTTGTTTGACGTGGTTGCCGAGGACATTTTTGAGTGCTTTGTGCATGAGGTGCGTTGCCGAGTGGTTGGCTTGAGTGGCTTTGCGCGACTCGGCATGGACTTGCAGGTGGACGGTGTCGCCTACGTTGAGTATTCCACGGGAGAGGGAGAGGGGGTGCAAGGTGAGGGTGTGTACAGGCCGGGTGGCCGCGGCAATATGGCCGGCGGCGTTGGTACTCTCCATCTGCCCCTCGTCTCCAACCTGGCCGCCGGATTCGCCATAGAAGGGGGTTTGCTCGAAGACGACTTCCACGGAGTCAGGGGCGTTGGCGCTTGTGAGTTGTCGGTTGTTTTTGAGAATGGCGAGGACTTTGGTTTGGCAAGAGAGTTGCGCATAACCGACGAAGGTGGTGGTGGCCAAGGTTTTTGCAAGTTGCAAATAGGTTTCATGCACGGCCGTTTCGCCGGAGCCTGAAAACCCAGTACGGCCGCGTTGCTGCTCCATCTCCTCCTCCCAGCCGGCCATGTCAACCTCATAGCCGCGCTCTCCTACAATGGTTTGCGTCAAGTCACTTGGGAACCCGTGTGTGTCATGCAGGAAGAAGAGGGTTTTGCCGGAGAGGACTTTTTGGCCGTTTTTTTGGAGTGCCTCAAGCTCCTCATCAATTTTTCGCAGGCCTTTTTCGAGGGTATTGCGAAAGGACGCCTCTTCATGGCGTGTTGCTTCTGTCAAGAGGGAGCGGTTTTCTTGCAACTCGGGATAGACTTCCCCCATGAGCTCCACCACTTTTTCAACCACCTGGTGGAAGGCGACGGTTTGCAGGCCGAGTTTTTCCGCATGGCGGATGGCGCGCCGCATAATGCGACGAAGCACATAGCCGCGCCCCTCATTGGAGGGGAGGACGCCGTCAGCGACGAGGAAGGCAGTAGCGCGGGCATGGTCCGCGAGAATGCGCATGGAAGCATCATCCGTTTCTGCGTTGCCATAGCGTTTGTTTGTCAGTTTGGAAATTTTTCCGAGCAAGGGGGAGAACAAGTCAGTGTCATAGTTGGAGGCTTTTTTTTGTACGACGGCAGTCAAGCGCTCCAAGCCTGCGCCCGTATCAATGGAAGGTTTGGGCAGGAGGAGCAGCGGGCTGTCCTTGGTTTTCCGCTCAAACTGCATGAAGACGAGATTCCAAATTTCAAGCCAGTTGTCGCTTTCGCCCGGCAAGTCCGTCTCTTTGGGGCTTATACCCGGGACATAGAAATAAATTTCAGAGCAAGGCCCACAAGGCCCCACATCCCCCATGGCCCAGAAATTGTCTTTGAGTCCAAGGCGGTGGATGCGGTTTTGGGGCACACCTACACGGGCCCATTCTTCGAAGGCCTCTTCGTCTGCAGCAATGCCCTCTTCGCCCTTAAAGACGGTGACGGCCAAAAGCTCCGTTGGGATTTTGAGGCATTGCGTCACATACTCCCAAGCCCAGGTGATGGCCTCTTTTTTGAAGTAGTCACCGAAGGAGAAGTTGCCGAGCATTTCAAAGAAGGTGTGGTGGCGTGCGGTATACCCGACGTTGTCCAAGTCATTGTGTTTTCCGCCGGCGCGAACACATTTTTGTGCAGTGGTTGCGCGTGGAGCCAAGGGGTGTTCCTGGCCCACAAAGACGTCTTTAAATTGCACCATTCCTGCATTTGTGAAAAGCAAGCTGGGGTCGTTCAGGGGAACCAGGCTGGAGGGAGGGAGGCGCAGGTGGTTTTTGCCTTCAAAGAAGGAGAGGAATGACTCGCGGATTTGGTGTGCACTCAACATATCTCCGGATTACGTCACCTGTTCCCTTGAGGCAACTCGTTATAATAGACTCTTCACCTATGCGGCTTGGTTTTCTGTTGGGTTGGTTGGGTGTATTGTGGACGTTGAGTGCTTGGGGAGGCGAGGCGAGGGTGGATCATTTGTCCAAGCGGTTGGTGGAGGCCAAGGATATACGCCTGAAGGTATTGTTGATAGTTGAGTTAGGCAGCATTTCGAAGGAGGAGGTGGTTTCCCCCTTATGTCGAGCATTGCGGGACAGGGCGCCGCTGGTTCGTCAAGCGGCGGTGAAGTCGCTTTCCCGTCTACACTATTTTAGTCGTCTGCCCTGTTTGGAACTGGCCATGAGGGATTCGAATGCGAATGTACGCAGCGAAGCCGCTCAGGCTTTGCAGTTGGCCGGCAGCCGTCTGGGGGATTATTTTTTTGTATTAACGAATGCCGAGTTGTCCTCGAAGAGGGATTTGGAGGAGAGGGGGTTGTTGCCCACGGTTATGCAGGTTTTGCATTCCAAGTTAGGGAACATGGGGGCGCATGTGGTGCGGGAGAAGAGGGGGGGGGCCAAGCAAATATTGCAGGACAGGGTTTTCAAGCAGACGCCCCGGGACCAGCGTTACAAGATGCAGGTGAAAGCGTCTCAGGGGAGCGAGTTTTTGAGGATTGAGATATTGCTGATGACTTTTCCGAGGCAGTCTTTGAAGGCGAGTTTTTCCGTACGGACGAGGGGCAAGTCATCCGCGAAGGTTTTGGAGAGGATGGTACAAAGGTTACTGGAGGAGGCAATAGAGGAGATGAAATGGACGGGGGAGTGACAGGTGGTGTGTGGGGGTGTTTAGTCCAACGGATTCCAAGCCAGCAATGCGTGTAGGGGGACGAGGATTTCGTTTCCTGGTGTACCCACCAGCAAGTCAAAAGGCCCGGTAGCCATGAGCGGCAATTCCAAGGTAATGCCATTTCTCAGGAAGAGGCTCAAAATTTTTCCTCGGTGGGAGAGGAAGGGGCGGGGGTCTCCGACAGGTCTCTGGGTAGGCTGTCTGGGGACGGGGCTGGGTTTTTGAGCGAGTTTCAAGTCGCGAGAGAGTTGAAAAATCATCTGCTCCCAAGTTTTGGAGCGAGCGATGGCGACGATGTGTAATTTTTCCATGAGGCCTGTTTTTTCCAACTCCAATTCCAAGGGGGAGAGGCCGCGGATTTTGTCTCTGAGAGTACTTTCTGCGAGGACGAAGGAGAGCTCATCCTGTGCTTCCATGAGGACTTTGAACCACGCATCAATTTCGAGGTTGGAGACGCTTGCTCTGGCGACGCGCAGCACTTCTTTCTTTTTAATACGGGCTTTGCGTTTAAAGAAGTCATCCAACGTCATGTTGCTTTGCAGGAGTCCAAAAGCGTCATTCAGGTTGAGGTGGGGGTGTTTTTCTAGGAGTTTATAAGCGCTTTCAAAATGCTCTGCCTCTTTGGGGTGCAGGCGTTTCCAGATGCGGCATTTCATTTTGCCGTCGAGCTCTCCTTTGGCGATACGAGCGGGGACGTGTTCTTTTTTAGCGAGGGCCTCAATGGCTGCTGGTGTTATTGCTTGGCGTACACGTTGTCTCACGGGAGGAGAGTCGGCCCGAGGCCCTGGGGAGGGCAGCTCTTCTATTCTCGGCAGGGAGGGGCTGGATATTCTCGGCAGGGAGGGGCTGGATATTCTTGGCAGGGAGGGGCTGGATATTCTCGGCAGGGAGGGGCTGGATGTTCTCGGCGAGGAGGGG
>WQTM01000076.1 GCA_009786315.1 Pseudomonadota bacterium | reverse complement strand
GGGAGGAGGGGAGGGGGGGGTGGAGGCGTTGAGGACGCGGGATGCGGTGGCGCGGGTACTCATGGAGGCTGGGGCGGACTTATTGCTTCGCCGCATAAGCGTGGAGCGTGCGGAGCATATTGAGCGTTGCGTCAACCGTATTCTCCATTTATTTGACTTGGCGGAGAGCGAGCCGGAGCAGCTGGCGAATTTGCAGGTACAGTTGGAGGCGTTGGAGTTGTTGATGCAAGAAAGCCGGGGGAGGAAGCGAGCTGTTTTTCGAAAAGAGGGGCACAGAGGGGGCGTGGGGGAAAAATGAAGGCAGCCCTTTATGGGGGGCTGCCTTTTGAGAGTTGTTGGGTTGGTTTTCTATTTTTGAGTGGGTTGAGCGGCGTCGGGTTTACTCAAAGCGGCGTCGATGATTTTTTCGAAGGCTGCTTGGGGTTGGGCGCCTGAAATTTCCTGGCCATTAATAATGAAGGTGGGCGTACCTCTGATGGAGAATTTTCCAGCGGTTTCCACGTCATTTTTAACATATTCGGCATAGGTATTTTTCGTCAAAGCCTCTTGGAATTTTTTCACATTCAGTTTTAATTTTTGGGCATAGGAGAGGAGGGAAGCCTCATCCAAGGCTTTTTGGTTGGCGAAGAGGAGGTCATGCATTTCCCAGAATTTACCTTGAGCATGGGCGGCCATGGAGGCTTCGGCTGCTTTGGGAGCATTTTTATGGAACTCCAAGGGGAGGTGTCTGAAGACGAATTTCACTTGGGCCGCATATTTTTTCTCAAGGGCATGGAGGGTGGGGTTAACTTTGGAGCAGAAGGGGCATTCGAAGTCCGACCAGATGTTGATGGTGACGGGGGCATTTTTGGGGCCTTTGGTGGGGGCGTTTTCCGGGGTAGGGATGTTGTCTTTAACAACGGGTTTGGGTTTGGCGACCTCTTCCAGGGCGGACTCTAAAATTTTCTCATAGACTTTGTCTGCTGGGGTACCTTTGCTGACGAGTTGTTGGGCTTTGAGCATTTCCTCTTCGACGAGGGCCTCCAAGTCCTCCTTGGGCCTGGCGCCAGAGACGAAGCGTCCGTTAATAAAGGAGGCAGGCGTTCCCGAGACGCCCACTTTGGCGCCCAAGGCCATATCGGCCTCTATTTGGGCCATCAAGGTTGCGTTTTCCAAGTCAGCCTTAAATTTAGAGATGTTGAGGCCAAGCTCCTTGGCATAGTTTTCGAGAGAAGCCGCATCCAAGGCTTTGATGTTTTTGAAGAGCAACTCATGCATTTGCCAATATTTGCCTTGAGCGCCTGCGGCCAAGGCTGCCATGGCGGCGGGCTTAGCGTCCTTATGGAAGCCCAGAGGGAATTGTTTCATGACGATGCGGAAGGGTTTTCCTTTTTCGCTCATTTCTTTTTGGAGTTGAGAGAGCGTACCATCCAACCTTGCGCAGAAGGGGCATTGGTAGTCCGAGAAGGTGACGATGGTGACGAGTGCGTCCATGGAGCCCAGGACGGGTGCATTTGCGATGGGGACTTTATAGGTTGTTTGGGAAGGTTTAGGGGGTGGCCGGGGCTGCCTGGGCGTAGGCGGTTTGGATTTGTCCGTGTCGTCACGGACATCTACTTTTTCTGTGGGAGTGGGACTTATTTTTTTACCAAAGGGATTGAGCATTCCGCCAACAGCGAAACCGACGAGCAACCCGACCACGAAGACAAGCACTGCGTTTACCTTCATAACGTCCTCTCTCCTAAAATGAATGTATTGTTTCTACATTTACCGTTTCTAAATTTATCCAACATTTTTTCTATTTCTGCTTTTTGGGAAACCTTCTAGCAAATTCTCAAAAGGGTTGGCAAACCCATTTCCCCTCGAGGAGTTAATTTAAGCAGGGGGCAAAGGTGGGGGTTTTAAGGAGGGAGGGGGAGGTATTTCAGAATTTGGGAGAAGCGGCAGGAGGGGCAGGGCGTGCGGGTTTGAAGGAAGCCTCTGAGTAAGAGGGTTGCAAGAATTTCACCCAACCTTGTTCCCAGAAGCGCTCGAAGAGGCTGATGGCTTCGACTTCGCGCATGGGGCTAACGTGGACGATGGCGGAGAGGCTGCGGTTTCCGTCGATACGGGACAGGAGGTAGCGTTCAGGTGCAGTCAGCGACAGTTGTCTAATTTGCTCAGCGGGGATGTTGAGGACGGGCGTACGTTTTTGCTCAAGCCATTTGTCGCGTAACTCATTGAGGAGGTGGCTTTCGGTGGACTGGGAGAGGGCGAGGGTTTCGGTTGTAGGCGTACGTGCATGGGCGCGTTTGGCAAGGGCGGAGGCTTCGCGCAACTCACCTTCTTTGAGGCAGGACTGTGCTTGGAGGAGCAGGTGTTTGCTCACAGAGGCTTCCTCTTCTTCTTCGGGGGCATAGGAGGAGGGGGGGGCCTCGTTTTTGGGGAGGAGGACACCGGCTTGGATGAGGGCATAGACGTGTTGGAAGAGGAAGAAGTCGGTTGCATGCAGTTGCAAGGCGATTTCGGCGAGGTTATGGGTTTCTTCTGCCAGTTGTACAATTCGTGAGACCAGGGAAGTTTTGGACAATATGCCGGAGAATTTTTCCATGGAGACGCGGAAGTGGATATCCGTAGACGGAAGCGTTTGGCGGATGGTCTCCCATTGCTCTTTTCTTTGTTTGCCGGCGGCATACATTTCGAGCAGGGGAGCTGAAAGTCTCAGTTCGGTTTGAGTGGCCTGTGCTTTTTCAGGGAGGAAAGCGAAGCTGCCGTCGCCCCAGAGGAAGGCTTCAAAGAGGGTTTCGCGCATTTTGAGGTTGAGCACCGAGAGGACCATTTCTTCGGTGACGGCGCCTGTCATAATGAGGATTCTTCCTAGGAAGATTTTGGTTTGTTTTTGTGTCTCATAGGCGCGGTGGAATTGCTCTTCCGTAATATAGCCCAAGTTAATGAGGAACTGGCCGAGGAACTCGCGTGGATCATTCGAGCTTGCATTAATAATGGTTCCCCCTTGCAGGCGTACCTGTTTACGCACCCAACCGCGCTCTAGGTTGAGCGTTCCCGAAGCTTTTTGTTTACCCAAATAAACAGCCACCTCTTCCATGGGCATCGTCTGCAAATCACCGAACAAACCTTTCATCCCTGTGCTCCAAATATCGAAAGTGTTCTTTGGTTGGCTTAATGCATAACCCCCAAAATCTTCATGGGCCGGAGTTTTGTTTTTTTATTTTTGTTTTCTCGCGGAAACCCCCTTTAGAGGGTAGAATTTCTAATTTGTAGCTTATAATTTGTAAATATTTTTCGCCACCCTAAGCCATTTTTTTGTCCACGCCAACACCCTAGGCCCGGGGAGTATCTCCTGTTTACATTCTTTCATGGTTATGAAGTGAGCCTAGGGGCAGAAAGGTAGGAGGTGGATACAAAAGGCAGGGTAGGGGGGGAGGAGTTGCTTGCAGAGGGTGGCCTCTTTTTCCTAAGAGGAGGGGGCACAGGGGCGCAGGGGAGTTGTTTTGGTGTTTTTGGTTTTATTGGGTTTTTCAGAAGTACACACCCCTTCAGGAAAGGCAGGCGTATGCTGGAGAATTTGAGGACAATGGCTGTGGTTGGGACAGGCCTCATGGGGGCTTCAGTGGGGCTAGCGGCGAGGAGGGCCTTTCCTGGGCTTTGCATATGGGGTGCAGACAGCAGTCCCCGGGCGCTTGAGGAGGCGCAGGCTGTGGGGGCCATTGACGCAGCTGTTTCCATGGAGGAGGTGGTGGGTGCGGACTTGTTATGTTTGGCCATGCCCATGCGTTATTTGCCGGAGGTATTGAGGGAGTTGGGGCCTGTTTTGGGGCGAGGGTTGTTGTGGATGGACGTAGGGAGCAGCAAGCAGAATGTATTGGCGCAGGTAGAGGCGGCATTGGGGGGTGTGCCGGCCCATTTTGTCCCCTGCCACCCTTTGGCGGGCAGTGAGAAGGCGGGGGCGTTGGCGGCGCGGGCGGACTTATTTGTAGGCAGCAATTTGTTGTTGGTGCCGCATGAGGGGTTGGCAATACAGGCCCGGGAGGAGGTGGGGGCTTTTTGGAAGGCATTGGGGGCGGAAGTTGTGGAGGTGACGGCCAAGGAGCATGACGACATGTTGGCTTTTACAAGCCATTTGCCGCACCTATTGGCTTTTGCTTTGGCCAACGCTTTGGACGAAGGCAACCCCTGTTTGCAGGCGGCGATGGGGCCCGGGTTTTTCAGTTTTATGCGCCTTGCGAAGAGTGAGCCCTCATTATGGGAGGACATTTGTATGGCCAACCGCGAGGCCTTGCTTTTGGCCCTCCAGCGCTACCAGTCCGAGTTATGCCGCCTGCAAGAGGCATTGGAGGAAGGGCCCAGGGGGCGGGCCTTGTTGGGGTTGTTGGAGCAAGCCCATAGGCGTAGGCAAACATGGTGAGAGGGTTTTGGGAATTTTTGCCCATTGGGGCGGGGTTTTATTTAACTGAGAATGTTTTTTTTGGGCCTGCGGCCCGGGCCTTTTTTTGAAATGTTTCTCTTCGCCCTTCGGGCGTTGTTCTCTTTGGGCCTGCGGCCCGGGCTTTTCTGCCCTTCGGGCGTCTTGCCTCCGGCGGGGAACTTTTTGCTCGCCCAAAAAGTTCCTCAAAAACGGCTCCCTCCGGTGGCCCTGCG
>WQTM01000075.1 GCA_009786315.1 Pseudomonadota bacterium | reverse complement strand
CAGTTAAATAAACCCGCCCGGAGGGCAAAGAGAAGCATTTCAAAAAATGGCCCGGGCCGCAGGCCCAAAAAAAACATTCTCAGTTAAATAAACTCCGCCCGGAGGGCGTCCCCCCTCCTCTTAACCCCCACCATACTCTTTGCAAAAGTGGCGACAACAAATAACCATAAACCAGCAGGCCTGAAAACAAAGCGAAACCAAGCTTGAAGGCAATGCTCAGCTTGGGGGGGTGTATTTGGGAGAGGGTGGCCTCAATAATACCCGCATAGACAAATAGGGGGAAAGTCCCCAGCAGGAGTTGGGTGGCGGGTTTGGAGGCCTCATAGAGGGCGGTGCTGCGCTTTTTGTCCTTGGGGGAAACAATGCCACGCGCGAGGAGAAAACCCGCGGCGCCCGCTATGCATATGACGGTTATTTCGGGAATGCCGTGCGGCAATATCCACGCGCAAAACCAGGCCAACAAACCCTTCTGCGCATATACCCAGGCCAAACTCCCCAAAAGTACGCCGTTGAAAAACAACAGCAGCGCCGTCCCTATGCCCAAAGTCAACCCCAAACAAAAACAGAAAATGGCCACCTGAATGTTGTGCGTAAACAAAAAACTCGCAAACAAAACCTGCTTGTCCCCCGCAAGCGTTTCACCCGTAGCTTCCCGCTGCACACGCTGCGCCGGGTCCTCCAATATATGGTCTTCCGAAACCATATGGTGCGCCAACTCCGGGTTGGCGTGCGCAGCCAAATAACCAAACCCGGCCCCCCCGAAAAAAAGGCCTACCGCCAAAACAAAAACCCTCCACTCACCAACCAAAAGCCTGGGAAAACCCTCCAAAACAAACAAAAACAACGCACGCACATGCAACTTGGGCCGGGGGGCTACTTGCGCATAGGCTCGCGCTACCAGGCGGTTGAGGTAGTCCACAACCTCCGAAAGGCCCGCGTGCGCTTGGCTCCACACCAAGTCCGAGGAGGCCAGGCGGTAGAGACGAATAAACTCCTTGCCCTGCTCTACGGACAATACCCTCACCCCTTGGGTTTCAGTCACCTGCAAAAGCCGCTCCAAACTCTCCCAACGGTGACGTTTTTCATTCACAAATTCAGCCAAATCCATAAAACCGTCTTCTGTTGTTGAGACATGCCATGCACTCCTCCTCCCCAATACCTCCGGCCCAAAGGACACTCTCCAAGTATTATAAAATAAGCACACCCGAGTACATTGAGTTTAGGTTTGAGTTGGCCGGAATTTTTCGGCGCTCCCTCGCCTTGCTTTTGGACAGCTTGGTTTGCGCCGCCCTCCTCCTCCTCTGCTTCCTCCTCGTGCTTTTGGTTTTCCAAATCCCCGCCGTCGGTGAAACCCTAGGCCCTCTGTCTTTCCTCTTCCTCATTTTCGCCTTCTTCTTTGTAAAGGTGGGTTATATGTGGGCCCTTGAGTGGTTTTTCGGGGGGAAAACCCTCGGCAAATATGTCATGCATATTCGCGTCATTCAAAAAACAGGGGTACGCCTGGGGGGAATGCAGGCTTTTTTGCGCAACCTCGTGCGCCCGGTGGACTCTGCCCCCTGGTTCCTCAATGCCTTCAGCTGCTATTTTGTAGGGGCAGGCTTTGCTCTCTTCTCCAACACCCAACAAAGGCTGGGGGACTTTCTCGCCCATACGCTGGTTGTCTATGAGCGCCCCGTGCGCCTCCCCCCCCCCATTCAACTCACCAGAGAGGAAGAAAGGTTTTGGAGCAACCGCAAATACGAAAACTGCCTGCATAGCCTGACGCCCGAGGAGCGTCACTTGCTTTTGCAAAGCAGCCTGCAACGCGAAGAGTTGTCCCTCGAGGCGCGACTGCGCGTCTTCCGGGCCCTCTCCCAACACCTGCAACGCGAATTTGGCCTCCAAAAACCCAACAACCTCTCCGATGAAAAATGGGTCCTCTCCGCTGTCTCCAAACTCCTCCCTCCTCCCCCTGCAAAAGAAAATTCCAGCCCCTAAAACCAAACATGTACGGCCACAATACCACCCACTGAAAAACGTACCGGCTCATTCAATGCCCAATAGGCAGTGGCAAACACCCTGGGGCCAATGGAGACAGTGTCCGAAACAAAAAAGTCAACACCCCCCATGGGGCCCAATTCCCCAAACAAGGAAACATCCTCGCTGCTCCTCCCGAAAATATAGCTGCCTCCCAGTTGAGCTCCCAAATAGGGGCGAATATGTTCCTCCAGGAAGAGGTAGCGGAAGTTGGCGTTTAGGCCCATGGCAAAGTGTTGGCGCCCACTAACAGCATCTCGGTAAATCATCAGCGGAATCTGCACCCCCACCTCCCAACCATCCTCAATATAAATGGAGCCCGCCAAAGCCAATGAAACCCCCCAATCCGAAGGCTCCCCCCTTGAGAAAAAACCCGTCGCTCCAAGGCCCACTCCCAGGCTTTTGTTGGCATATTGCGCCTGTGCGGAGGTAGAAAAGCATAGGACGGCCAAAAGACTGCTCCAAAAGAATGCTCTCATGCCCTCGTCTTAGCGTAGTCGACACCAAAAGCGTAGCTGCTAAAAAAAATTTTGCTTCCCGGAAAAAAACACCTGCCAAATGCCTTGCAAACCGCGGTGACTTAAAACGGTTTCCTCAAAAACATGGAGTGCCCACTGCCTGCACTCCCAAAATATTTCTTTCAAGAATGCTTGGCCCGGTTGCAGCTTCTCTCCAGCTCCTTTAGATTGGGGACATGCTGACCCGCGCTTTTATCGTTCTGTTTCTGTTGGGCGCTCTCGCTTGTCTTCGGACAGAGATTCACCCCCGCGCATTTGCAGAAAATGAGTTGTGTGCAAAATATGTGCACTTGGGAGATTTGGAGCGCGCCGAAGTGCACTGCGACGTTGGCTTGCAGTTTTCCCCTCAATATGGTGATTTGTGGACAAACAAAGGCATTATTGCCCTGTCCAGAGGCCAAGAAGACGTCGCCAAAGCGTGTTTCATTAAAGCTTTGCGCTATAACCCGGAGCAGGCACAAGCCTATCAAAACCTCGGCTATATTTATTTGAAAAACCGCCAATATGGCCGCGCGCATGACAACTTTCAGCGCGCTCTCAAAGTCAACCCTGACTATGCAGAAGCCCGCTATAACCTCGCCCTCGCCTATATGGGTATGAAAAAAAACAAAAACGCTCGCAAAGAGCTTTTGACGCTCACCGAAACATACCCCCACCTGGCGGACCCCTGGGCACGCTTGGGGCAACTGGAGTTGGACGACAACAATAATGTGTTGAATGCCATTGAATACTTCAAACAGGCACTGTTGCTCTCTCCCCAATATGCGGATGTCCGCTTGGAGTTGGGCAATGCTTATATGCAAGCAGGCATGTTTTGCGAGGCCGCTAACGCCTATACATTATGCATTGAGGCCAACCCCAGCATTCTCGGGTGCCCCAAAAACCTCCCCCTCGCCGTGGAAAAATGCGCCCTGCTAACGCCTGCCCTCACAACACTGGAAGAAACCAAAGGCTCAGAGCAAACACCGGAAAGCCAATATAGCCTGGGGCTTGCTTATGGAGAAAAAGGACTTCGAAACCACGAGCAAAGGGCCTATGAGCGCTGCTTGCGCTACAACAACAAATATGCCCCTTGCTATTATGGACTGTTCAAAATCTTCAATGACGAGCTTAACGCGACAAGAGCCAAAACGGCTTGTCAAAATTTCCTCAAATTTACGGACGAAACAGAATTCCCCAAAGAGCGTGAAACGTGCGAAAAATACCTCGGCGACACAGGCTTTCGGGGGCCCCCCTCTCACCCGTTGAAACCATGAATGTTCGCCTCACAGTTAGCCGCAGAGACCAGCCAGGCCCCTCTCAGGAGCCACGTACGGAAGTCTTTGACTTGGATAAAATTTCGCTGGGGAGAGACCCGGGTTGCCATGTTGTACTCTCGCTACAAGCCGTCTCGCGCTCGCATGCTTGCATCACCAGAGATGGTGACATTTGCTATATAGAGGACTCCGGAAGCTCCTTCGGAACTCAAGTCAACAATGAGCCCTTGTCCCCTCATGAAAAACGCCGCCTCTATAATGGCGACATCATCGCCATCGCTCAGTTTGACTTGTCCTTCGAAACCATTGTCCAAGTCAGCCAAACAGGACCCCATGGCCCCCCTAAACTCGTCATTGTTTCTGAAAAACCCTACCTGAGGATTATGAATGGCCCCGAAGAGGGGACCCGTATTGAGATTGAAGAGGGACGTGAATATGTTGTCGGGCGTACACCCGAGGCCCAGGTGTTGCTGAAAACAGACCTCGTCTCCCGCAAACATGCAAAACTGCGAAGGGACTTGGGGGGGACCCATGTCGAAGACTTGGGGAGTCGCAACGGTATACGCCTCAATAGAAAACCCGTTAGCATCGCTACGCTGAACGATGGGGATGAGCTGGAAATCGGCGGCATTAAAATGCTTTATATAGACTTGGACAACCCCAAGGTGGACCGCTCCCTCATTGGCCCACCCCCCCCAAACACTAACGGAAAAACCCCCTCCCTTTTGGGTACTCTTATCTCCGTTCCCCCTGTGCCACCCCCCCCCATTGAGCCCTCCCCCCCACTGGAATCCGAAGA
>WQTM01000074.1 GCA_009786315.1 Pseudomonadota bacterium | reverse complement strand
GGGGGGGGGGGGTGCCTATATGTCCAAGGCATAGGGCAAGTCCCCCAGTTGCAGGTGCTGGGCGACTTCTTCGAGGAGCAGGGGGACGAGGCCGCCGCCGCCGAGGATATTGACGACGCGGTCAGCGGAAGCTCTGCAGACGCCGCTCCAGTTTGGGAGGGTGTCCATACCGGCGGAGGAGAAGAGGGAGAAGTCGACATAGAGGGGGCGGGAGGAGGCGCTGTTGGGCGTACACAGGAGGTGGGGGCGCGGGAGGTTTTCGACGAGTTGTTGAGCGACATAGGCGCCGGTTTCAAAGGCGCGCTGGCACAAGTCCTCCCAGGAGAGGGGCATGCCGAAGGTTTGTTGGCAGCGCAGGGCGAAGCTGTCCTCGAAGCGGGTTTTGCCGATGAAGACGGCCTTGCCGCCATAGCTGGAGCCGTGTTTGAGCACATAGAGCTCCGGCTGTTGTTGGACGCGCTCCAGGACAGACTTTTCGTCCAGGAGGCGAGTCCACGGGACGCGTTGGGCGATGGTATCGCGCTCCTCGGGGGTGAGTTGGGCCAGTTGGGCCAGGGTTTCGTTTTCATTGGACTCGGAGAGGAGGGCGAGGGTGGCCTTGAGCTCCACGGGGGCGGCGGGTGGGTTAAGGACGAGGCTTGGGGGCCCATAAGGCTGGGAGAGGAGGCGTCGCAGGAGGGCATGGCCAGTGTCTTCCTTTTCCAGGCGGTGGATGAAGAGGTGGCGATAAACCAAGTCATAGAGTTTGCCGTTGGCCCAGAAGCCTTCCTTGTTTTGGAGCTGGTCTGGGAAGAGGAGCTCTGTTTCCAAGCCGAAGCTGGAGAAGCGGCGCTTCAAATAGCGCAACTCTGTTTGTTGAGCGTCATTCCTACGGCAGAGGATACCGAGGCGTTGGGGTTGCCTGTGTGGGCAATACAGGGCATAGGCTGCGAGCAAAGCTTCCCAGAGGGCCCTCACGTTGGAGAGGTTGTCCTCTTGGAGTTTGGCAATGGCAGAGGGGCAGAGGTGGAGGCATTGTCCGTGGGCGGCGATAGTGCAGGAGGCGGCGATGTCCGAATAGGCCTGCATGGCGGGAATGGTCGCATTCAGCTCCAAGGCCCAGAGTTTTCCCTCAGAGGGCCAGCAGTCCACGCGTGTTGTAGCGAGGACAGGCACGGGGCGTGGGAATACGAGTGTTTTTTCGAAAGGAGAGAGGGCCCTCCAAATGCGCTGCAAAGGGGCCCCTTCGTGCAGGGCATAGGCCATTTTCAGCCCAGCACTCATGAGGTGGTGGGTTTGTTGGCGAAGGAGGCGAAGTTGGGTTTGGGACACCCGCATAGGGTTGAGGGAGAGGGGGATGGGGATTTCATTTCCCCCGGGCTCCGTCACCGCCAAACCTGCCTCTGCGGCAGACAAAGCCAAACGCATTCCCCACTCATGGGAAGGCTGTTTCAATGGAGCCTCCGTGCGGGAGAAAAGAAGAAGGAAGATGCGAACTCAAGTTTTTTTATGCGGACTCCGGGTCAAACAGCGGGCGCTTCTCTTTGACATTTTTGAATTCGTCTGCCTCGGGAAGTGCCGCTTTTTTCTCCGTCAGGTTGGGCCATTTCGCGGCATATTCCGCATTCAATTGTTTATATTCGGCCCATTTGGAGGGCAAGTCCGACTCCGCAAAAATGGCTTGTGTGGGGCAAGCCGGCTCGCAAGCTCCGCAGTCGATGCACTCGTCCGGGTGGATGACCAGAAAATTCTTCCCCTCATAAAAGCAGCTGACGGGGCAAACTTCGACGCAGTCCGTATATTTGCATTTGATGCAAGGTTCCGCGACAACAAAAGCCATAATACCACTCCTCTTTCATTTGGGGGGCAGAAGGGTGTCCCCACTAGGTGTTGGTGGAACTTCCGATGAGCCCTTGAGCATATAACATTTCAGCAATCAACAATGCACCTTTTGCAGCCCCTATTTTTGTGTTGTGCGAGACGAGGACATATTTGAAGCCGTTTTCGAGGACGGCGTCCTCCCTCACCCGCCCCACAATGGTTGCCATGCCTGCGTGCATTTCTCTGTCCAGGCGTACTTGGGGGCGGAACGGGTCATCCATGACCTCTATCCACCGAGAAGGTGCGGAAGGAAGCTGTTGGGACACCTCTGCGCCTTTCCATGTGTGCATGGTTTGGGCCAACGCTTCAACGGAAGTTGGTTTTTCCAAAGAGACAAAAACCGACTCGGTATGCCCCTCCAGGACGGGGACACGCGTACACGTACACGAAATTTTCATAGAATGAGGCACGCCCATTTGCCCCAAAATTTTCTTTGTTTCTATTGCGACTTTGCCTTCCTCTTTGGGGATATAGGGGATGATGTTTTCCAGGATGTCCAGGGCGGCGATGCCGGGGGAGCGCCCAGTTCCGGAAATGGCCTGCATGGACGTCATCAACACAGCCCGCACGCCATAGGTTTCAACCAGGGGTGCCAAGCTTAGGGCCAAACCCACCGCGGTGCAATTGGGGTTTGGAGCAATAAACCCTTTGAAGCCACGTTGCTGTTGTTGTGTTTCAATGAGGTTGCTATGCGAGGCGTTAATAGGAGGAAGGAGGAGGGGCACATCCTCCCCATAGCGGAAGGCGTTTGCCGTCGAAATGACAGGAAGTTTTTGGGCATAGACAGGCTCCAAGGCCAGGGCCACGTCGGCTTCGACTGCGCTGAAGACAACGTCAAACAACTCCAAATCCAAAGCCTCCCCTGCCACGACGGGCATAGAGGCAATGCGCGTAGGCAAAGGCTCCGACAAAAGCCAACCTGACATTCCACTGGGCATGCGCAGGGCTTCCACATAGTGTTTGCCCGCACTGCGTGCCGAAGCGGCCAAGCCTGTCAACTCAAACCAAGGGTGAGAGGCCAGCGCAGCGACAAACTGCTGTCCTGCCAAACCAGTTGCACCCACCAATGCACAGCGGAGTTTTTTCACGAGAGCCTCTGGAAACGGTGCAGCTATTTAGCGCAGCAGGTTTCAAAGAGAAACAGAATTCACCTTGCCGCGGAAGAGTGTGCACGGGTGTATACTGTTTAGGGTTTGGGCCCGTGCGTTGAGGTTTGCCAGAAGTTTTTGGAAGCACACCGAAGGCGGAACAGAAAAGCGTGCTGCTGGCAACAGGCCGTTCGTTTTTTGTGCCGAAGCGGGCATTGAGGGTTTTTGCAACAACGGAAATTTTCGTTGCTAACCGCTTTATGTCATGAACAGAAATGGTTTTTGGGGCTTCCTGTTGCGGCGTGGGGTTGGGCGTATAACCACTCTAAGTTGCGAAAGAATTGAAACCTTCTCCCGTTGCAGGCGCCAAAGAGACGACTCCGCTCTACATGTCGCATTGTGTGAGATAAAGCTTGGATTTTCTTCGACAATGCGCTTGTAAACGGATGAATGTTTGAATATATGGGGCGGAGGACTTACGGCCGAAAGAACAAACAATCAAACTGTCATGACGAGGGGAAACACAATGAAAGCGTGGAAGCTATGGAGCCTGAGTGTGCTTTTGGCCACAGGCGTGGCTTGTAATGTAGGAGGCATCAAAATTGACGGGCGTAAGTGTGTGGTGGGGCTTACAGATTGTGGTGCGGGCAACACATGCGTACCCACAGAGCTGGGGGCAACGGAGGGCACCTGTCGAGAACTGCGACTTTTGACGTGCACCAGCAATGCCGACTGCTCGGGAGGACAAGTTTGCTACAGAGGCGCCTGCACAAACCTGGCGAGTATTGCATGCGCGGAAGGCGGCACTTGGTGCCCTGCGGGATATGTTTGCGACACAAGCCTGCTTCGTTGCGAATTTGGGACGACACCAGGTGAATGCAGGGGCATGGCAAACGGTGTTGCCTGTGCCAACGGCAGCGGTGTTTGCTACCAGGAGCTTTGCACAAACCCAGCAGATGTTCCATGCGAGGAAGGCGGCGCTTGGTGTCCTGCAAGAGAAGTCTGTGTCAATGGCAACTGCGAGGATGAAAGGGCAGTCCCCTGTGCGGACGGTGGCACCTTGTGTATTGTGCCTGGAGAGGTTTGCAACCCAGCCCTACGCGAGTGCGAGCGCGGGACGGTGCCGGGTGAATGTGAGAACCTAGCCGACGGCGAACTCTGTGACAATGGCAACGGCGTTTGTTACCAGCGTCTCTGCAGAGACCCAGGGACTGTTCCCTGCGCGGACGGCGGTACGCAGTGCTCAGCAGGAGAAGTCTGCAACCCAAACCTACGCGAGTGCGAGCGTGGGACGGTGCCGGGTGAATGTGAGAACCTAGCCGACGGCACACTCTGCGACAACAACAACGGTATTTGCTATCAAAATCTCTGCCGGGACCCGGATGACGTCCCATGCGCGCTGGGTGGCACGCAGCAGTGCCCAGCAGGAGAAGTTTGCAACCCGACCATACCTGGGTGCGAAATTGGGCCAATAGGGCAATGTGAAAACGAAGCAGACGGCACACTCTGTGATAACAACAACGGCATTTGTTACCAGCGTCTCTGTCGAGACCCAGGGGACGTCCCATGCGGAGTGGGCGGTGGC
>WQTM01000073.1 GCA_009786315.1 Pseudomonadota bacterium | reverse complement strand
CGGGGTTGTGCCTATGGCTCATCGCCAGTGGGAAAGAGGGTTTTTCTGCTGCCGCAGGTTTTGCCTCCAACGGCTATGGCCTCGGCGGCTCACCCGGCGGCTATGGCCTGGTGGCCGTGCTGTTGGCTGAAGTCCTGCTGACGGCCTTTTTCCTCATCGTCATCCACGGTGCCACGGACAAGCGCGCCCCCGCCGGTTTTGCCCCCATCGCCATCGGCCTCGTGTTGACACTCATCCACCTCGTCTCCATTCCCATTAGCAACACCTCCGTCAACCCGGCCAGGAGTACGGGCGTTGCCCTCTTCCAAGGCGGTTTGGCCGTGCAACAACTGTGGCTTTTCTGGCTGGCCCCCATTGTAGGCGCCATTCTGGGTGGGTTGGCCTACCGTTTTCTCCTGGAGAAAAAAGAAGAAAAAGAATAGCTCCACCGTAACCACCCGGACTCAACCGTCTTCTAGGGAAGAGGAAGAGGGCTGCCCCCCCCAACAGACGGGGGCCCTCACAACCCTACCCAGGAAAGCAACGGTTGCTCTCTCCTCCCTCGAGCCCTCTTGGGAGGGGGGGTTGGCCTTTTTCCTGCTAGCTGGAGTGGAAGAGTGTCTAGGACTAAACCAAAACCGCCCTAAACACCTAGGCCGAGGCGACAAGGGGCAAAGTCTCTGACAATTCTTTTATGCGTACGGAAACCAGCTTGGAAACCCCTGGCTCCTCCATTGTCACCCCATAGAGGACGTCGGCCACTTCCATCGTCCGCTTGTTGTGGGTGACGAGAATAAACTGGGACTGCGCACACATTTGCCGAATCAACTCGTTATAGCGGTGGACGTTGGCCTCATCCAAGGAAGCATCCACCTCGTCCAACAGGCAAAATGGGGTGGGCTTAATCAGAAAAATGGAGAAAATGAGGCTAATGGCTGTCAACACCTTCTCCCCACCCGACAAAAGGTTGAGGGCTTGGAGTTTTTTGCCCGGCGGTTGCGCAACCACGTCAACACCCGGCTCCTGGCCCGGCAAACCCGACAACAACACCAACTGCGCATGCCCCCCCCCAAAGAGGCGGGGGAAAACCTGCGCAAACTTGGCATTCACAGCTTCAAACGTCTCTTTAAATTGTTGCCTGCTTTGAGTGTCAATTTTCTCAACGGCCTTCTTCAACCGCTCAATGGAAAGCTCCAAGTCCTCCTTCTGTTGGGACAAGAAAGCAAAGCGGGCGGCAAGCGCTTGGTGCTCCGCAATGGCCGTAAGGTTTACCTCACCAAAACCCTCCAGTTGCGTCTTCAACTGTTGAGTATGTTGGCGCTCCTCAGCCGTCAGCGGCAACAGCAGGTGGTTTTCACAAAGCGCCTCGTCCATTTCCATGCCACAACGCTCAAAAGCATTCTCCACCAGGTGCTCTGTTTCCAAACTCAGCGTGCGGCATTGCAAGGACAGCTCTGCAACACGTTTGCTCAAACCCTCCCACTCGCGCCTGTCTTCCACCAGCTTCTTCTCTTGCTCGCGAAGCTTTGCCAAATGCTGTGAGTGCTCCCACTTCCTTTGCTCAAAAACCTTCGTCTTCTCAAGCAAAGCCTCTTCATGGAGTTGCAAGGCCTCTGTCGCTTGGGCAAGAGACAACTGCAAATTTTGCAACTTCTGCTCGTCCTCTCTCAACCCGGAGCAAAGCTTGTGCAGGCTGTTGGAAGTCCCTTCAAGCTCGCTCGCAATGCGCTGCTGTTGGTGTTTGAAGGAGGTTTCTTTCTCTTTGTGCGTCGCAAGCTCTACGCGGAGTTTGGTGAAGGCATTGTTGAGTTCGTCAAACTGCGTCAAAAGCGCAGTCTGCTTGCTTGCCAACAATTGAAGCTGCGCTTCCTGGGTTTGCCTCTGCTCATGCCGCTCTCTCACTTGCAGTTGGAGGGCTTGTGTTTTCTGCTCCAACGAGGCGCTTTCTTCGTCTGCCTGCGCTTTCTCTTTGCTGAGGGAAACCGCCTTCTGGCCCAACTCCTTCAGTTGAAAATGAAAACGCTGAATGTCCTTCTTCTGCGAGGAAAGCAAAAGCTCTGCGTCGTGCTGCGCCTTCTCAAGCTTGCGCAAAGCAGCTTCGTGCGTTTGGAGTTTTTGTTGGAGCGCCTCACACGCGCGCTGCTGGGTGGTGTGGGCCTCCTCCAGGTGCACCACCTCCACCTGGAGCTCTGCTACCTCTCGCTTCTTCTGCAAAGCCCCCAGGGCCGGGCCCTCTAATACGCCACCTGTCACCAAACCCTCCGGGCGTATGCACTCCCCTGCCAAACTTATAAATATATATTGGGGAAAACGCTCCCGGCACAAAAGCGCTTGCTCCAAACTTTCAACCAACGCCACATTGCCCAACAAATGCTCCAACAGAGGCGCGGCCGCCGGTTGGGTACATTGGAGTTCGTCCAGGGCCATGGCCACCACTTCAGGGCACGGGGGCTTGGGCAAACGCTTCTGCTGGGCCCACGGCAATATGAAAAAGGACGAGCGCCCCAAAGCATGCTCCTTGAGGTGGGTGCACAACTCCACGGCCCTCTGCGGTGCCTCCAGGAGAATACATTGCAGCTTCTCTCCCAATACGGCTTCAATGGCTTTTTCACTCCGGGGCGTCGCTACCAACGCATCCGCTACCAAACCCAATATGCCCTCCCCCTCCCCCTTTCCTTTCTCCTTCATGAGTGCCCTTACGCCCCTGTCAAAACCCTCATAGTTGGAGCAAATTTCTTGCAAAGAGGCCAGGCGGCTTCGCTGGCTAAGCCAAACTTCGCGACTTCGAGAGAGGCTTTCCTGGGCCTTCTTCATGTCTGCTTGGGTGCCGTTTTGGAGGCGCTGCTCTTCTTGGCGGCCTTGCAACAAAGCCTCCTGCGCAGCGTGCTGTTGCTGGTGCTGCGCTTCCAGGGAAGCCAGCTGCTTTGCCCATTTCTCTTTCTCCGCCTCACATGCGTGTGTCTCTTGGTTGAGGCGCTCCAAACGCTGCTGCAACTCCAGTTTGCGTTGCCCCAAATGTGCTTGTTGGGTTTCCTGCTGGGCCAAGGCGGTGGCCAATTGCATGAGTTGGGTGCGTTCCTTGCCAAGGACGGCCTCCAGTTGGTTCCTCTGCGCCAAATTGGCCTCCCTCTTGAGTCGCGCCTCCTCCACCACCTTCGCCTCTTCAAGGTTGGAGGCAGACAAAAGCTGCAAAGCCTCCGCACACTGCGCAAACTCTGCCTCCAAACGCTCCCTCTTGTGCTGCAACTGCTGTTGCTCTGTTTCGGCTTTGGTTTGGCGGGCACAGGTGGCCTCTTTGTCGGCTTGTCCATGTTTGAGGTTTTGCCTGCCCAACTGAATGCGCGAGGTTAACTCTGCAAGCGCCAAAGCTTCGCTTTCCAACTCGGAGGCTGTTTTCTCCGCCTCTTGCCGCCTCTCACCCAGCAAGTTTTGCGCCTGCTGCAAAGCCAGGGAGTTGCCCTCGGCCCTCGCTTCTGTCTCTTGCCTTTGCAAGTCCGCATGGGAAAACACCGCTTTGAGTTCCAAAAAACGGTGCGCCCAATCCTGGCTTTCCAGTTTGCGCAACTGCATGCGCAAGCGGCGAAACTTCTCCGCCTTCTTCGCCGCACGCTCCAAACTCCCGAGGTTGCGTTTGAGTTCCCCCAAAATGTCTTGTATGCGCAGCAAATTCTGCTGCGTGTGCTCCATTTTCTTCTCTGCGGCTTTGCGGCGCGTCTTATATTTTGTCACCCCCGCGGCCTCCTCCAACAACAGGCGCCTGTCCTCTGGGCGCGCTGAAACCACCTGCCCTACGCTTCCTTGTTCTATAATGGAGTAGGCCCTCGTCCCTACGCCTGTCCCCAAAAACAACTCTGTTATGTCCAATAGGCGGCAGTGGGTTTTGTTTATTTGGTATTCAGAGTCACCATTCCTGAAAAGACGCCGCGTAATGGAAACTTCGGGCAGGCCCATGAGGTGCGTGGGCAACAAGTCGCTCTCCTCCGTCTCAAAAGTCATCGTCACCTCCGCCATGGAGAGCGGGAGGTGGCTCTCGGAGCCTGCAAAAATGACGTCCTCCATGCCCCGGCCACGTAGGTTTTTGGCGCTTTGTTCGCCCATTACCCAGCGAATGGCGTCCACAATGTTGGACTTCCCACACCCATTGGGCCCCACCACCACCGTAATCCCCTTGTCAAAAACAAAGGGCGAATGCTGCATGAAGGACTTAAATCCCGTTATATCCAGGCGTTTTATTCGCATTGAGGGCCGTTTCTTCAAAACAAACTGCAAACACAACTGGAGACAGGCCGCCGGCGCTGGCCCCATGCTGTCCTCTAACATGCACCCCTTGCCAACGGCAACACTGGGTTTCATGACATTACGTATAGGGCTATATATGGTGGTGGGGAGGGTGGGCCTGCGGCCCGGGCCGTTTTTGGCAAGGTTTCTTTTCGCCCTCCGGGCATTGTTTTCTCCTGGGCCTGCGGCCCGCGCTTTCTCGCCCTCCGGGCATTTTGCCTCCGGCGGGGAACTTTTTGCTCGCCCA
>WQTM01000072.1 GCA_009786315.1 Pseudomonadota bacterium | reverse complement strand
AACTTTTTGGGCGAGCAAAAAGTTCCCCGCCGGAGGCAGAATGCCCGGAGGGCGAGAAAGCGCGGGCCGCAGGCCCAGGAGAAAACAATGCCCAGAGGGCGAAAAGAAATGTTTTTAAAAAAGGCCCGGGCCGCAGGCCCAGAGAGAACAACGCCCGGAGGGCAAAAAAAGCGCGGGCCGCATGGCCCTTAAAAATATTCTCAGTTAAAAAACCCCGCCCGGAGGGCAAAAAGAAATGTTTTCAAAAATGGCCCGGGCCGCAGGCCCATAAAAACATTCTCAGTTAAAGAAACCCCGCCCGGAGGGCAAAAAGAACCCTCTCCAAAAAAGGCCCGGGCCGCAGGCCCAGGGAAGAACAACGCCCGAAGGGCGAAAAGAAACGTTTTCAAAAAAAGCCCGGGCCGCAGGCCCAAAAAAAACATTTTCGGTTAAATAAAACCCCGCCCGGAGGGCAAAGAAAAACATTTCAAAAGAGGGCCCAAGCCGGCTGCCTTTGCGGATTATTTCTACTTGAAACCGGCCTAGAGACAAAGTGTCCGCTCAGGGCGAGGTTTTCTGAGAGTTGTTTTCCTCGGCGGCAACGGCCTGAAACGTATCGAGCACGGCTTGGGTGGAGCGCGCCAGGAATTTGCCTTTGCGCAGCAAAATTCCGATGGTTCTCGAAAATTCTCCTTCAGAGAAGTGTTTGGCTGACAGCGTATGTTGCGCAATTTCATGGCGTACAGAGGCGATGGGGACGATGGCGATGCCAAGTCCCAACTCAACGCCGCGCTTAATGGCCTCTATGTTGTCCATTTCCATTGTTGGGATGAGGCTGATTTGGTTGTCCCTCAAAATTTTGTCGATGCCTTTACGCGTAGGGGTTTCTCTTTCGAAAGCGAGGAAGGGCAGGGTTGAGAGTTGGGACAAGCTGACTTGAGGCAAAGAGGCCAGGGGGTGCTGGGGGGGGCAAATCAGCACGAGAATGTCCTTTCTAAACTCAATAACGTCAATGCCTGCACGCGACTGGGGATAGGCGACAAGGCCCAAGTCCGCAGCCCCTGAAAGTACGTCGTCATAGACTTGGTCATTGCGCTGGTAGTTGAGGCGCATATTCACTTTGGGGTGGGTTTTCAGGAGGTGGCGTTGAATGTTTTGAAGCTCATGCAAACCCACCGAATAGATGGAGGAGACGATGGTTGTCCCCGAAGCTTCAGAGGCCTGCTCCTGAATTTCCTGCTCCACTTCATTGAAGCGGATGAGGATTTCCTTGCAGCCGCGAAACAGGCGCTCTCCTGCGGGAGTTGGGGTGACTTGCCGCGCGCTTCGCGACAACAGGCGTTGCTCATAGCGCGTCTCCAGGGCGCGAATTTGCTGGCTGACAGCAGACTGAGTGACATGATTCAACTGCGCAGCTCTTGAAAAGGAACCCGTTTCTACAACGTCACAAAACATTTTCAGTGACTCTAGTTGCATGCATCCGCCTCCGGCGAGTCATGTCTTCGAATGTGTTATTAGATTTTTTTCTTACAAAAGCGCCCATAGCACAAAACATCATTTTGGTCAGCTTTTGAGAAGAAAACGGAAGTTTTGTTGCCATAGGCCCAAAGGTGGGCAGACTCGGCACAAAGACGTACTAATGACGTTGGCTCAGGAAGCCGATTTCGTCTTCGAGCATTTTTTTATTGGGCTCCATGGAGTCCAACTGGAGGTAGTTTTTGAAAGCCCAAATGGCGTCTTGTTTGCGTCCCAATTCTTTGAAGGCCCAGCCAAGGTTCAATAAAACGGATGGGTTATTGGGAATTTGCTCCAGGGATTTTTGATACCAGTGGACAGCTTGGGTATAGTGGCCTGCCTCAAAGGATGCGCGGCCAAGCCGTATAGCGACTTGAACGTCCGCAGGGGTTTGTGTGAGGAGGCGTTGGAGCATTGCGGTGGCTTGGCTCCACCGTGTTAACTCGAGGAGACAGTCTGCAGCTCCGCGGAGGGCTTCCAGGTTGTTGGGCTCTATGTCCAAGGCTTTTTCGAAGAGGGGCAAGGCGATTTTGAAGCGGTAGCGCTCCTGGTAATAGCGGCCCAAAAGAAGGGGGGCTTCTACATTGGCGGGGTATTCTTTTATAATGCGTCCGAGGAGGGCAGCTGCTTCTTGGAAGCGCCGCGAGGACATGAGTACACGGCTTTGGGCGAGGAGGTAGATGGGGTTTTGCTTGTCGGTTTCAGAGGCTTTTTGGAAATAGGTTTGGGCTTTGTTGAAGTCTCCCTGGGCCTCATAAGTTAAGCCACTCAAGTGGTTAACGGCGGTTAAAGAGGGGTTGAGTTGGCGGGCGTGCTCCAAAGCTTCATTGGCGTTGCTTAGCCGTTTGTCCTCCAGGGCCATTTGGGCTTTGCTGAGCCAAAAGTCCACCTGGTTGCTGTTTTTTCTCAAGGCCCACTCCAGCTTTTCAAGGGCTTCTTCTTTTTTGCCTTCGGCCCACAGGAGGTGGGCGCCAAGCCACGCGCCTTCAGGGCTACGAGGGTTTATGGACTGTATTTTCTCAGCATATTGCAAAAGCTCCGCCGCATTTCCCTCGGCTAGGGCCATGCGTCCGAGGCCTGTCAAGGCTTCAATTTTGTTAGGTTGTTTTAGCAATGCCTGTGCATAGGCTGTTTTTGCTTTTGGCAGGTTATGGGTTTCTTCAAACAAGGCCCCCAAAGCGGCCCAGAGGGTGGCGGCTCCCTCCTCATTGGGAGTGGCCCCATTTGAGAATTCTGCGGTGGCTTTTTCCAGGAAGTTTTGTGCTGTTGAATATTGCCTCAACCTTTGGTGGAGGGTGGCCCATAGCCGTTTGGCTTCTATATTTTGGGGCTCCAAGGAGAGGGTTTTTTCAACCATTGCCGAAGCGAACTCCAGTTGTCCAAGCTGCTGAAAAACGGTTGCAGCAAACAGTCGCGTGCTGACATTTTCCGGGTTTTTTTTCAGGAGTTGTTTGGCAAAGTTTTCGGTTTCAGCATGTTTTCCGCTCAGCAGAAGCGCTTGGACATAGGGTTTGGCCAACCTCAAGTTTTCGGGCTTTTTTTTCATTTCTTCTTCCAGGAGGGCCACGGCTTTTTGGGGCTCCTTTGTTGCCACCCAGAGTTCAGCCATAAGCTCCGCATAGAGGCTGTTGTCTGTTTTGAGTTTTTCGAGGGTGAGGGCAGCTTCTACATACAATTCCAATTCCAGTTGGGCACGGGCAATAAGCTCCCACGCGTTTTGGGCCATGGTTGCACTTGCCTGTGCAGGCGCATTTTCCCAGCTGCTCAGTTGCGCAAGGGCTTCCTTGGGCCTGTTGGCCTCAAACCATGCCTTGGCAATGGCCAAATCCATTTCGGCTTGCAGGGGGGGGTGGGCATAGGCCTTCTTATAGTGCCCAATGGCCGACATGGGTTTTTTCATGGCAAGCGCCATGTCTCCCAATATTTTTTGGCGCCTTGGCTCAAATATTTTCGAGTCTTCTCCAAGCAGTTGGGCGGCCTTGGGAATGTTGTCTTGTTTAAAATAGGCCCAGGCCAAAAGCCATGTACTTTCCCCGTCTTTTTGGGGCAATGCCGTCAATGTTTGAATGGCCTGGGAGGTGTCTTCGGGGGTATTGGACAAGAGGGCATAGACGGCCTGGGTTTTAAGCAACTCTGTGGTGGTGGGGGTATGGGGTGGCAGTTTGGACATGAAGGCCAAGGCTTCGCCAAGCCCCTCGGGTTTGTTTTCAAACAAGGCGAGGCTGAAGACGCTGCGGCACCAAAGCAAGGCTTGCTCCAAGCTGCCTTGGCTGAGCACCTCGGGGTGGGAGGCTGTTTCTCTGAGGGCTTGGCGTGTGCCCTCGTGGAGTTTGCTTTGCATTTCGTTGAGGCTGGGCAGTGGGGGCAGTATGGGGGCGGAGGTTTTTTGTAGGGTTGGGGCAGGGTGGGGGAAGAGGAAGCGAGGCCGCAGCGAGTAGAGGGCGGTAGCGGAAGCGAGCAGGCACAAGCAGGCGAGCATTCCGATGGGTTTTAGGCGTGCGAATGTGCGGTTGGGTATGGCAGCGGCATGGAGGAGTTGGTTGGGTTTTATGGTCAGCGTAATGGGTTTCAAGCCAGCCGAGGGCAAGGAGGAGAGGGCGGGTGGGGTATTGGGGAGTGGTGCGAAGGTGGTATTTTGCGAAATTTGAGACAAAGCAGAGGCGGTGGGGGCGGAGGCGAAGTTATAGTTAGGAGGCAGGAGCTCAGGAGGGATGTCGACAAAGCCCATGGTGGTATGCGAGCAAGCGCGAGGGAGGGGGTTTGGGGGCGAGTCCAAGCCCATAAACTCTGTTGAGGTAGGCAAAGAGGCTTGTGAGAGGGGGTGCAGGGAATGGGCGGCAGGGGAGGGG
>WQTM01000071.1 GCA_009786315.1 Pseudomonadota bacterium | reverse complement strand
AAAACGGCTCCCTCCGGTGGCAGAATGCCCGGAGGGAGAAAAAGCCCGGGCCGCAGGCCCAAAGAGAGCAACGCCCGGAGGGCAAAAAAGCGCGGGCCGCAGGCCCAGAAGAGAACAACGCCCGGAGGGCGAAGAGAAACATTTCCAAAAATGGCCCGGGCCGCAGGCCCAAAGAGAACAACGCCCGGAGGGCAAAAACATGCCGGGCCGCAGGCCCAAAAAAAACATAACTCAGTTGGCAACCAAAACCCGCCCGGAGGGCAAAAAAGCAAGCCCACAAAAACTCATGTTACCTTGAAACCGGCCTGGGCTTCAACACCACAGGCGCAAATGCGTGGTTGAGTGGGCCTTTGCCTTTGCCTGTTTTCACCGTTTTTCCGGCAACCAGGGCTTGGTGCACATAGTTACTGGCTTCGCTGACGGCCAAGTGCAGAGGTTTGCCGTGTGCAAGGTGGGCGGCAATGGCGGAGGAGAGGGTGCAGCCGGTGCCGTGCTCATTTTGCGTCTCAATATAGGCATGCTCCAACTGCAAAAAACTGCCGTCGCGTTGCGTGAGGAAGTCCACCACCTTTTTCCCTTGGGTGGTGTGCAGTGGAAGGTGGCCGCCTTTCAACAAAACGGCCTGGCTGCCAAACTCAAGCAAGTCAACGGCGGCTTGTTTCATTTGTTGGGCGGAGGAAATGTTGCGTCCGCCGAGGAGGGCCGCGGCTTCGTCAAGGTTGGGTGTTATGAGGGTGGCAAGAGGGAACAAACAACGTTTGAGTGCCGAGGGGACGTCCTCCTTTGCAAGCGCGTCTTTGCTGGAGGCCACCAAAACCGGGTCCACCACGAGGTTTTCAAGCCCAAACGCCCTGCAAGCTTCGGCCACCACCCCACAAACAGCCGCATTGGGGACAAGCCCCACTTTGGTTGCGTCCACCTCAAAGTCCAAAAGCACGGAGTTTATTTGCTGGAGGACAAATTCCGGGGGCACCGGCATAATGCCTTGCACGCCTTGAGTGTTTTGGGCCGTCAACCCTGTTTGGGCGACACAGGAGAAACAACCCAGGGCCTGGGCTGTTTTGGTGTCGGCTTGGAGGCCGGCGCAACCACCACTGTCAGAGGCAGCAATGGAAAGCACAGTGGCATAACGTGCCAGCATGGGGGCTTAGAGGCTTTTAATGGTGTTAATTAACTCCACAATTACCTTTTGGGCGTCGCCATAAACCATGCGTGTGTTGTCCAAATAAAAAAGGTGGTTTTCAATTCCGGCAAAACCCACGCCTTTGCCGCGTTTTACAACCAGCACTTGTTTGGCCATGTCCGCATTTAATATGGGCATGCCATAAATGGGGCTGGACTTGTCGGTGCGGGCAACCGGGTTGACGACGTCATTGGCGCCAATAACCAACACGGCGTCCGTAGAGGCGAAGTCAGCGTTAATTTCGTCCAAGTCGAGAATTTTGTCATAGGGCACACCGGCCTCTGCCAGCAACACATTCATATGCCCCGGCATACGTCCAGCAACGGGGTGAATGGCAAACTTCACTTCAACACCGTTGTTTTCAAGCAACTGCGTCAACTCCCAAAGTTTGTGCTGGGCTTGGGCAACGGCCATGCCATAGCCGGGAATAACAATGGCTTTGGCGGCATAAGCCAGGGAAATAGCCGCATCTTGGGGGGCCGCCTCCTTCATGCTTCCCTTCACACCCTCCGCACTGCCCCCTCCCTCACCAAAATTGGAAAACAACACATTGCCCAGAGAGCGGTTCATCGCCTTGGCCATCAACTGCGTCAACAAACCACCGGCAGCACCCACCACAGTACCCGCAATAATCATCGCATTGTTTTCAAGCGCAAAACCTTCAAAGGCCACCGCCAAACCTGTGCACGCATTAAAGAGGGAAATGACGACGGGCATGTCGGCACCACCAATGGGCACAGCCATCATCGCCCCATAGGCCAGGGAGGCGGCGAAAAAACCGAGGGTGAGGGCCATGGGGGGGTCTGGGAGGACAGCCATGGCGACACCCATGCCGACAGCACACATTAAGACGAGAAAATTCAAATATTTCTGTCCGGGAAAACGCCACACGCGGTTCATTCTCCCGTCCAGTTTGGCCCAGGCGACAAGGCTTGCTGAGAGGGAGACGGAGCCAATGAGGCCGCCGGCAATGGCAAGGCTCAGCAAAGCTTTCGAGTGCGCGGAGTGGTGCAGCAATGCAATGGCGCCAATGGCCGCAGCGGAGCCGCCGCCCATGCCGTTGTAGAGTGCAATCATCTGCGGCATATTCGTCATTTCTACGCGCTTGCCGGACCACCAGGCCAAAGCCCCGCCCACGGCCAGCGCAATGAGAATGAGAAGGAAATTCCCCATGCCGGGGAAAAGGAAAGTAATGCCCGTGGCCGCCGCCATGCCGACGCCTGCCCAAATAATGCCCTTGCGGGCCGTTTTGGGGTGAGACATTTGCTTGAGGCCGAGAATGAAGAGGAGGGCCACGACGAAATAGACAATTTCAATCAAAAGTTTGCTCATGGCGCTCATTTCCCTTTGCTGCTTTTAAACATTTCCAGCATGCGCTCGGTGACGACATAGCCGCCGGCAGCGTTTCCAGCTGCAAACACCACGGCAATGAAGCCGATGGTTTTTTGCAAGGTGTCCGTGGCTTCTCCGAGGGCCACCATGGCGCCGACAAGCACAATTCCGTGGATGAAGTTGGAGCCGGACATGAGGGGGGTGTGCAAAATGACGGGCACACGGGAAATGACCTCAAAGCCGACGAAACCGGCCAGCATAAACACATAGAGAGCGGAGATTACGAGAGTGGTTGCTTCCAAATTATCCTCCAATCAACGCCAAAGTGGGGGCATGTTTTATGTTGCCCTCATGGGTAAGGACACTCCCTGCCAACACCTCATCCTCAAAATTCAACGTCATTTGCCCGTCCTTCAAAAAGGGCGACAAAAAATTCAGCAGGTTTTTGGCATAGGTTTCGCTGGCCTGCACGGAAATGGCGCTGGGCAAATTCAGCGGCCCCAAAACCAAGACACCCTTGTGCACCACCTCCTGTCCGGGTTTTGTCAACTCGCAGTTGCCGCCGTTTTCAGCCACCATGTCCACCACCAGGGCGCCGGGTTTCATGCCTTCCACCATGGCCTTCGTAATAATTTTGGGAGAGGGCCTTCCTGGAAGCCCTGCTGTCGCAATAATGACGCCGGCCTGTGCCACATGCTTGCTGAGTACCTCGGACTGCTTGGCCTTCTCCTCCTCCGTCAACGCCCTCGCATAGCCCCCCTCCCCGGAAGCGTCCACCCCTGTGTCAATCAACTTGGCGCCGAGGGACTCCACTTGCTCCTTGGCGGCTGCGCGAATGTCATAGGCTTCCACTTGGGCGCCCAGGCGCTTGCAGGTGGCAATGGCCTGGAGGCCTGCGACACCGGCGCCCACCACAATTACTTTGGCCGGGCGTATGGTGCCTGCGGCGGTGGTCAGCATGGGGAAGAAGAAGCTGGCGCGGTTTGCCGCAATCAGCGCGGCCTTATAGCCGGCGACGGCGGCCTGAGAGGAGAGCACGTCCATGCTTTGGGCACGCGTAATGCGGGGAATCAACTCCATCGCAAAGCAGGTTATTTTCTTCGCGCACATGCGCTTTACCAACTCCAGGCGCTGGTGCGGCTGCACAATACAAAGCAAGGTGGCGCCGTCGCGCATGGCGTCAAGCTCCGCCAGCGTGGGGGGTTGGACTTTGAAAACCACGTCGGCTTTGGCGAGCACCGCCCTCACGTCCTCCGCCACCACCGCCTTCCCCGCATAGGCTGAGTCCGCAAAAAAGGACTCCGCCCCCGCTTGGCTTTCCACATATACCTGAGCGCCCAGGCGGCCAAAGCGCTCAGCAGTGCCAGGGTCCAAAGCGACGCGACGTTCCCCGGCTTGGGTTTCTTTCATGACAGCAATGCTTAGGCTCATCTCTTCAACTTTCGGTGGAAGGTTGTCCCCGTTGAGGCAGCGAAAAGTGTGCCCTTGCTATTTCTCAAATTTTGCCCGGAGGCAACCATTTCTATGCAAAGAGTTGGCAATTTTTGGCCCACATTGCAATCACCATAAGCAGCGTCTATTCTCCTGCGCTGCTATACGGCTCCTACTTATAGGTTGAAGCGTTATTGGGTAGTGCTGCTTATGTATTTGGGCCTTGTCCACAGCCTCGCTTATGTGTTGGGAGGCTTGGTATATTGGCCCAAGGGTTTTGTTGGGAGGCTGGTGGCTTTGCGGGGGGCTATAGCAGAGGAGGGAGGGGAGGGAGGGAGAGGCCGCCTAGCGGCAGGCG
>WQTM01000070.1 GCA_009786315.1 Pseudomonadota bacterium | reverse complement strand
TTTTTGAGGAACTTTTTGGGCGAGCAAAAAGTTCCCCGCCGGAGGCAAAATGCCCGGAGGGAAAAAAAGCTCGGGCCGCAGGCCCAGGAAAAAGCAACGCCCGGAGGGCGAAAGAAGCCGGGCCGCATGGCCCAAAAAAACATTCTCAGTTAAACAACCCCGCCCAATGGGCAAAAAGAACCCTTTCCAAAAGAAGCCCGGGCCGCAGGCCCAAAAAAAACATTCTCCGTTGGCACTGCGCCCCCCGCCCGGGGGGCGGCCTCCCCCCCACCCATGTGGCCAAAATGGGAGAGGTTGACTTTCTGCTGTTTTCTTCTAGGAAGCACCCATGCATGAAATGGAAAACAGAGGGCATATGAGCAAAAATTCTGGTTGGAAGTGGGGGCTTTTGAGCATGGCCATTGTTATAGGTGGGGTTTGTGCGCTGGGCACTTCCTGTTTTTGGTTTTTGGGCAAAACGGCAACCATATCCACCGGAAGCACATGGACGGACAAGAGGGACAAGAGGGACAAAATTGGCATTGTTGAGGTGTTGGGGGGGATAGAGAATTCCCGGGAGATATTGGAGGACATTCGCGAGGTTTCCCGGGAGGACTCCTATAAGGCCGTCATTATACGTATTGACTCGCCGGGGGGGGCGGTGGGGGCCTCTCAGGAGATATACGAAGCGCTCATGCGTTTACGAGAGAAGAAGCCTGTGGTTGCCTCCATGGAGAACATAGCTGCTTCAGGCGGTTATTATATTGCTTCGGCGACGGACACCATTTTTGCCAACTCGGGGACGCTGACGGCCTCCATTGGTGTTATTATTGCTTCGGCTGATTTGTCAAAACTCATGCAATGGGCGAAAGTGGACATGAATGTATTGACGGCGGGGGAGCAGAAAGACGTCCTAAGCCCCTACCGTCCCCTGAAAGACAAGGAGCGCGCGGCCATAAAGGAGTTGCTTAGCGACATTCACGAAAGTTTTATTGGGGCTGTTGCGCAGGGGAGGAAGAAGGCTGTGGAGGAGATTCGTCCCTGGGCGGATGGGCGTATTATGACAGGGCGGCAAGCGAAGGAGGCGGGGTTGGTGGACGAGTTGGGAGGGTTTGAGGTGGCCGTAGAGCATATTGCCAAGAGGGTTGGCATGAAGGGCAAGCCCAGGCTGAGTTATGTACGGCGGGAGAAGGGGGTGTTTGAGCGGTTGTTTGGCCCTACGCCTGGGCAGGGGACGCAGACATGGGTACGCGAGGTGGTGAAGGGGGTATTGGGTGCAGCGGTGGAGGAGGTGCAAGAGGTACCCAAGTTGAAATACCAGCCCTAAGCGTTTGGGTGGAGGCCAAAAAATTGACCTAAGCTGCGCCCACGCTAACTTTGTGTCCACTTGAATGCTGGCATAAAGAAAGAAGTGGGCTATGCGCGAAAATACGAAGCGAGTTTCAAAACCCCCTATGGTGGGGAAGCATGTTTTAAGTTTTGCATTTTTGGGGTTGTTGCTTTCGGGGGCAACTTTTGTATTGGGGCTCAACACGGGGCGGCGCATGGCGCAGGCCCAGGTAGTGGCCTGTGAAGACAACCCGCTGATTGAGTCCGACAAGAAGACAGAAGCGCTCGCGCAAATACAAATACAGCAAGAGCAAGCCGCTCCGCTGACATTCCAAGAGGAGTTGCTCAAACCCATTCCTATTGCTTTGCCCAAACCCCTCAAGGAGCGTCCGAAGCCGCCGGAGGTTTCTGCTCCCCTCAAGGAGGCGACGAAGTTGGCAGAAGTTTCCGCACTCAAGGAGACGACGAAGTTGGCAGAAGTTTCTGTGCTGGCAGCGACGGGTGGCCTGGTGCGCCAGGCCAGTTTGAAGGATGCTTTTGTTGAGTTTCAGAAGGAGAGCAGGGAGGTTTCCAAGCCTGTGGGTTTGAAGGAATGGGCTTTGCAGGTTTCTTCGCATAGGGAGCAAGAGGATGCGGAGCGTGTTGTCGCCAAGTTGAGTGACAGGGGTTATATGGCCTATGTGGTGTCCACGGAGCTTGGGGAGCGCGGCACCTGGTACCGTGTACGCATGGGGCAATTTGGGAGCAGGCAGGAGGCAGAGCGTGTGGCCGACAAGCTTGTGGATGACATGCGTATGTCGGCACCTTTGGTTGTCAGTTTGAAGTGAGGGTGTGAAAAGCCGGTTTGACTTTGGGAGGCAATAAATTTATAGAGGGTGGCGTTTTTGCCCAGGTGGTGGAATTGGTAGACACGCTAGACTCAGGATCTAGAAGTGGAAACACTGTGGAGGTTCGAGTCCTCTCCTGGGCAAGGTTGAGTGGTTTAAGAAAGTCCGTCAAGGCCCACAACCCCTTGACGGACTTTGTTTTTTTCCTGCCTTTGCGTTGACAGGTTATGCCCAACCATATTCAAACCATATTGGGCATTGCATTTCCCCCAACCCCTCCAACAGGCCTTTGGGGTTTTGAGGGGGAGCCCTGACGGGTTATATTAGGGCATGAGGGCATTCATTAACTTTTCCTACCTTGGGCGCTTTGGCAGGCCTTTGTGTGCTATGCATGAGAAATGTTGATAAGCATACGGCAACTTGTCCCCACCTTCGTTTGGGTGTTTTGCATATATGCCTGCCATATACCTGGCACCTGCAAAGTAGGCCATGAGGGTGGCTGCCCCAAGGGCACTTATTGTGAGGATGGCAAGGGGAGGGAGCCGGGCAACGAGGGTATATGCGTCCAAGGGGAGGCGCTTCTCCTATGCGAAGCAGGCGATGAGGCCTGTCCTCCAAGCGTTTATTGTGAGGCTGGCGAAACGGGCGCTTGCCGACCGCTTTCCCACCCTCTGTTGACAGGTGCGCAGTTTTCAAGCGACTGCCGTTTTGTTGAGTTGTTGGGCAGCCCCGGCATTCAACCTCCGGCAACCTATGCGAGCAGCTTGGGCTCCATTGACACTTTGTGCCCTGGAGGTGTGCGTGGAGAGGAGGCGGGTTTCCGCTGCGCTTTGAGTACCAGCCCCACCAACCTTTTTGCGCCGGGCAGGCATGTGGCCCATTGGACAGTAGAAAGCAGCATGGGAGACGTCTCCACCTCTCCTGCTTATGTTTTCCAAACGGCCTTCGCCAACACGGAATACCTCATGGAACGTGCAATGCCTTCGGCCATTTTGGGTTATGACGCCATGGAAGGCCGTCAACTTTTGTCACCTGCCATAGGTAACCCTCACGCATGGGGGGGTTGTTGGGGGGGGGTAGGGCTGCGTGGAAGCATTGCCGCAGGCGAGTATTATGCCTGTGCTGTGCATAGTGACAGCACCGTGCGTTGTTGGGGGACGAACACGGATGGCCAAACCAATGTCCCTGACGACTTGGGCCCGGTGGTGGCTGTTGCTGCGGGTTATAGGCACACCTGCGCCTTGCAGGCAGAGGGCACGGTGCGTTGTTGGGGGGCGAGCACGAATGGCCAAACCAATGTCCCTGGCAACTTGGGCCCGGTGGTGGCTGTTGCTGCGGGTTATGGGCACACCTGCGCCTTGCAGGCAGAGGGCACGGTACGTTGTTGGGGGGCGAGCTCCTATGGCCAAACCAATGTCCCTGGCAACTTGGACCCGGTGGTGGCTGTTGCTGCGGGCCATGGGCACACCTGCGCCTTGCAGGCAGAGGGCACGGTACGTTGTTGGGGGGCGGGCTCCAATGGCCAAACCAATGTCCCTGACGACTTGGGCCCGGCGGTGGCTGTTGCTGCGGGCTCCTCCCACAGCTGCGCCTTGCAGGCCGATGGCAGGGTACGTTGTTGGGGGGGGACGAGCCAGGTGGGGCCCCGAGAGGGTTTAAGCGCGATGGCCATTTCTGCGGTAGAAAACCGCACCTGTGCCTTGCAGGCAGAGGGTACGGTGCGTTGTTGGGGAAACCTCGGCGACGAGCAGGCAAATGTCCCTGCAAACCTCCATGCAGTGGCCATTGCCGTGGGTTATTGGTACGCCTGCGCCTTGGAGGTTGACGGCACCGTGCGTTGTTGGGGAAACGCGAGCGTTGGCCAGTCCATAGGCAGCGTTGAGGCCGCTGTCCAGCACCTAGGGCAACTGGTGGTTGCGCCCTAGGCAGTGTTGTCAATAAATTTTGCCCTCCGGGCGGGGGGCGCCGCAGTGCCAACTGACAAGGTTTTTTTGGGCCTCTTAACTGAGAAATGTCTTTATGGGCCATGCGGCCCGGGCTTTTTTGCCCTTCGAGCGTTGTTCTTTCCTGGGCCTGCGGCCCGCGCTTTTTCGCCCTCCGGGCATTTTGCCTCCGGCGGGGAACTTTTTGCTCGCCCAAAAAGTTCC
>WQTM01000069.1 GCA_009786315.1 Pseudomonadota bacterium | reverse complement strand
TCCTTCAACAACTGAATGCGTTGAAGGCCCCCCCCTCTCCCCCCTCTTTCTCCTCAACCCCTCCAATGGAGTCCTGTTATGACGGTGAATGGATGTGCCGAGCGCTCTCTTGAGTTGCACCAAAAAGCCAAACAACTGATGCCCGACGGCGTCAACAGCCCTGTACGCGCCTTTAGGCACGTGGGTGGCCGCCCCATTTATGTCTCCCGCGGCGAAGCCTCCCGCTTCCTCGACGAGGACGGGCGGTGCTTTGTCGACTATTGCATGGGGTGGGGGGCCCTCATTATGGGGCATGCCTACCCGACGGTGGTGGAGGCCGTCCAAAAAACCGCACGCGACGGCCTTTGCTTTGGCACCTGCCACCGCAATGAAATTGCACTTGCGGAGCTTATTGTGGAGGCCTTCTCCCCCTTGGATATGGTGCGCTTTGTGTGCTCCGGCACCGAGGCCGTGGCCACCGCCTTGCGCCTGGCACGCGCGGCCACCCAACGCCGCTTGCTTCTCAAATTCTCCGGTTGCTACCACGGACATGCCGACGCCATGCTTGTGAAGGCCGGCAGCGGTGCTGCGGAGCAACAACTGGCGGAAAGCGAAGGCGTCACCCCCTCCACCATTGCCGACACCCTCGTCCTCCCTTTGGGCAATATGCCGTTGCTGGAGGCCGCCTTCGCCAAACACGGTGACGAAATAGCCGCGGTTATTGTGGAGCCTCTGCCTGCCAACAACGGCTTGCTTCCACAGTCCCCAGCATGGCTTGGGCAAGTGCGTGCACTCACCCACCAACATGGCGCTTTGCTTATTTTTGACGAAGTTATTAGTGGTTTTCGCTTTGGCTTTGGCGGCTATGGAAAGCTTGTCGCCAACATTCAACCGGACATGGTTACCCTCGGAAAAATTGTCAGCGGCGGACTTGCCGTGGGCGCCCTCGTCGGCAGCCGAAAACTCATGCAAAAACTGTCTCCCGCAGGTGGCGTCTACCAGGCGGGGACGCAGGCGGGCAACCCCGTGGGCCTTGCCGCCGGCATTGCTTGTCTGAGAGTACTCAAAGAGGGCTGGCCCTATGAGAAACTCAAAACCCTTGGAAACCAACTGGAGGTGGCCTTGCAAAAAAACCAGGAGGGCAGGGGAGGGGAGGGGGCTTTGCCCTTCCGGCGGCAGGGCAGTTTGTTTTGGCTTTGTTTGGACAGTGAGGGGAAACTGCCGGACAACGCGGAGCAGTTTCCCAAAAATATGGGAAAAAAATTCCACCCCGCCTATGCCTCCTGGCTTTCCCAGGGAATTTATATGCCCCCCTCCTCCTATGAGGTGGGGTTTTTGAGTGCCGTCCACACGCCCGCAGAGGTGGACGCCCTCGCGCATGCGCTGACAGAGGCCGTCTATGAGACTCAAAAGCTGGTTTAGGCACAACGTTGAGCTTTTTATTCTCTCGTTGGTGCTGTTGACGACTGCGCCCCTCATGGTGTGGTGGACAGTCCTCATGCGCAACAACTTCCTCGACATACGCCAAATACGCGCACAACTTCTCTTGGAAACTTTGCCCCAGGGCCCGGTGTTGGACAGCCAACTGGCGGAATTGGACGCGTTGACGCAACGCAAGTTGCGCATGGTTTTTGGAGAGGCTGGACTTGGCTTCCTCCTGTGCCTCACCTCCGCCACCGTTTTGTTTAGCCTGGCGCGCCGACGCGGTGTTGAAAACCGGCGCATGCGCAGCCTCCTGCAACTGACAACGCATGAACTCAAAACACCTCTGGCCGCCATGCGCGCACTCTTGCAAAGCCTGCAGTTAGGCAGCATTCCCGAGGAGCGCCGCCAAGGCATTATTTGCCAGGGCCTCAATGAGTGCAACCGCTTGGAGCATTTGGCCGAAACCACCCTCGCCTACCAACGCTCCGTCGCCAAAGCGGCAAACCCCAGCGAAATTCTCGAAACCACCACCTTCCTCAAGGGCCTCTTGGAGCACCGTACCCAAACCTTCCCTGAGGTATTCCACCGCTGGCAGCCAGGCCCCAGCGCCTATGTGAAAGCAGACACCGACAGCCTGCGCGTTATTCTCGAAAACCTCTTGGACAATGCCCACAAATATGGAAACGGCGACATTCTCATTGAGGACACAACGCTTCGCAACGTGTGGCAACTTCGCATTGTGGACAAGGGCCAGGGGTTTGAGCCGCACTATGCCGAAGCCCTGTTTGAGCCTTTTGTGAGGACACCCGGCAAACGCCCCTATTTCCATGGAAACGGCCTTGGCCTCTACCTCTCAAGGCGCATTGCCCACGACATGGGCGGCAAACTCTATGCCCATAGCGAGGGCCTGGGCAAAGGCAGTTGCTTTACGTTGGAAGTCCCCTTGGCTTGTGCACAAGAGGTGCACAAAACCCAAACGGAGGCTATAACCCAGGACAACCACCCCACCCCCCGTGCCTCAGAGGAGGGCCATGCCTGAGTCCATTCTCGTCGTCGAAGACGAAACCCTTGTTAGAGATTTGATTGTGCTGAATTTGGAGCACATGGGCTATGCCGTTGTGGCTACCGACAGCTTTGCGGCAGGCTACCGCGCATTGCTTTTGGAGTCCCCCTCACTGGCCATTGTGGACATTATGCTGCCCGACGGGGATGGGTTTGCCTTGACGCGCAAGGCGCGTGACAGCGGCGTTTTGTGCCCCATTCTCATGCTGACGGCCCGCTCGGATGCGGCCGACAAGGTGCGTGGCCTGGACTGCGGCGCGGATGACTACCTCACCAAGCCCTTTGACGTGACGGAGCTTTTGGCCCGCGTACGCGCCTTGCTGCGTCGACAAGCAGGGCAAAAAACGCCACCTGTGCGCTATGAGTTGGGCCGCTTTTGGGTACGGTTGGACACGGGGCAGGCGTTGACGAATGAGGGGGAGTTGAGTTTGAGCGACAAGGAGTTGCGCCTTTTTACGCTGTTTGCCAAACAGGAAGACAGGGTGCTTTCCCGTGCCGACATTCTCGAGGAGGTGTGGGGGATGGATGCTTTCCCTACGGACCGTACCGTCGACAACTTCGTGTTGCGCCTGCGCAAACTGTTTGAGGAGGACTCGGACAGCCCTCAACACTTTATTACGTTGAGAGGCCGCGGCTATAGCTTTAGAAGAGTCCCCCATACGGGGTAGACTGGTTTTGCGGAGAGAGGCCCGTTGACTTGGCGCGGACGAGGCTTTTGTGAGGAGCCAAGCTTCAGTGGGGTTTGTTGGCGGAGGAGGGAGGGAGTGCACCAAGGGGTTGTTTCTTCGCTACAAAAACGAACTCAACGAAGAAAGCATGCCAAAGTGGAAGCGGCCTGGAAGGTGTGGCATATTCGCGTTAGGCCCCCAGACGCCCTCCACCCCTTCGCCCTATGCCACTGCCCCCTGGCCATACCGCTGCTTTGCTGCTGAATGTGGGTAGCCCCCAAAGCCCAACCCCTTGGCATGTGGCCTCCTATTTGACGCAATTCCTCACAGACAGGCGCGTCCTCACCCTGCCTTGGCTGCTTCGCCAACTCTTGGTACGCGGTTTTATTGTGCCCTCGCGGACTTTCCAAAGCGCTGCCAAATATAGGCGCATTTGGACGGACGAGGGCTCTCCTCTGCTGCTGAATGCGCAAAAACAACAGCAGGGGCTTGCACAACGCCTCCCGCATATGCGCGTGCTGTCGGCCATGCGCTATGGGGAGCCTTCTGTCGCCCAGGCGGTGGACACCCTCATGCAACAACCACCTGCACTGCTGCTGGCCGTGCCCATGTTTCCCCACTATAGCGCGGCTACCACCGCTACGGGGGTGGAGGCGTTGGTACGCTGCATGGCCCGCCATGCCTTCGTGCCCCCCCTGCGCGTTGTGGAGCCTTTGAGTGCGCTGCCCACCTTCCACCCAAGCCTCGGCCAAAAACTCCGCCGCCATGCCCAAAACTTTGGGCCCCAACACCTCCTCTTCAGCTTCCACGGCCTCCCACTGTCGCATATACGCGCCGCCTGCGGGCCGGGGTGCCAAAACACTTGCCTGCAGCCTGCCCCCACCCCGGGTGGACAGGGGGGGGCCCCCCGTTGTTATGTCCACCAGTGCCACTCCACCAGCCACACCCTCGCCTCCTTTGTGCAAGGCCTGCCTTTCTCCGTGGCCTTTCAAAGCCGTATGCGTGGCAGCGCCTGGGTGGGCCCCTCTACGCTGGAGGTGGCCAAAACTTTGGCCAAACAGGGTGTTGCCCGCCTTATGGCGGTGTGCCCCTCTTTCGTCTGTGACTGTCTCGAAACCCTCGAGGAGGTAGGGGGGGGGGGGGGCG
>WQTM01000068.1 GCA_009786315.1 Pseudomonadota bacterium | reverse complement strand
TGAGGAACTTTTTGGGCGAGCAAAAAGTTCCCCGCCGGAGGCAAGACGCCCGAAGGGCAGAAAAGCGCGGGCCGCAGGCCCAGAAAGAACAACGCCCGGAGGGCGAAGAGAAACATTTCAAAAAATGGCCCGGGCCGCAGGCCCAGAGAGAGCAACGCCCGGAGGGCGAAGAGAAACATTTTCAAAAAGGGCCCGGGCCGCAGGCCCAGAAAGAACAACGCCCGGAGGGCGAAGAGAAACATTTCAAAAAACGGCCCGGGCCGCAGGCCCAAAGAGAACAACGCCCGGAGGGCGAGAAAGCCAGGCCGCATGGCCCATAAAAACATTCTCAGTTAAATAAAACCCCGCCCCAATGGGCAAAAAAACACCGACTTCCTCCAAAAAAGACAGAGAATGAAAACACCCACACGCCTAAAAAAAACTCATACACCCGTTGGGACGTTTGAATAAAACCCTGACGGCTTGGCCTGGGCCGACATTTCATATACAGCATGCTTGCAAAGCAGTGGTTTGGCCGCTTATGGCCGCCCCTCAAGCCCTCAAAGGAGCCTTCTTATGGTTGGACAGAAATTTCCCGCGTTTTCTCTCACCTCTTGTGTTTCTCTCGAAGTCGGCAAAGAGTTTGCCACCATTAACGAGAAAACCTATGCCGGCAAATGGCAGGTTGTTTTCTTCTGGCCCATGGACTTTACTTTCGTCTGCCCCACGGAAATTGCCGAGTTTGGCAACCAAAACGCCGCCTTCAAAGAGCGCGGCGCTCAACTCTTGGGTGTCTCCACGGACACGCACTATGTGCACTTGGCTTGGCGCCAAAACCACCCCGCGTTGAAAACCCTCCCTTTCCCTATGCTTGCTGACACCAAAAAAGAGTTGTCCCAAGCCTTGGGCATTTTACATGCCGACGGCATTGCCTACCGCGCCACCTATATTGTGGACTCACAAGGCGTTGTACGCTGGCTTAACGTCAACGACTTGCCTGTGGGCCGCAACGTGGAAGAAGTCCTCCGCGCTTTGGACGCGCTCCAAACCGGACAACTCACTCCCTGCAACTGGCAAAAAGGCCAAAAAACCCTCTAGAGCGGTTCCAATTGGGGCGCGGATGAGGCTTTTACCCCACCATGGCCTGGCCTACCCTGGCGCGGCCATGGGTTTGAAGTTTCCAGCACACACCTGGTACCAGAGGCTGTTGCCTAAGGCAGCCGTTTGCACGAGGTTGGCGGAGGTGGTTGTCAACAGCACTTGGGTTTGGCTTTGGGCCACAAAGTGCATGAGGAAGGCGTTGCGCTCCGGGTCCAACTCACTGGAGACGTCGTCCAACAACAGCACCGGAGACATGCCCAACATACTCTCGAGGTTGGCCACCTCCGCCACCTTCCACGCCAAAGCGAAGGCGCGGGTTTGGCCCTGCGAGGCGAAAGTACGCGCCTCCAACTCACCCAAGGCCACACCCAACTCGTCACTGTGCGGCCCCACACTGGTATAGCCGCGCTCCACGTCCTGTCGTTGCCTGGCCCCAAGTTGCTCCAGCAGGGCCTTCGTCAACATTTCTTCACTGGCGTTTTTGAAAAACTCGGCATTGCCCAACGGCACATAACGCAAGTGGAGCGGACTCCAGTCCGGGCCTATTTTGCTGAAAACAGCCTGTACACGCGGCTGCATTTCTTCAAGCAAACGGCGGCGGCGTACCCAAATGCGTGCACCCCACCGCGCAAGGCTTTCATTCCAAACTTCCAACTGGGAAAGCAGGCGCTCCTTCAGCAAGCGGTTGCGGGACTTGAGGGTACGTTGGAAGGAGCGGGCTTCAGCGGAGAAGGCGGGGAAGCGGTTGGCGGCGGCGTTGTCCAACAGGAGGCGGCGGGCGCTGGGGGCCCCTTTTATAACCCATACGTCCTCCGGCGTAAAAGCCACCGTGGGGGTGGGGCCCAACACCTCAGCAAGCCGACTGCTGCGCTTGCCGTCCACGGAGAGTTGTTTGGCGCATGCGTCCAACTTCACGGAAACGTGGCGTTTGGCACCACCTATTTCCAACTCCAACTCCACATGCGTTGAGGTGGCCCCCTTCTCTATAAACTCCCTCAAACGCTGGGCCCTCAGGGGTTTTTGAGTGGTGAGGAAAAAAACGGCCTCCAGCAGGTTGGTTTTTCCCTGGCCGTTGTTGCCAATAAAAACCGTCACCTTGGGGGCGAATGCCAGTTGCACCTCGCTTAGGTTTCTAAAGTGGCGGCAACCAATGTGCAAAAGCCTCACGTAGGGGCCTCACCTTGGGTTTAGACGCGCATGGGCATGACGACAGCCAAATAGCTTTCGTCGTCAGGGGTTTGGATGACAGCGGGGCTATGCTCGTCTCCAAGGGAGAGGAGAATTTCGTCCGCAGGGAGGACACCCAGCACGTCCAGCAAATAGCGCGCGTTAAAGCCTATATTCAATTCCTCGCCCTTATAGCCCACGGCAATGTCGTCACGGGCTTCTCCCAAATCAGGGTTTTGGGTGGAAATGCGCAGAAGGCCTTCAGAGAAACTCATGCGGACAGCGTTGGACTTTTCTGCCGACAGCAAGGCAATGCGCTTGAGTCCTTCACTGAGGCGTGTGCGCGGCAGGGAAAGCCGGTGCTCCGGTTGTTTGGGAATGACGCGCTGGTAGTCAGGGAATTGTCCGTCGACAAGTCGCATCACCATGGACAAGTCAACCCTTTTAAAGAGAAATAAATTGTCGACAAAAGCCAACTGCACTTCAGCTTCCGGGGCTTCGTCCAACAGTTTGCGCAACTCCAAGAGGCCCTTGCGCGGCAAAATGGCCCCTGCAATGGAGGAAAGCTCCGCGCCCAACTCGCGCTCAACCATGGCCAACCTATGCCCATCCGTTGCCACCATGCGGACTTTGTTGTCGCCTTTGGGCTCAAAAAAAACACCATTCAAATGGTAGCGTGTCTCGTCCGTGGAAATGGCAAACGAGGTGCGGCGAATCATCTCCAATAGGTTGACGGCGGAAATGGAAACCCATTGGGCGGACTCTCTGGAGGGCAGCTTTGGAAACTCCTCGTCGGAAAGCCCCACAAGGCGGTAGTTGGCGGAGCCGGAATTCATTTCCACATGGTTGTTGGCTTTCTTCGAGAAGGCAACCTGGGCCTGGGGCAGGTTTTGCACAATGTCCAACAAATGTTTGGCAGAAAGCGCAACAGCCCCGGTGGCAGCAACCTGCGCCGGCACCTCGCTGGTGAGGCCCACATCCAAGTCAAAGGCTGTTATGGAAAGGTGTTGGGGTTTGGCTTGGAGGAGTACATGCGCGAGAATGGGCATGGTGGCTTTGCGCTCCACAACACCTTGGGCTCTCGCAAGGGCTTTTCTCAACTCGTCCGTGGAAATTTCAAATTCCATAAGCTTGCCTCTAACCCGAGTGGGCGGCCAGGGCAAGCAGCAGTTGAGGTGGGTAAAGCCAACCAACTTTTGTTATAACTCTTCAGCTATGCGTTTGCCCCCTGCCATTGCCCTTATTCCCGCTCGCTTCGCCTCCTCCCGCTTCCCCGGTAAACCCCTCACCCCACTCCTCGGTAAACCCATGCTACAACACGTCTTCGAGCGCTGCCAGGAAAGCGGCGCCTTCTCAGCTGTTTATGTCGCTACGGAGGATGAGCGTATTGTGTGTGCCGCAAAACACTTTGGGGCAAAAGCCATATTAACTTCTCCAGACTGTAGGACGGGGACGGAGCGCATTGCCCAGGCCCTCTCTTCCATCCCTTGCCCCAAAGAGGCCTTGGTTGTTAATGTGCAGGGGGATGAGCCGGCGGTGCCCCCAGGCGCCTTGCGCCAACTCGTACAACTCTTTGACCCCTCCTTTGAGTTTGCTACCCTCGTCCGCCCCCTCCAACCCGAAGAGGCCTCCAACCCCAATGTCGTTAAGGTTGCCTTCTCCCCACAGGGCCGCGCCCTCTATTTCTCCCGCTCCCTCATCCCTTTTGCCCGCTCCCCTCTCCCTTTGTACCCCTATTGGGCCCACATGGGCCTCTATGCCTATTGCCAAACCGCCCTCCTGCGTATGGCCCAACACCCCCCTACACCCTTGGAGCAAACCGAAATGCTGGAGCAACTGCGCGCCTTGGAAATGGGCATGTCCTGCCTCTGCCTCCCTTGCCATTATGTCAGCGTCTCTGTGGACACCCCTGAGGACGTGCTCCCCGCAGAAACAGCCCTCAAAAACCTCTAGCGCCTGCCGGTAACCCACCTCCACTTCTGCCCCTATGCCCCCAACC
>WQTM01000067.1 GCA_009786315.1 Pseudomonadota bacterium | reverse complement strand
CCGGAGGGAGCCGTTTTTGAGGAACTTTTTGGGCGAGCAAAAAGTTCCCCGCCGGAGGCAAAATGCCCGGAGGGCAAAAAAGCGCGGGCCGCATGGCCCATAAAAACATTCTCAGTTAAATAAAACCCCGCCCCAATGGGCAAAAAGAACCCTTTCCAAAAAACGGCCCGGGCCGCAGGCCCAAAAAAAACGTTCTCAGTGAGAAAAAAAGCTCCCCCCACAAACCTAAAAAACAACCCCCCCTCAACATATGCGCGGCAGCTGCTCCCCGAGTGGCCACGGCACCACGCGACAACTCCCAAAAGCCAGTTGCATGCGCACTTGCCCCCGGGGGCCCTCCTCTATGTGGCCAATGAGGCTGGCTTTTTCGCCGAGGGGGTGGTGCTGCATGGCTTTCAGCAACCGGGGGGCGTCCTCGGGGGGGCATATGGCGACGAGTTTGCCCTCGTTGGCCACCTCCAGGGCCTCCATGCCCAGCAGGGCGCAGGCGGCGGCTACGGGTTGGCTGACGGCAATGGCGGACTCTTGCACAAACACACCCACGCCTGCAGCCCTTGCCACCTCGTTGAGTATGGCGGCGACGCCCCCGCGTGTGGCGTCCCTCATAAAACGGAGTTGGGCGCCTGAGTCCAACATACGTTGGGTGAGGCCGTGCAAACAAGCACAGTCCGAGTGCACGTGGGCCTCAAACCCCAACAACTCACGCGCAGAAAGCAAAGCAATGCCGTGCTCCCCTATGCTGCCTGAAAGCAACACCGCGTCCCCGGGCTTCACCTGCGAGGCCCCCAACACCAACGGCGTCTCCACCTGGCCTATGCCGGTGGTTATAATAAACAGCCCGTCAGCTTTGTGGCGCTCCACCACTTTGGTGTCTCCGGCAACAATGCGCACTCCGGCCTCTTTGGCTGTGTGGGCCATGGAGTCCACAATGGCGCGCAACTGCGAGAGGGCAAAACCCTCTTCCAAAATGAAGCTGGCACTCAAATAGAGGGGGCGCGCGCCGCCCATGGCAATGTCGTTGACGGTGCCGCATATGGCAAGCTTGCCTATGTCCCCACCGGGGAAAAACAACGGAGAAACCACAAAGGCGTCGGTTGTCATGGCCATGCGCCCCTGGGGCGCCGCAAAGGTGGCGCAGTCCTCCTGCAAAGCCAACAGGGGGTTGTCAAATGCCTCCACAAAGGCCTCCACCAGCTGGGCCATGGCCCGCCCACCCGCCCCATGGCTCATTTCCACATGCCCACGCTTCCAGTCCAACGCTTTCATTCTCCCCCCTCGCCTTCTCCCTGGAGAGAGGAAAGCGCCGGCCCAATGCCCTGTGCATGGGCATAATAGGCGGAGCAGGCGCCCTCGGGGCTTACCATGCAGGCCCCTATGGGGGAGGAGGGGGTGCAAACCTTGGCAAACAGGGGGCACTGGGGGGGCCTCTTCTGCCCACGCAGCACTTGGGCGCAACAACAGCCCGGGTTGTCCTCCACGGGGCTATAGGGGAGTTGCCACTTGGCTTGCGCGTCCCATGCGGCATAGGCCGGGGCTATGCGCCATGCGCTGTTGGGCAAACACCCCAAGCCCCGCCACTCAAAATTCTCGCAAACCTCAAATACTTCCCGCATAAGCCGCTGGGCGTGCCGGTTTCCTTCGCGTGTGGTGGCCCGCCTAAAACCGTTTTCAAGCCGCGCCTGGCGGCCATTCAGCTGGCAAAGCAGGCGGTATATGGCGTCCAGCAAGTCCAAAGGCTCAAACCCCGCAACACAAGTGGGTATGCCAAAAGCCTCGGCCACCTCCTCAAAAGCTTGGTGCCCCACCACCGTTGCCACGTGCCCTGGGGCCACCATTCCGTCCAAGCGGGCGCCCTCCCCCTCTGGCCCCCTAAAGGCTTCCAATATGCCGCGCATGGCCGGCGGCGTCAGCACGTGGTTGCAGAGTATGCTGAAGTTTTTGAGGCCCATTTGCCGGGCCTGCCACAGGGCCTGGGCCGTGGGGGGGGTGGTGGTTTCAAAACCAACAGCGAAAAACACCACCTCGCGTTGCGGCAGGGCCTGGGCCAACTTCAACGCCTGTGTGGGCCCCAACACCATGCGTACGTCCGCACCCTGTGCGCGTGCACTCAACAGGCTTTGGCCGCGGCTGCCGGGCACCCGCATCATATCCCCAAAACTGCACAGTACCACAGGGTGGGCGGCCAACAACTCGAGGGCTTGGTTTATGCGGCCTGCGGGCAATACGCATACGGGGCAGCCGGGGCCGTGTACCATGTGGAGGTTTGGGGGCAAGAGGGGGAGGAGGCCATGCTTGCACAAAGCATGCGTATGCCCGCCACAAAACTCCATGAGGAAATAGTCGCGCGGCGTGGCGGCCTCGCGCGCAATGGCCGCAAGCAGGCGGCGGCCGAGGGTGGGGTTGGAGAAGGCTTGGGCATAGGGGAGCCCCCTCTCCTCACTCATGGTGTGCCCCCCTCGCCCTCTGCTGCGGGCAGGCTTTCAAACAAAGCGAGGCTTTTGCGTGCTTCCTCCTCGTCCAAAATGGAGAGTGCAAAGCCCACGTGCACCACCACGTGCGCCCCCACCTTCACCTCCGGCACAAAGGCCACGCAAATGGTTTGGTGCGCGCCCCCTCCTATGTCCACCACCGCCTCCTCATTCTCCAGGAGGCTGATTATTTTTGCGGGTACTGCAAGGCACATGGCGCCCTCGTTGCCAAAGCGGTTTGTCAAATTCCTTCCAACACCCGTGCCCCTTAGCGCAAATGCCCGGGTTGTGCCAACGCTGGTGTGGGGTTTTGGCAAGGCCCCCTATAGCATGGCTTGTATATAGGGGGCCCGGGGAGCTAACATGGGGGGCCTTAGCTGCCTTCAAGGAATTCCCCAAATGAAAACCCACGCTGAAACCAAAACCCACCCCCCCTCCCGCTCCCCGGCTATGCCCACGCCCAACTCCCTGGCGCACCATGAGCAATACCGCCAGGCCATGCGCCGGGCGGGAGTGCAGCCGCGCCTTGAAATAGGCGCAACCGGTGACGCGTTGGAGCGCGAGGCGGAGGCGGCTGCTGAGCGGGTTGTGCATATGCCGGAGCCTCTGGAAGGGGGGGTGCTCTCGACAGGCCCCAACCCTTTGGTGGGGGGGCATGAGCCGGCGCATGTCCTTCAATTGAGTGAGGAGCCTTTGGGTTTAAGCGGTGGCCCCCCTGTTTGCACAAACATAACCCTCAAAAGAAGAGACATACGTTGGAGTGGAATACTCGAGAAAGAAGTATTGGGGCGTCCTCAACATGAGGACCTCTATGGGCATTGGTGGGTGGAGATGAAGGAGGACGGCAAAGAGGAGAGTTATGGTTTTTGGCCTAAAGCGCCCGTCGCCACCCTAGCAGAAGTGACTTCTGGTGTCCCAGGAGAAGTGAATGCGAGGTATTTTGGCGGGCAAGCTGAGAAGGACCCCCACCATGGCGACTCCGCTGACAAAGCATTCCACCCCAAGCTAAAAAAAGAGGCAAGCGGCTTTAAGACACCTGGCGACGGGGCCCTAAAATGCAAACAAACGGCGGCTGACTTTAGGAATTTTGCAAAAAACTTCCCTGGAAGAATATGGGGTTACCCTGGAATTTTCGGGAAGGAGAATTGTCATACTTTTCAAGAGCAGGGGATGAAGAAATGCGGTTGGGAAGAATAATTTTTCTTTTTTTCATATGGGCAATGGCTGTTCTGGAGGGGGTGGCAATGGCTGTGGATGAGGATGTTGAGTATTACCGCACTTTTTATACAAACTATAAACACCCCTTTGGCGTAAGAGATAAGATTACAAAGGAAGAATCCGAACAGTTGGAAACCTATATTATTGCCAAAAAAGACAAAGAAGGCAGAGTGGTTTCAATTATAAAAATGCACAAAGGCGAAGTTTTTTTTCATTTTGAATACACCTATTATAAAAACGGCAAGCTGGCTTCCATGAAAAGCAACTAAGAGGCTGGGCGCGCGCGGTTTCCCCTATGCTTGTTTGAAGCCCTAGGGGCTGTTGTCCATAAATTTCGCCCTCCGGGCGGGGTTTTTTCCTGGGCCTGCGGCCCGGGCCTCTCTCAACTGAGTTATGCTTTTATGGGCCTGCGGCCCGGCATGTTTTTGCCCTCCGGGCAGGTTTTCGCCTCTCGGCGAGTCACTTTTTTTTTGCGCGCACGGGACGGCAAAGCCGCCCCGTGGGGCAGCTGTGCC
>WQTM01000066.1 GCA_009786315.1 Pseudomonadota bacterium | reverse complement strand
AACGTTGACAGGAAGAAACAAGTCCCCCAAAACCTGGGTGCGTACCCAACGCGAAATGGAAAACACCCCCCCCAACAAGCCTCCAGAGGAGCCCCCTCCCACACCCCCCAGCTCGCCTAGGCCGCCTGGGCCACCACCTGCACCGCCTGGGCCACCACCTGCACCGCCTGGGCCACCACCTGCACCACCTGGGCCACCACCTGCACCGCCTGGGTCGCCACCTGCACCGCCTACGGAAAAATTTGGGGAGTTTGAAACCCGCATTCAACCCTTGGGCACACTTTTGGCGCAACCGCCCCCCAATGCCGTTTCCTCGACGCTGTCGCTGCCCAAAGAGAAGCCGTCTACGGAAATGTTTGGGGTGGCTAACGTGCCAACACCGCCGCTGCTGCCCAAAGAGAAGCCGTCTACGGAAATGTTTGGGGTGGCCAACGTGCCAACACCGCCGCTGCTGCCCAAAGAGAAGCCGTCTACGGAAATATTTGGGGTGGCCAACGTGCCAACACCGCTGCCGCTGCCCAAAGAGAAGCCGTCTACGGAAATGTTTGGGGAGTCGGTTGCCCAAAGGCCGGAGGAGCTTGTTACGCGTATTAAACCCTTGTCCGCCATTTTCGCAAAGTCGCACAGGAGTGCCGCTGCTGCTGCACCAACTCCCACGGGCGAGCCGCCTCAACCCCATGGACGCTCCCGGACAGAAGGTGAAGAGAAAACACGAGTTAACATAAGTGCCCACACCTTTAAGCCAGAGGCCGCTTCGCCCGCTGCCCATGCTGAGCGGACGGTTGTTAAACACTTCAACGAGGTTGGCCGCCGCGCCCATAACCCGCAGGAGGCCTTCCCCTCCTTCTCGTTGGAGCCCGCCAAAGCGCCGAAGGCCCGCTCCCCCGTTTGGCGCTTTGTATTTCGCGCTTCACTCGTGTTGGGCCTCGTCTCTATGACGGCACTCATGGCTGCTTTCGGCAATGGCAGCTTGCTTGTGACGGCTTTGCCAACCGTTGTTTTTATTTTGGCCATTCTGCTTTTTCGCTTGCCCCTGCGTACCAGCACTTTGTGCCTCCTCTTCCTCATGCTGGTTTGTGACTACCTCCCAGAAGGCCCTCACTCCGGCCTCTGGGCCTCCCCTCTGGCCCCTATTGCCAACCTCCTCTTCCTCAACCTCTCCGCCAGTACCGGCATTTCCCTCCTACGCCTGACAGGCTTGGACGCAGCTGTCATTCTGCTGCTGTTTGTCGGCATTTGGCGCAGGGCTTTTCGGGTGGAGCATTTGGACCCGCCAGGCACCCCCTCTGTGCGCCAGCTGAATTTCCTCCTCGTCCTCCAGTTTGCCGTCGTCCTCGCTTTGGACGTGTGGGGCGTCGCTACCGGCGGTGACTTCAACGAGGCTTTGTGGCAACTGCGCCAAATGCTGCTCTTCCCCGTCATGGGCTTCTTCTTCCTCCATGCCATTCCCGGGCGTACGGAGGACTTTAGGCTTATTGCACGCGTCATTGTTGCCGCCGCCGTCGTCAAATCCATCATAGGTGTTTATTTTATGCGCGCCATTGTTTGGCCCAATGGCTGGGAGGTTGAGTTTACCACTTCACACTCGGACACTCTGCTGTTTGTCCCCGTCCTAACCATGGCCGTCGCGCTGGTGTTTGAGCGCCCCATCGCCAAAACCCTGTGGCACTTGCCTCTGTGGGTCCCCATTGTCTTCCTCGGAATGAAATATAATGACAGACGGCTCGCTTATGTCGCACTGGTTATTTCCATTATTACTGTTCTGGTAATGCTTCCGTGGAGCCGCATAAAACGCTCTGCTTTCCAGGCCCTCGTTGTGCTTTCACCTATCTTCTCTCTCTATGTCGCCGTGGGCTGGAAGGCGGATGCTCTCCACCACAACCCTATTTGGGGTCCCGCCCAAATGATAAAGTCCCTCATTAAGGGGGACCCCAACCAAACCGGTGCTGACTACCGCGACATGGAAAACTTTAACGTGCTTTATACGTGGAGCGAAAACGCCATTCTCCCCCTCGGCTTCGGACACCGCTTTCAGGAGCCCATTGTCCTTCCGGACATCTCCTTCATTATGCCCACCTACCAATTCCACCCCCACAACACCATCCTGTGGATGTGGACAATAGGCGGCCTCTTCGGCTTTACGGCCATGTTCCTCCCCGTCGTCGCCCTCATTTTCTTCGCCGCTCGCTCCTACCCGCGTACACTCCACCCCGTTGACAGGACGGCTATTTTTACGGCCCTGTCTTTTGTCATTACATACCTCGCTCAGTGCTGGGGAGACATGGGTACCCGCTCCTATTTCGGCTCCATGGGGCTTGCCCTCTCGTTGACTGTCATCAGCAAACTGGCCGTGCGCAGCGGCGCCTGGCCCGCTCCCCACAAACACCCCCTCGCTTAGGCTTTCCTCCCCCCCTGCTCCCTCCATGAGAGAAGAAACAAGCACCTGCCACCTAAAGTTATTCTCCAAACACTTTTCGAGTGCGCTCTCCGGAGAAACTGCATAAAAGCGGACGGAATGAAGCAAGCCTTTCGAGGGCATATTCCAGCGTTGGACGGTATTCGTGGGCTGGCCATTGGCCTTGTTTTGGCAGTGCACCTCTTTTCAAACCCCATGCCATGGGCGGGGGCCTTCCAAAACGCACTCAAACAACTCTTCTCCTATGGTGCTCTCGGCGTGGAGGTGTTTTTTGTGCTGTCGGGGTTTCTTATTACGGGCATTTTGTATGACACCAAAGCCAAACCCCACTTCTTCAAAAACTTCTACATGCGCCGCCTCCTGCGTATTTTCCCCCTCTATTATGGCGTGCTGGCCCTCATTGCGCTTGTGGCTTTCGGCCTGCCCAAACTCGCAACGCTTGGGCCCCAAACTCTCGGAGAAATGCACACCCTCCAAAGCATTCAAGGGTGGCTTTGGAGTTATGGCCTCAACTTTTATATTTGGCTGCGCAACGTCACGGAGTGGGCGCAACTTCCCTATGTCAGCCACTTCTGGTCTCTGTGCGTTGAGGAGCATTTTTATATGTTGTGGCCTTTTCTGGTGTTTTTCTTCCCGAGGAAGACGCTTGTCTATATGGCCGGGGGCCTCATTGTCTTTTCTCTGGCGACGCGCCTGGGCATGTATGCCGTTGAGGCCAACCCACTGGCCATTTATGCGCTGACGTTTTGCCGTTTTGACGCGCTGTGTCTGGGCGGCATTCTAGCCCTTGTGGTGCGTGGTGGCAACACCCCGGAGCATTATGTCCGGTGGATGCGCAAAACCGGCTATTGGCTGTTGGGCGGCGGTGGCCTCTTCATTCTCTTCTCCTTTCTTGTCACCGCGGGGCAAAAAGACAGCACTCTCTGGAATGTTTTCAGGCCGCTTCGCGAAACAGCCTTTAATGTGGTGTTTGCCGGTATACTCGCCATGGCCATTACGGCCAAACCCCGCTCCCTCACCTGGGCGTTTTTCTGCTCCAAGTTTATGGGCTTCCTGGGCCGCTATTCCTATGGCCTCTATGTCTACCACGCCATGGTTGCCTATTTCCTCATTAGCCGGAATGGTTTGGAGTTTGTCAAACAGTGGGTGCCCAATGAGGTGGCAGCCGCCTTTGTGTTGGGCAGTTTTGGCTGCCTTGTCAGTTGCCTCATGGCCGTTGTCAGCTACCACGCCTTCGAGAAGCACTTTCTAAAACTCAAAACCTTCTTCGAGCCTGCCCCCGCCGCTGCGGGCAAAAAAGCAGAGCCCCAAAACTGTCAAAATAGGCACCCATAGGGACAGCCAAGCGACAAAGGCGGGGGCTTGCAAGCCAACAAGGTGCAAGTCAGCGCTGACTTTGGTTGGGTTAGCGTTAACTTTGGTTGAGTTAGTGCTGAAAGGGAGGCGGTTCCTTCAATGTTTTGAAACATTTCTCTTCGCCCTCCGGGCGGGTTTCTTTAACTGAGAATGTTTTTATGGGCCTGCGGCCCGGCTTTCTTCGCCCTCCAAACGTTGTTCTTTCCTGGGCCTGCGGCCCGGGCCATTTTTGGAAATGTTTCTCTTTGCCCTCCGGGCGTTGTTCTCTCTGGGCCTGCGGCCCGGGCCGTTTTTTGAAATGTTTCTCTTCACCTTCCGGGCGTTGTTCTCTTTGGGCCTGCGGCCCGGGCCGTTTTTTGAAATGTTTCTCTTCACCCTTCGGGTGTTGTTCTTTCTGGGCCTGCGGCCCGGGCT
>WQTM01000065.1 GCA_009786315.1 Pseudomonadota bacterium | reverse complement strand
CTCCCCCCGGCATAGGCTTCCAGGCACCCCCTCTGGCCACACCCACAAAGCGCCGTGTGCCCACCCCCCAGTTTGACGTGTCCCAACTCCCCCGCTAACCCACCGGCCCCCTCTATGAGACGCCCGTTGCTCATCAGCGCACCCCCTATGCCGGAGCCTATAAATATGGTGAGGGCGTTGCCAAAACCACGCGCCGCCCCCAGGGAATATTCCCCCCACGCCGCCGCTGACAAGTCGTTGAAGAGAAATGCCCCAAACCCCAGCCGCTCCTCCAACCTCCGGCCAAAAGCCTCCTCCCTCCACCCTAGGTTCGGCGCTATGGCCACCACCTGGCCTCTCAACATCGCCGCTATTCCTATTCCACAAACTTTCAAATGCGTGCCCAATGCCTTGGAAAGCTTTTGGGCCTCCTCGCTTATTCGACGGGCCACTCCGTCGGGCGTCTTGTCTTCTAACTTCAACTTGCAAAGCTTCTTCACTTTGCCGCCAAAGTCAACGCAAGCTAGGCGCATGTGCGTCCCGCCTAAGTCCACTGCCAATATGTGTGGCTCAGCACCCGCCGTCATTTGAGTCCAAGTTCCGCTTTCGCTGAGGCAATGGTGCCTTCAATGAGCTGCTGAATTTCTGCCATGCGGCTTTGCGTGGTGGCTTCCCAGCGGATGACAAGCAAAGGCTGCGTGTTGGAGGCCCTCACCAACCCCCACCCATCCTCAAAACGTACGCGTACGCCGTCTGTCTCTATGCAGTCGTGCCCCGCCTTCTTCAACAACTGGGCACAACGCGCTACGAGGTGAAACTTCTGCGCCTCCTCTGCCGGCACCCGCAACTCCGGTGAGGCATGTGTTTCGGGTATGCCCGCCAATAATTGGGAGAGCGGCTTGCCTGCCTTTGTCAAAATTTCAAGCAAACGCACCGTCGCATAGGCCGCATCGTCAAAACCAAAATAGCGGTCTTTGAAGAAAATGTGGCCGCTCATCTCTCCGGCAAGCAAGGCCCCAGAGTCCTTCATTTTGGACTTAATGAGTGAGTGGCCCGTCTTCCACATAATGCCCTCTCCCCCATGCTTGGCTATGTCGTCATAGAGTGTCATGCTGCACTTCACCTCACCTATAATGGTGGCCCCAGGGACGGCTTCCAACACCTGACGCCCAAAGAGAATCATCAGCTTGTCCCCCCATAAAATGTTGCCCAACTCGTCAACCACACCAATGCGGTCCGCATCCCCGTCATAGGCCACCCCCATGTCGGCCTTCTCCCTCTTCACCGTCTCAATCAACACCTCTAGGTTTTTGGCGACGGTGGGGTCTGCCTCGTGGTTGGGGAAGTTGCCGTCCATTTCGCAAAACAACTCCTTCACCTCAAAACCCAGCCGCTTGAGGAGGGGAATGGACGTCAGGGCCCCCACACCATTGCCTGCGTCTACAACCACTTTCAACGGCTTCTTCTCTATGCGCGCAATTTGGAGAATGTTGTGCAGGTAGGGGGTTAATATGTCATAGCGCCACATACGCCCCCCCCCACGCTTCTCAAAGTCCCCCGCCTCTATTTGCTTCCTCAAACTCTGTATGCTTTCACCATAGAGGGTGGTGTGCCCTATGCCAACTTTGAAGCCGTTGTATTCGGGCGGGTTGTGGCTGCCTGTTATCATCGCCAGCCCGTCTGCTGGCAAAGCGTGCGCGGCATAGTAGGTGACGGGCGTGGGGACAACACCTATGTCCCATATGTCAACACCGGTTTCGAGAATGGCCTTGGAGAAAGTTTGAAACAGGCGCTCCGCGGAGTTGCGACAGTCCCTCCCCACCACCATGGCCCTCCCGCCTGTACGCAAAATGCGCGTTGCCAGGGCTTTGCCTATTCCGGCAACCGTCACCTCATCCAAGTCTGCTGCGGCAATGCCGCGAATGTCATATTCTCGAAAAATGTGTGCCTGCATGGGGCTCCTTTGGTTAACAAAAAATTTAGAGGTATCCGTTCAGCTTCTTGTCTTCGCGAAGCTTCTCCACCAACGTGCGTACATTCTGGCATTTGCGCTTGTCCAAAACAAGCAACACGTCCTCTGTGTCAACAACAACGAGGTTTTCAACACCCAAAGCCGCCACCAACCGCTTGGAGGACCAGAAAACATTGCCCTTGCACGCTTCAAGCAAGGTTTTCGCACAGAGGACGTTGCCATTGTCGTCCTGTGGTTTCACCTCTTCCATGGCTTGAAAGCTGCCAACGTCATGCCAACCCATGTCCGCAGGCACAACCGCCATGTTGTCGGCTTTCTCCGCAACACCAAAGTCAATGGAGGTGGCTGTCATTTTCTTAAACTCGCGCTCCAACAACGTTTGGGCACCGGTTTTTCCAAGGGCTGCGCGAATACGCAAAAGGGCTTGGGCCACTTCGGGCATGTGCTTGCCAAAAGCCTCCACCATAACGTCAGCCCTAAAAATAAAAATGCCCGCATTCCAAAAATATTCACCGGAAGCGAGGTATTTTTGGGCCGTCTCCTCGTCGGGTTTTTCAACAAAGGCATGCACCCTATAGCCGTCCTCCCCCAATGCCTCCCCCCGGCGTATGTAGCCAAAACCTGTCTCGGGACGGTGGGGTATAATGCCCAATGTCGCAATGTGCCCCTGCTGGGCCAAGTCCATGGCCTTTTGTAGGCACAAACGCAAAGCCTTGGGGTTGGCAACATGGTGGTCTGCGGGGAATATGGCAACAAGGGCTTCAGGGTTTTGTTTGGAAATATGCGCCAGGGCCAGGGCTATGGCGGGGGCTGTATTCCTGGCCTGGGGCTCTGCAAGCCAATTCTTCTTGGGCACCTTCACCAGCAACTTGCGCGCAATGGACAGGTGCTTCTTCCCACACACCACATAGCATTGCTTGGGGAGCGCCATGCTGCCCAGGCGCTCCAACGTCTCCGTCAACAGGGCCTTGGAGGAAGCCAACGGCAAAAATTGCTTTGGAAACGCCTGCCTGGAGAGCGGCCAAAAACGCGTGCCGGAGCCGCCGGCCATAATGACGGGAAACAACGTGCTGTCGCTTTTCTTGGGTGCCATGGCGCCGGAGGCTAGCATAGGCACACGGCTTTTGCCTCGCAAAGCTTTGCTCCTTCGAAAAGTTCAGGGGCATGCTTCCACATGCGCCTTTTGGGCCTCCCAATAGGCTTCCTTGGCCTCCAAAAATACCATCATGGACATGTTCCACCCCACGTGGCCCTTGGAGAAAACCTCCATCCTCTCAAACGCCCTCTTCCACTCTGCCCATGAGGCGTTTATTTCCTGCTCGGAAACAGCCCCCCTCGCCTCATTGTATCGCTTGCTGGCACTCTGGGCCACAACATCCGCCCTCTGCGCCCTCTTGGCCGCCGTTTGAATGGGCTCCCTCGCATTCGCTGCCCTAAAATAGGCAGCGTTGGCCTTCACGGAAGCCCCCTCCGCTTTCACAAAATCCAAAGCCGCTATATTCCAAAGCATGTGCTCCCGAGTGCGGCCCCTCGCCCCCCTCGCCGCCTTGGACAAGGCCCTCCACGAGGCCTCCATCTCCTTCGCGGAAACCGCTTGGGTATTCGTTGAGTGTTTGCCCTTGGCGTGCATGTAGGCTTGCTCCGCTGCCAGCTTCCTCCGCCCAGCCTCCGCGCAAACGCGTAAATGCTCCCCCTCCGGCTTGCCGGCAACCACTGCCCCTGAGTGGCTCGTATGCGTACAGGCCACCCCTACACCTAGGCAGTACACCAAAAAACACAGCGTCTTTCGGCAATCTTTCTGAAACCGGAGGCGTGTATTCATGTCTTGTCTTTAACATAACTCCCAAATATGCAAAGCGCAGAGAATCCTACACCCTCGGACAAACTCCGCCCTTCGCATGGTAGGGCAAACACATATATGCCCAAAAGGCCTCGGGCCCTCCTCGGGCCTCTTCGGCGGCCAGCGTCCTCCGCTCGGCCCTCTAACAGCTTACTCCATTGTCGGGGAGACAGGATTTGAACCTGCGACCCCTTGGTCCCGAACCAAGTGCTCTACCAGGCTGAGCCACTCCCCGAATGTAACCCTTGTTATGCCCCCTCCTCACAGAAGTCAACGCCGCCTCTCTACCTTTTTTACCGGGTCAATTTCTCCCCCTACTCCTGAATGACCCACCCCCCTGCCTCCCTTATGCCCCTACCCTGTTGCCTCAAAACCCCCATGGAAT
>WQTM01000064.1 GCA_009786315.1 Pseudomonadota bacterium | reverse complement strand
CTACCAAAGTGGGGTGGCCGTGGTGGAGGAGGGGGAACCCCCCCCCCCCCCCCTGCCGCCGCTGCCCCCTGCCCTCGTGGGGCCACCCCCTCTGCCTCTCCAAACCTTTTATGAGTGCTATAGCTTCCACGGCCCGCGCTTTCGCGGCATTCTCTCCATAGAGGCCCTGGGGGAAACCGTCGTGCAAGGGTGGGTACGGCCCGCCCAACTGGGGGCGTGGGAGGCCCCTGGCCCACGGCAACAGTGGGCCGTCAACCCCCTCATATTGGACGCCAGCTTTCAACTGGCCGGCTATTGGGCTTGGCTGAAACACAACCAGGCCGGCTTCCCCGTGGGGTTTGAGCGTTTTGTGCAGTGGGCACCCCTGGAGGAGCGGGTGTTGGCCACGGTGGAGGTGGTGGAAAAAAGCGAGGAGGCGGTGGTGGCCAACCTCTGGTGGCACAACGCACAGGGCCAACTGCTGGGCTATATGCAAAAAGCCAAAGCCCAACTGCGCGCCCAGGGGGTGCACTTTGGGAAGGGGGAGGCCCCACCACCCTCTGCCCCACCCTCCCTTGAGGTGCCCCCTGCCCACTACCGTGTGGAGTTGTTTCCTGAGTATATGGAGTTGAAGGCCCGCATGGCCTGGCTGGAGGGCATGGGCGTACAAAACCCCTATTTTGGGGTACACGAGTCCATTTGCAAAAACACCACGCAGGTGGGCGGCAAACCCATGCTGAATTTCTCCTCCTATAACTATGTGGGCAACTCCGGGGACGCGGTGGTGACGCAGGCTGCCAAGGAGGCCGTGGAGCGCTATGGCACCTCCGTTTCCGCCAGCCGCATGGCCTCGGGGGAAAAGCCCCTCACGTTGGAGTTGGAGCGCGCCCTGGCCGAGTTTTTCGGCACGGAGGACTGCATAGCCCTCGTCAGCGGGCATGCCACCAACGTGAGTGTTATTGGCCATATGGTGGGCCCGAAGGACTTGGTGGTGCATGACGCTTTGGCGCATGACTCCATTATACAGGGCGCCCAACTCTCCCGGGCCAAACGCCGCCCCTTCCCCCACAATGACTGGCAGGCTTTGGACAAGCTGTTGTCCAGCATTCGCGGGGAGTTTCGCCGCGTCCTCATGTGTATTGAGGGGGCCTATAGCATGGACGGGGACATTCCGGAGTTGGGGGGTTTTGTGGAGGTAAAAAAGCGCCATGGGGCCCTGTTGTTGGTGGACGAGGCCCACAGTGCAGGCACGGTTGGAAAAACCGGCCGCGGCATAGCCGAATACCATGGCATTGCCCGGGGGGAGGTGGAGTTGTGGATGGGGACACTCTCCAAGTCCTTCGCCAGTTGTGGCGGCTATATTGCGGGCACCCACGCCCTCGTGGAGTGGCTCAAATATACGACGCCGGGCTTCGTCTACTCCGTGGGCCTAAGCCCCCCCAACGCCGCCGCCGCCCTGGCCTCCTTGCGCCAACTGCAGGCCCACCCGGAGCGCGTGCAAAAACTCCAAGCCAACACCAGCCTTTTTCTCCAACTCCTCAAAGAGCGCGGTGTGGACACCGGCATGTCCAAGGACACACCCGTGGTGCCCGCCATTGTCGGCAACTCCTATATTTGCCTCAAACTCTCGGACGCCCTCAAGCGCCGCGGCATTAATGTACAGCCCATTTTGCACCCTGTTGTTGAGGAGTCCGCCGCCCGCCTGCGCTTTTTCCTCTCCTCTTTGCATACGGAGGAGGAGTTGCTGCATACCGCCAACGTTTTGAGTGAGGAGTTGTCCCGCCTCCGCCAAGAGGTGGACAAAGGCCGCCCCACCCCATGAGGAAGGGGCATATTCCAGGGGGCCCCCCAGGGGGCACTCCTGAGGCACCCCCCGGGGGCCACTTGGACACCCCCCCGGCCATTCCTTTTCCCCCTTTGGCCCTGGGGGAAATATGCCGCCTGCCCCAGGCCATATGGCTATGGGTGGAGCCCCTGGGGGCCGGTGAGGGGCACACAAAAACAGAGGGGCACACAAAAGCAGAGGGGGGTGCAAAAGCAGAGGGCCCCTCCCCTGTTGCCCTCAGTCCCCAGGAGGCTGCCCAACTGGAGGGCCTCTCCCACCCCCGCCGCCGCCTTGAGTGGAAGCAGTCCCGGCTTATGGCCAAGCAACTCCTCTCAAAAGCTGTGGGGGGAGCGCCCGAGTCCTTTCAGCTTTTGTCCAGGGAGGAGGGGCCGCCCTTGTTATTGAGAGGGGGCCAGCCTGTGGAGGGGGTGGGGGTTTCGGTTTCGCATACGGCTTGTTATGTGGGGGTGGCATGTGCGCCTTTTGCGGTGGGGTTGGACATTTGCAATTGGGGTGACGAGGCGCGTATTGTGGGCATAGGGGGGCGTATTTTTGGGGAGGAGGAGAGGGCCCTTGGGGAGGCCTGTCCGCGGGGGTTTGTAGCTTTGTGGGCGCTCAAGGAGGCCGCCCTCAAGTTGCACGGCGGCGGCATATTCCAACCGGGCCTCTCCTCCGTACACGTTAGCGCCCTCTGGCCCCCCGCCCTCTCCTCCCCGCGGGCCAAAGCGCACCTCTATGCTTTGCCGGAGGCGTGTGTCGCGTTGGTTTTTGAGGCCACCTCATTTTGCAAGAGGGGGCGGGCAGCGGGGCAGAGGTGGCAAGGGGCATTCGCAAATTCAGGAGAGGGCAGTTGAAAATGAAAAAGCAATTTTTCTGTTGACGGCTGCCCACATTCAGGTAGCAAGGGGCGCTGTCTCTGGGGCGTCGTCTAACGGCAGGACATCAGACTTTGACTCTGAGTATCAAGGTTCGAATCCTTGCGCCCCAATGCCCTCCCCTGGGTGTGGCAGCAACAACCCTGTCAAGCGAAGTATATGCTCTCCTTTCCGAGGGCTAACGGCCATTGCATTTCACCCCTATGTCTGTTCTCATAGGCCACCGTGTCCGTGTCAAAGCCTACCCCCGTCTATGCAGCCATGTTTTTGGATGTCCAAAGGCCTATTGTGCTGTTTGCGGGAGAGGAGGTGGAAGTATTGGAGCAAAATGCCTGTCGGCTTTTTTCCACTTTGGACCATTTGGGGGTGATGGCAGAAAACCAGCCTTTTTCTGTCGTACGTTTGGTTTCAGAGTGTACGGGGGCTTTGGTGGTGGCAACCGAGGAGGAGCACGAGGACGTCCTGCGGCGTTTCTCCCATTTGGGCTATATGCTGCGTACGGACACCTCGGAGCAAATTCCCGCCGCCCGCAACGTTAACAAAGTGGTACAGCGCCCCCTCCTGCTGGGGGAGCCCATTGAGGCGCAGGGGGTGCCGCAAGCCTATTTGCATGGGCGTTTTTTGCCCATAGGAAACCCCGAAGCCTACCAGCAGGCGCGCGCATTCTGGTCCATAGGCCGCACGGACAGGGCCATTCGGATTCTCCGAGAAAAATGCAAAACCTCCCAAAACCCTTTGGACCACTACCATTTGGGTTGGCTGCTGGTTTTCGAGTTAAAGCTTCTCCCGGAAGGAATGGAGGCACTGTGGCGCGCCAAACACCTCTCTCCCTCCTCCCTTGGGCCCGTCATGGCTTTGGCCATTGCTTTCGTATTACAAGACAAGCCGAATGAAGCCCTGCCGCTTTTGGCTGAAATAGAGAAGCACGCAGAAGCCTGTGAGAGGAAAGAAGAAAACCCGGAAGAGTTATGGTTGCATGTGGCCAAACTCTACCAAAACATTCACCACCTCAAAAAAGCCCATAGGGCCGCGTTGCGAGCGGCTTGGTGCAGGCCTGCGGACATGGAAATAAGAGATTTTTTGCACAAGTTGGAAGCGCAAATACACAGCCCGTTGAGAGCAAAACTGGACCGCATATTGCGTATATTGAGTGCTTGGGTTTGTCCTCGCATAAAGTGGGGGGGTGGAGGAATTTAAGACGTTTCTTTTCGCCCATTGGGGCGGGGTTTCTGTTGCCAATTGACAATGTTTTTTTGGGCCTGCGGCCCGGGCTTTTTTTGGAAGGGTTTTTTTCGCCCTTCGGGCGGGGTTTCTTTAACTGACAATGTTTTTATGGGCCTGCGGCCCGGGCTTTTTCGCCCATTGGGGCGTTGTTTTTTCCTGGGCCTGCGGCCCGGGCTTTTTTGCCCTCCGGGCATTTTGCCTCCGGCGGGGAACTTTTTGCTCGCCCAAAAAGTTCCTCAAAAACGGC
>WQTM01000063.1 GCA_009786315.1 Pseudomonadota bacterium | reverse complement strand
TGGGCGAGCAAAAAGTTCCCCGCCGGAGGCAGAATGCCCGGAGGGAAAAAAAGCCCGGGCCGCAGGCCCAGGAGAAAACAACGCCCGGAGGGCAAAAAGAACCCTTTTCAAAAATGGCCCGGGCCGCAGGCCCATAAAAACGTTTTCAGTTAAATAAACCCCGCCCGGAGGGCGAAAAGAAACATTTCAAAAAAAGCCCGGGCCGCAGGCCCAAAAAAAACATTCTCAGTTAAATAAAACCCCGCCCGGAGGGCGAAGAAGCTTGAGCTGTTGGAGGCTGCGTGGCCGCGTTACAATATTATGCACAAGATGGGACTCGAACCCATATGGCCCGTTGAAAGGCCCGCGGATTTTAAGTCCGCTGCGTCTACCTATTTCGCCACTCGTGCCTGCTTCTCTTGCCTCCTTTGAATATGGGACACTCTCTCAAAATACAAGAAAGGAAGCCAAATTCGTCTGCCCCCCTTCCTCAATGGCCCTCCAACAGGCCACACCCACGCAAATGCTTCTCAATACGTGTATGCACACTTCCAACCTCCAGGGAGAGGGGGGCGCCCGTGAGGGAGAGGAAGGCGTCCAAATAGGCGCGGGCGAGGGAGAGGCGTATGTCGTCGGGGATGGGGGGGATGGGGCCGTTGCCCTGGTAGTGCATTTCCTCAAGCAACCAACGGCGCAGGTTTTCCTTGTCCAACATTTCCTGTGGAAGCCCCTTGGCAAAGCGCTCCTCATAGCTTTGCCTACGCCAATAACGGCTGGAGTCCGGCGTATGCATTTCGTCAATGGCCAAAAGTTTTCCCTGTGCGAGGCCAAACTCATATTTGGTGTCAACGAGAATAAGCCCACGCTGCGCCGCCAGGGCCTGGCCCGCCGCGAACAAAGCCAAAGCCGCCTCCTTGGCCTGGGCAAAATGCTTGGCGGACATACGCCCGCTGGCAACGACGTCCTTCTCTGAAATGGGCAAGTCATGCTCCCCAGAGGCCGCTTTCGTAGAAGGGGTGAGGAGGGGGCTTTCGAAGGCCTGGTTTTGTTGGAGCCCTGGGGGGAGGGCCAGGGCATAGGGGTTTGCGCCCTTGGCATAGTCGCGCCAGAGGCTGCCTGTCAAATAGCCGCGCACCACAAACTCTATGGGGAAAGGCTCCGCCTTGGTGACAACGCTGACACAAGCGTCCGGGCTGTCCACGAGGTGGTTGGGCACCCACTCTCGCGTATGTTGAAACCAGAAGACGGAGAGTTGGTTGAGCAAGTCCCCTTTGAAGGGCAAAGTCGTCAGCACCCTGTCAAAGGCCGAAAGCCTGTCTGTGGAGACAATGACGAGGCAGTCCTTGCGGGTATAAACGTCGCGTACTTTGCCGCGGTAGAGGCCTCCAAGTTGCGGCCATTCGGTTTTCTCGAGAGTAAAGGCCAGTTGTTTGCGCAGAGTTTCAGTCGTCATAGGCATATGGGGGCTTGGGCTAGGGGTTTGAGACAGAGGTTGGCCAGAGGGCCATAGCCTAGAAAGCGGCGGCTGCCAAGGAGACGAAGGCGGGATTCAGCCTCAGGCTGCCTTCCACATAGGCGGCGGCATAGGGGGACCTTGTCACCCTCTGCACGCTGATTTCGCCCTTCACCTGCCATTGGGCCAACAAACTCAAAGCCAAACAGCGCATAACCTCGCGCTCCGACAAGCCCCTCCACTCCTCCCGGGGGGTGTCGCTCCAACTTTCCCTACGCTCATCCATTTTGAGGGAGAGCTCCGCCCATTCCTCTTTGGGCGCAAACTCCGGGGCCTCTTCTTTTGAGTCTGCTTCCTCCTCTAACAAGCCCAGAGGCGCCTCTTTGGGCGCCATTGCCAAAACTTCCTTGGAGCAATGGAAAGGCTCCACAAGGCCCTCTTTGGCAACGAAGCCCGAGGGTGAGGAGAGGGGGAAGAGGGGCAGCATATGGGAGGGGTTTTGGGCCTGCTCTCTGGCCTGGTGGAGCAACTCCTCCCAGAGGGCCTGGCGTGTAGCCGGAGACTCATATTCCAGCATTTCTGCAGGAGAGACGAGGGCTTCCTCCAGGGAAAGGGAGGGGGAGAAGGTGGAGACACCCTCCTCACAAGCCCAGAGTCCGCAGGCAAAAAGCGCCAGCCATGTCATATACCGTCTCAACACGCGCACAAGCATACAGAAAAATGAATACATGGGCCAGAAAAACAATGGGGTGCACACAAGCCTCGAGGAAGTTGGGGGCATTTTCCGTGGTTTGGCGGCAGACTTAGGGTGCGGCCTCCGCTAGAGTGGCGGGCATGTGGCCACCTTTAGTTGTATGCCATGACATACAGTGTGCAGAGAACCTAGGCGCCATTGCGCGTTTGCTGGGTAATTTTGGTTTTTCGGGTTGTCGTCTTTCGAGGCCATGGGTGAAGGACTGGGCCGGGGCCAGCCGTGTAGCGGTGGATGCGGCGGGTTTATTGGAGGAATTTAAGGTGGTTTCGAGTTTAGGAGAAGCGTTGGAAGACGTCAGCTATGCGGTGGGCACCAGTTTTCGCCGGGAGGTAGGCCGCAGGAGAGCGCTCAGTCCCGAGGAAGGGGCCAAGCGCCTATGGGAGAGGCAGAGGGAGGGGAAGGTGGCCCTGGTATTGGGCGGGGAGCGCCGTGGGCTTTCAGACGAGGAGTTGTCGCTTTGCCAGGAATTTGTCTGCATCCCCACCCCCGGCACCAAGCCCTCACTCAATTTGGCCCAAGCGGCGGCCATTTGCCTTTTTTTGTGCATACAACAAGGCCCGCCCTCTCTCAAGCCACCTGAGGAGACACGCGCCCCTCTGGGGTTGTTGCAAAGGCTTCGACAAAACATGCGCCATGCTTTGTTGGCGGCGGACTTCCTCAACCCCCAGGCCCCCGACTATGTGTTGGAGGAGTTGTGGCAAAGCCTGGCCCGCGCGGGGCTTTCCCAACGGGAAGCCGAGTTGTGGCTCAACGCTTTCAAACATATGAAGCGCCAACAACAGGCCAACAAGTTGCTAACAGGTGAATAAGGTTTGGAAAGGCAACTTTTGGGTTTTAAATTTTCAAAAATGTTTTTAACTAATTTCTCCAAGAAAGGATTCTTACATGTTCAAATGCAAGCTGTTGCTTATTCTAATGGTGTTCTTCACCATTTCTTCTGCTTTCGCCACCACTCCGGACGAGGCCCTTGGGAAACTGCTGAAGGGCAACAAACAATATGTCTCCGGCAAGTTTGCCAAACCCGACAAAAAACAAGAGGAGAAAGCACGCGCCAAAAATGTGGCGGCAGGGCAAAAGCCGTTTGCCGCCATTTTGGGTTGCAGTGACTCACGCGCGCCGTTGGAGCGCATGTTTAATGTAGGGGTGGGCGACATATTCGTCGTACGCACGGCGGGAAACACGGCGGGGGTGGACCAAACCGCTTCGCTGGAATTTGCCGTGGACGCTTTGAAAGTCCCACTGGTTTTGGTGTTGGGGCACACGAAATGCGGCGCGGTAGCAGCAGCGGTATCCCACGCCAAGTTGCCTGGTGCCCTCGGTGAGCTGATGAGCAGCTTCAAACCTTTGACGGAGAAAACCGACATGCTGCCAGAAAACAGCCGTGTCAGCCAAGGTGAAATCCTCAATGTGGAGCGCGTGGTGGAAGAGCTTGGCAAAAACGAGGTGCTTGCAAAAGCCATCTCCGAAGGCAAACTCAAAGTGGTTGGCGGCCTCTACCATATTGAAAGCGGCAAAGTCACTTTCATTGGCCAATAAACCGACTCCACAGGCAGGCCCGCAGGAATTTCTGCGGGCCGCCGAATGCCATTTTTGGAAAGGTTTCTTTTCGCCCTCCGGGCGGGGTTTTATTTAACTGAGAATGTTTTTTTTGGGCCTGCGGCCCGGGCTTTTTTTGGAAATGTTTCTCTTCACCCTTCGGGCGTTGCTCTCTTTGGGCCTGCGGCCCGGGCCATTTTTTGAAAAGGGTTTTTTTTGCCCTCCGGGCGGGGTTTTTTCCTGGGCCATGCGGCCCGGGCTTTTTTTCCCTTCGGGCATTTTGCCTCCGGCGGGGAACTTTTTGCTCGCCCAAAAAGTTCCTCAAAAACGGCTCCCTCCGGTGGCCCTGCG
>WQTM01000062.1 GCA_009786315.1 Pseudomonadota bacterium | reverse complement strand
GGGCCGCAGGCCCAGGAGAAAACAACGCCCGGAGGGCGAAAGAAGCCGGGCCGCATGGCCCATAAAAACATTCTCAGTTAAAAAACCCCGCCCCAATGGGCAAAAAGAACCCCTTCCAAAAAAAGCCCGGGCCGCAGGCCCAAAAAAAACAGTGTCAGTTGGCACCCAACAACACCCCGCCCGGGAGGGCAAACAACTAGTCTCCCCACAACCACCAAGCCACCCCTCCTAAAACCAACATCATCCAAAAACCGGCCAATGCCCACTTAAAATAGGAGCGTAAAAGCGCTCGCGGAGACACCTCCGGCGAGCAAATTTCCAGAGTCTCCTTTGTCTCTTCTGCGCTTTCTATGCGTGGAGTCGGCAAAGGAAACTCCGGACGGGTTTTTTCGTCGGGCGCGTCCGGTAGCAACAGCGCGGGTATGGCCGGGGAAGACTCATATATAAGCCATGGGTTTTGAGTGTTTTTCCCAAACAGTTGGTGCAGAAAATTGGACAACTCCACGGTTATTTGAGAGGCACCTGCCGCCTCTATATAGTGCTCCAAAGCCAAGGCCATTTCCCGCGCGGACTCAAAACGCTCGTCCCGCTTGAGACACAGTGCACAAGCGACAATGTCCGCAAGCGCAGGGGAAATGCCCGGGCGTTGCCGGACACTTTCAGCAAGCTGCCGTGTGTCAGCGCAATGGTGTGGAATTTTTCCAAGCAACAACTCCGCAAGCAATACGCCTGTTGCATAAACGTCCACTCGCGCATCAATCCTCCCGTCCACATGTTGCTCCGGCGCAACATAAAACGTGGGCTTTCCCCCAGCCTCCAAAAAAGTTGTCCGCGGAATACCAAAATTGCACACCTTCACCGCACCGTTAAACCCCAACAACACATTTGAAGGACATAAATTCTTGTGCACAAGGTTCAGCAAACAACCTTGCTCGTCCTCTTGCATGTGCGCATAGCGGAGCCCCAGCAATATTTGAATGCATAGCTGCGCTGCCAATATGGGCAAAAAAAGCTGCGCCTTTTCCTGCATGGTTTCCAAAACCGTGTCCAATAGGTGCCCATGCACATATTCCATCGCTATAAAATATTCCCCATTCGTCTCCCCCAACTCATAAATTTGAATAATGTTGGGGTGGGACAGGCGTGCAGCAATGCGTGCTTCGTTGAGGAATAGGCTAACAAAGGTGGGGTCCGTCGCTACTTGCTTCGCAAGTGTCTTGAGGAGCACGAGTTTTGTGCAGCCCGCCAAGCTTTCCTGGCGCGCCAAAAACTCAACCCCCCAATCGTCGGATTTCCACGGCTTTAGTAAAGTATATCGGCCCAGCGAAAATGGGTAGGAAATGGGGTCCAATCAACTGCAGACTATGCCAGTTTTTGGCCCAAGGTTTAAATAAAAACCCGCTCGCCTGCCAAAGAAAACCTTCAGGGCGTTTCAAAATGACACGCTTTCAAGGCATGTTGAAACTCCTCAAAACTCGGAGGCCTTGAAAATCCCGCCTGCGCCCCCCAGCACTTCGCCTCCTTCAACTCCTCCCAAGAGGCCCAAAAACTGCTGACCAATACTTGCATGGACGGGTATTTGGCCCGCAGTTGTTGTACCAACTCCAAAGCGGAAAACGGCAAGGCTTTCAACGCCACCAATGCCAAATGTGGCTCGTGCTTTTCACAAGCCTCTAAAGCGGCTTCTCTCGAATCTACGCGGGCAACAACCTCCATGCCCCGCTGCTTGAGCCACGGAGACAAAAGCTCCACCAAAACAATGTCGCTTTCAACAAACAAAACCCGAATGGACATGAAAACTCCCCAGAAAGCCCAGAGAAACAAAACCCCTCGCCCCACCTTCTCCCGAAAAAACAGCGCCTCCTCCCCCTTGGGAAAGAGACTGCCCATTTTGCCTCCACCTCTTCATTCTATTTAACCGCCTTCCAACCGCCTAGCCATGCTGAAACCCTCGGGCAGAAACGCGTCGCCCATCCAGCCATATGCCCGGTAAGTCTATAAAACTCCCAACGCAACTCAAGGGACAAGTGCGGGGTGTCCACTCGCGTTCCACTCGCTTGGCCTTTTGGGGAGAAACAGCCAACAGCAACGCATAGTCCTCCCCACCACGCAACGCAAAGGACAAGGCCCGCTTCGGAAACCGCCGCCAAAGCGCCTCGGAAATGGGCAAAGCCGAAGCCTCCAGCTTCACCCCAAGGCCGGAGGCTGTACACATGTGCCCCAAGTCCTGAAGCAAACCGTCGGACACGTCTATGGCCGCGTGTATGTGAGGGCTTAGGGCTTGTGCCGCTTCTACCCAAGGCGTGGGGCGCCGCTGCGCTTCCAAAAAACGCGCAGGTACACGCAGGCCCCTCTGCATGGCCCAAAGCCCCGCCGAGGCCTCCCCCAGGCTTCCAAGTACATAGAGTTTGTCCCCAGCTTTGGCCCCGGAGCGCAACAGCGGCTTTTGTGCCCAACCACCCAAACTCAAGGTGAGGCTGAGGAGGGGGGAGGCCGTTAGGTTGCCCCCCAGCAACTTTAGCCTGTGGCGCTTGGCCAAAGGCAACATGCCCCTGGCCAATGCCTCCAGTTGCCGCCCACCAAAACGCGAAGGCAACCCCAATGCACACAACCAAAAGTCCGGCGCCGCCCCCATCGCCGCCAAGTCCGACAAATTCACCGCCAAGGCCTTGTGCCCCACCTCCCCCAAAGAGAAATGCTTCCTGGAGAAATGTACCCCTTCCACCAACGCATCCGTCGTCATACACAAACGCCCCGCCTTCAACGGCAATATGCAAGCATCATCCCCAGGGCCCAAAGGAGGGGGGGGGGCGGAAAACATGCCCACAAACCGCTCTATTTTCTCAAACTCGCTGGCCATGGCGAAAGCCGTCTCCCCAAATTCGACAACAACTCCCAGGCCCCATATGGCCCATTTGGCTTGACTTTTGTCCCTATATATGTATATATACTGAGAGTTTTATAAAGTTGCAAGTGTTTGTACTCACGGTTGGCAGTACTCTGGGAGGTTGGCGTGGAGTGGGTAGGTTGGGTGGTGGCAGGCAGCCTTTTGTCCGCCCTCTATGAGGTGCCGCTGGGGGACATTCACTCGGAAGAGGACTTGTTGGTTTTGGCGGAGAGGGGGGAGCTTTCAGAGGAAAGTTTGGAAAGCCTGTTGCGGCTTTGGCAGGAGGGGTTTTCCCCTGAAACGGCCAGCAGGGCCGAGTTTGGGGAGCTTCCGGGCCTTTCGCAACATGAGGTGGAGGCCCTGCTGGCGCACCGGGAAGCGTATGGCCGTTTGGGTGGGGTGGAGGAGTGGTTGGCCTTTGGGCTTGTTAGCGAGGCGCAGGCGCAGCAGCTGCGCCCCTTTGTGCGCGAGGCAAGCAAACTCAGCGGCCGCGTTTGCCTCAAAACGGCCGGCAGTTGGGCGGACGAGAGGGCCCCCCCCGCCCTGCTTTCCCTCCGCCTGGAGTCCACCCTGGGCTTTCGCCTGGGCGCCACCCTCAACTTCACCCGCCTCTATAGCCACAAACTGCGCGCCCAGGCCCAACCCCTCCAGCTGAGCAGCAGCGCCGAAGGCCCTCTGTTGCGCCTGCCCTCCGTATTTGCCCAAGTACAATGGAAAAACGGGCACCTAAGCCTGGGCAACTTCCGCTTGGGGTTTGGAGAAAAGCTGACACTCAGCAACAGCTTTCGCCAAAGGCCCCACGGGGTGGACATGGGGGAGCGCAGCGGGTTGCAGCGCGAAAACAAACGCAAGTGCCCCTCCAAGTTGGGCAGCGGCTGCAAGCAGGACGAGCAAATATATATAACGCCGGACTTCCATGTGGGTGAGGGCTTTCGCGGGGTGGCCCTCAACACCCTATGGCCCCTCGGAGGGGCCTGGGAGGTGGAGGGTGGGGTGTTTGCCTCCTGGCAACACAGGGACTTATACCAATATGCGTTTTTTATACCTGCGCAGTGCCCTGCGGCCACCCCCTCCCCGGGCGGCCTGCCCCCTGCCAATAACTGCTCCGCCCCCCCCC
>WQTM01000061.1 GCA_009786315.1 Pseudomonadota bacterium | reverse complement strand
GAGTTGGTGGGGGAGGGAGAAGGGGGAGTTGGGGAGGTTGAGTTTGGGGTTGGGTTTTTCGCAGTTAGGCTGGGGGAAAATGAGTTTATGGTGCAAGGAGAGGACGGTTTTAATAAAGCCGGCAATACCCGCCGCCGACATGGTATGCCCAATATTGGCCTTAATGGAGCCCAAATAGCAGGGGGCAGAGGGGGTGGAGGGTGGGTTGGGGGCGTGGGAGGAGAAGAATTGGGAGAGGGAGGCGACTTCCACGGCGTCGCCGACGACAGTAGCGGTGCCGTGGGTTTCGACGAAGCCTATGCTTTGGGTGGGGAAGTGCAGGCCCTCATGTGCGCGCTGCATAGCGGCGAGTTGCCCTTCGAGTTTGGGCGTCATGGGGCTTTCGCTTTGTCCGTCGTTGTTGGCGGCGCTGTTGCGAATGAGGGCCCAAATGCGGTTGCCGTCGCGCAGGGCGTCCTCCACCCGTTGGAGGACCACCGCCCCCACGCCCTCGCCCATGACGAAGCCGTCGGCGCGCTCGTCAAAGGGGCGGCAGAAGCCGGAGGGGGACATGGCGCCAATGCGGGCGAAGCCGACATAGTTGTCCGGCGTCAAGTTGAGGTAGACGCCGCCGGCAATGGCCATATTGCATTGTTTGGCGCGCAGGTGAATAACGGCCTCATGGAGGGCCACCAGGGCGGAGGAGCAGGCGGCGTCCACGGCGAAGCTGGGGCCGCCCAAGTCAAAGGCTTGGGAGACGGCCGCCGCAATCATATTAATAAGGGAGCCTGGCACGCTGAAGGCGCGCATGGGGGCGGCATGCTCTGCGAGGGCCAGCAGGTTTTGTTGGGGGTGGGGGGTGCCGAAGTCCCCTTGGGCGAGGGAAACAGCCCGGTGGCGGATGACATTCAAGTCCCTATATTCCGAGACGCTGGCGCCGACGAAGACGCCTGTATGGCTGCGCTGAAAGTCACGGGTGGCAAAGCCTGCGTCCTCGAGGGCTTGGCGGGAAATTTCGAGGAAGAGGCGTTGTTGCGGGTCCATAACCTGGACGCGGCGGGGGGCGAGGCCGAAGTGCAGGGCGCCGAATTCGTCCATACCCTCAATGAAGGCGGCGCGGCGCACATAGGTTTTGTCCTGGGCGCGCAAGTCCGTTGTGTCCAGGAAGGCGCTATGCGTCCAGCGCTCATTGCCAATGTCCTCGAAGGCGACGTCGCCTTTGCGCAAAAGCTCCAACAGCCCCTGCAGGTGGGGTGCATGGGGGAAGCGGCAAGCCATTCCGATGACGGCAATGTCAGACATACAGGAGCATTCCTCTTATTTTTCTGTCTCTTTTGGGTTTTTCATGGCCTCAAGGGGGGGTGGAGGGGTTTGGAGGCGTTGAATGAGGGCGCCCAAGTCAGCGAGGGTTTGGACTTGGGCCAAGTCCTCGTCCGGGAGGCGGATGCCCAGTTGCTCCTCGAGGAAGCCGACAAGCTCCATAATGGCGACGGAGTCCATGCCGAGGGAGGCAATAACGGTGGAGGGCGTCAGGTTGTTGAAGGTTTTGCCGTTGGCCGCGAAGGCTGCTTGGGAGAAGAGGGTGACGATGTTGTTGGTATTTCCCACGGTACTCACTTTCTAAAAAGCCAGTGACGGGCGCGTTTTTGGGCATAGTCTCCGGCCAGTCTCAGTTTTTGAGTCAACTGCTCGAGGCTGCGTATTTCTCTGAGGTGCTCCACGGTTTTGCGTGAGTGTGCGCGTGCTTTGCCGGCGAAGGCGAGGCCGAGGGAGACGGTTTTTTCGACGAAGGAGAGGGCCTGTTGGGTGGCGGCCTCCAGGCTATTGGCCGGGGGGGTGGGGCGGTGGGGAGCAAAGGAGAGGAGGGTGCCTTTGAGGTAGCGCTCTCTGGTTTTTTGGCGTTGGAGTTTGCCGCTGGAGGTTTTGGGGAGGGTACCTGGGGGGACAATGACGACGTCGGCGCAGGCGAGTTGGAATTGCTCGCTGATATATTGGCGGATGTGGGAGGCCAATTCGTCCTTGTGGGGGGTGCGGGACTCAGCGACGATGACGAGCTCCTCGGAGGCGCTGGAGGGGCGGGAGAAGGCGACGGCATTTCCCTGGCGGACGTTGTCGAGGCTGTCCAGGGCCCATTCGAAGCGTTGCGGGTCATAATTGCGCCCATTCACAATAATAAGGTCCTTGGAGCGCCCCGTAATATATACCTCTCCCTCCACCAAATAGCCCAAGTCCCCCGTACGCAACCAACCGCCGCCGAAGACAGCCTCTGTGGCCTCCGGGTTTTCATAATAGCCGCGGGCCACCGAAGGGCCTTTGAGCCAAATTTCGCCGATTTTTCTGTCTTCCAAGCGGTTTCCCTCGCTGTCAAAGGTGGCCATTTCATGCCCTGGGAAGGCTTTGCCGCAGTTGACAAACTCCACGGTTTCGCTGGGGGTGTCGCCATGGGCAGGGGGGAGGGCGAGTTGTTGGGACTCATAGAGGGTTTTGTCGACGGTGTCGGTACGGACTTCCTCATGGAGGGAGGAGAAGGAGATGGCCAGCGTATGCTCCGCCATGCCATAGCAAGGCAGCATAGCGGTGGGGGCGAGTTGGGCGGGGGCGAGTTTGCGGGCGAATTCCCTCAAAGTATGGGGGTTAATAGGCTCGGAGCCGCAGCCGAAGGCGCGCATGGAGGACAAGTCAAAGCGGTTGAGGGCCTCGGGGCGCAGGCGTTTGTTGGTGAGGGCATAGGCGAAGTTAGGGGCGAAGCTAAGGGTGCCGCGTTTGCGGTGAATGGTTTCCAGCCAGAGGCCCGGGTTACGAATAAAGGAGGTAGTGGGGAGAATAACAGAGGGGAGGCCATAGAGGGTGGGGGAGATGATGAAGCCGATGAGGCCCATGTCATGATAGAGGGGGAGCCAGCTGACGGTGACGTCGCCTTCGTGGCACTGGAGGCCGTCCACCATAATGGCCTTGCAGTTGGCGACGAGGTTGGCGTGGGAGACTTCAACGCCCTTAGGGGTGGAAGTGCTCCCACTCGTAAACTGCAAGAAGCAAGTGTCCTCCGGGAGGATGTTTTCCGGGGCCAGGAGGCGCTCCGAGGAGGGGGGGTTTTGGAGCATTTGTGCGGGGAGGATGCCTTGGACGGAGGGTGTGCGCGAGAGGGCGGGCCAGAGGACGTTTTCGAGTTTTTGGGGGGCACAGGCGAATTTGGGTTGGGCGCTGGCGACAATAGCGGCCAAGGTATCCACATAAGTGCTCAATTTCCCGAGGGACATTGGAGGGTAGACGGGGACAGGGACGACGCCCGCCCAGAGGGCGGCGAAGAAGGTGGGGACGAAGTCCTCGCCTTCGGGGAGGACGAGGAGGAGGCGCTCGCCCTTTTGGAGGCCCGCGTTGCGCAGTTGTGCAGCGCGGCGGGTTATTTCTATATATAAGTCATTTTTGGAGAATTCTCGCTCGGAGCCATCCGCGCGCACGAAGCAGAAGGCGGTGGTATTTTTTTCTGCAAAGCTTTGGAGTGCTTCGAGCAGGGTTTGGAAGGGTGCCTGAGGCAAGCGAGGCGGGTGCATATTGTTTCTATTGTTATTTTTCAGCTTTAAGGAGCAAAGGCCCGCCGGTCAAGTATAGGGAGAGGGGGCGGGGGTATTTTTTCAAGGTGTCCCCTGGGTGGGTGTATTAAAATAGCATATTGAAATTGGTTGGTTATGGAATTGCATGGGGGTTTATATGTTGTTTGGGGTGCTAAAAACAACTGAAAATTGAGCAATTTTTTGCTCACAAAGTTTTATTCTCAAAGAGGGGGGACGCCCTGCGGGCGTTGTTTTTTCTTGGGCCTGCGGCCCGGGCTTTTTTTGGAAAGGGTTCTTTTTGCCCTCCGGGCGGGGTTTATTTAACTGAGAATGTTTTTTTTGGGCCTGCGGCCCGGGCCATTTTTGACAACATTTCTTTTCGCCCTTCGGGCGTTGTTCTCTTTGGGCCTGCGGCCCGGGCTTTTTTCCCCTCCGGGCATTTTGCCTCCGGCGGGGAACTTTTTGCTCGCC
>WQTM01000060.1 GCA_009786315.1 Pseudomonadota bacterium | reverse complement strand
AGAAGCCATGAGAGAAATTGTGGACAATGCCATTGGCAGCCAAGGCATTGAGACGCAAAAACCGCTCATCGGCGCTTCTCTGCGCGTGGCCGTCGAACACCCCGTCGGCGCATGTGCCAACAACGCCGACGTGCCACGCAGCCGAGTGAATGGTTTTGACTACAATGGCCTCTATAGGACAATCAATTTCTTCGGAAATTGCCGCCCGGACGACCAAAGCCATGTGGTGATTTCCTATCGCGCTTGGGAAGCCTTCGGCAACGCGTCTTTGCCATGCGAAGAAGACATGTATTTTAACCACGAAACGCTTGAATGCAGCGGCTCTCGTACATGCGACAGCGCCAGCAACACTTGTGTTTGTCCTCTCCCCGCTAACTGTGGCGGTTGCCCGGCAGAAATGCAATGCAGCACCGACATCAGAATATGCGGGTGCTTTGTGGAGCCTCGACTCCCCTGAGCCCCCAAACCCAACTCGGACGGGTTGAGCCTTCACCAAAGGCCTCTTCACAACAAAAGCAGGCTCGGCAAAACCGGGCCTGTTTTTTTGCCTTTTTGGAAGGTGGCCTTTTTCTTACGCCCCGCATACCCAGCAGAAAAAACAAGGGGCAAGGGGCTTGTATGCCCAGTGGAGTTGAGTAAAAGGCAGCTATGGAGTTGTTGCTCAACAGCATTAAGGAATATGCCTGGGGCTCCTCCTCGGCCTTGGCCGAGTTTTTGGGAGGGCCCTCTCCAACCCCTGCCCCTCAGGCTGAGTTGTGGATGGGGGCCCACCCCCTGGGCAGCTCCCAACTGCTGTGCGAGGGGAGGGTGGAGAGTTTGGAGGCCTATATTGCACGCAGGCCCGAGGCCTTGGGGCCCGGCTGGCGCACTTTGCCCTTCCTCCTCAAAATACTCGCTGTGGAAAAGCCCCTCTCCCTCCAGGCCCACCCCAACCTCCAACAGGCCCGCCTGGGTTATGCCGAGGAGCAAACCCGCAAGCTGCCCGCACAAGCCTGCAACTATAGGGACAGCAACCACAAACCCGAGTTGTTATGCGCGTTGACGCCGTTTGAGGCCCTCATGGGCTTTGAAAAGCCCACGCGTTTGTTGGCGCTGTTTGAGGCATTGGCCATTCCAAGCCTGCAAAAAGCCCTGCCCCTGCTGCGCCGCGAGGACGAGGCTTCGGCCCTGCGCGCTTTTTTTGAAAGCCTGCTGCGTTGGCCTGAAAACGAGCGGGCGCCTTTGCTGGCACAGGCCAAACCCGGGCTTTTGCGCCTGGCCCAGGCCGGAGCGTTTGCTGACAAAGCTGCGTTGGCTTTGCGCCTCCTGCAAAATTACCCTGAGGACATGGGCGTGTTGGGCAGCTTGTGCCTCAACTGGCTGCGCCTGCAACCCCTGGAGGCTTTGTTTGTGCCGGCGGGCTGTTTGCACGCCTACATAAACGGCATGGGGGTGGAGCTTATGGCCAACTCGGACAATGTGTTGCGAGGGGGGTTGACGCCCAAGCGTGTGGACGTGGACGCGCTGCTGTCCATATTGCGTTTTGAGAGTTGTACCCCCACCCCCCAGCAAGCCCTCCCCAAACCCGGGGAGGTGTGCCTCTTTGAGACGCCGGTGTCCGAGTTTTGCCTCTCTCTGCTGAGAGTGTCCCCCAAGGCCCCCTGTGCCCCCCAACGCCGAGGCCCTGAGGTATTGTTGGTATTAGAGGGGGAGGTGGCCGCCCAGGGCCCCAGCGGCAGTTTGCGCCTTCGCCGCGGGCAGTCCGCCTTTGTTGCTGCTGACGAAGGCCCCTATGTACTCATGGGGGAGGGGTTGGTGGCGAGGGCAACCCCGGGTGAGGTGGCAGGTGGGGTGGCCTTCTCATAGCGACAAACCACCCGGGTACCAATGCCCCCTCGCACAAAAAAATGGCCCTCCACGGTGGCCTTGCGCGGGGAGAGGACATTCACCAAGTCCTCGAGTATACGGTTGCAAACGGCCTCATGGAAGGCGCCCTCGTTGCGGAAACTCCACAAATAGAGTTTGAGGCTTTTCAACTCCACGCAGAGTGCGTCCGGCACATAGCATATGAGGAAGCGCGCAAAGTCCGGCTGTCCCGTAAGCGGGCACAAGCACGTAAACTCAGGGCACTCGAAGCTAATTTCATAGTCCCTATGGGGGGCGGGGTTGGGGAAGCTGTCCAAGGTTTTGGAAGGTTGGGTGGGCATGGGGGGGCCTATTAGCAGGTTTTAGGTTTCCATGGCAGCTTCTAGCCACAGGCGAAGCCATTGGGCGAAGGCGGGGTTTTGGGAGAGGGTTTGCAGGTGGCCCTGGAGGCGGGCGAAGGCCGCGTTGCCTGCCCACTCAGCGAGGGGGCCCTGCAGGCTTTGGGCGGCGCCGGGCAAGTCCGCATTGGCCAACTCGCGGGCCAGTTGGGGGAGGCGCCAAGTGAGGGCGGTCTCCAAGAGGGCGCGGCCCAGGGGTGGGCCATGGGGGGCGGGGGAGGCCAGCGCTTGGGCCAAGTCCTCGAGGGCCCTTTCCAAGGCTGCGTCCACAAACTCGGCGGCGCGTTTTTCGGCTTGGCGCTCCACCTCGGTGGAAACCGCCTCCACCATTTCCCCCAGTGCCCCCGCCTTGGAGAGGGCCGTACGCGCAGCCATTTTGGCCCAATGCCCCACTCCCTGGGCCACCTGTGCCACGGGTGCTGGCGCTAGGGAGGTGGTAGCCCTGCGGGCAAAGTCACCCAAAGCGCGAGAGAGTATTTTGCGAATAAGCTCTCTCACAGGAGGGGTATTGAGGAGGCTTTTGAGGAGGGCCGGGTTGGGGGAGAAGGGCCTGGAGGCGAGGGAGAGGAGGGCCTGTTGGAGGCTATTGGGGAGGGACTCTTCCAGGCGGCGGTTGTCGCCATTCCAACGGTTAAAAATATTTTCAACCCAGCGCTCCACCTGTGCAATGGCCTTGTTGGAAGAGAGCCATTCTTGCAGCATTTGGGGTATGGGGGAGGCCGTGGGGGCTATATTTTCAGTGTTGGGTGGGCCCATAGGGGGAGGCGGGGGCCTATGCTCCACCAGCAGCAGGGCAAGTTTGGGGAGCAAGCCTTCTGTTTGGGTGAGGCTTTGTTGCAGTTTATGGGCGAGTTGGGCGGCGGGGGCATTTTGGTTTTTTGGGGCTGGACTTGGAGTGGACAAGGTGAGACGAGACTAGCACACATGAAAACTCAGCAACCACGTTTTGTCTGGTGCGACTTGGAAATGACGGGGCTGGAGCCCCGGAGTTGCGCCATTATAGAAATAGGCATTGTTATAACGGACAAGGACCTAAACCCGCTTGTCGAGTTTGAGCGTGCCATTTGGCAGCCGGAGGCGGTGCTTTTGGAGATGGAGCCTTTTGTGAGGCAAATGCACACGCGCAATGGCCTATTGGAGCGTGTACGGGCCTCGGAGCACTCATTGCGCTCCACGGAGAAGGAAGCCATGGGGTTGTTGGCGGAGCATTTTGCGGTAGGGGAGGGGATTTTGGCGGGCAACTCCATTCATATGGACCGCAGTTTTATAGCTTGGCACATGCCTGGGGTGGACCGCTATTTGCACTACCGGATGGTAGACGTCTCCAGCCTCAAGGAGTTGGTGCGCGCCTGGTACCCCCAACAGGCCGGCCGCTCCAAGGTGGACACCCAACACACAGCACTCTCGGACATACAAGCCTCCATTGGGGAGTTGGCTTTTTATCGTCACCATTTTTTTAAGGGGGCACTTGAGTGACAATGGGGGTTTTGGGCCTGCGGCCCGGGCCATTTTTTGGAAAGGGTTCTTTTTGCCCTCCGGGCGGGTTTCTTTAACTGAGAATGTTTTTTTTGGGCCATACGGCCCGGCTTCTTTCGCCCTTCGGGCGTTGTTTTCTCCTGGGCCTGCGGCCCGGCTTCTTTCGCCCTCCGAGCGTTGTTCTTTTTGGGCCTGCGGCCCGGGCTTTTTCGCCCTCCGGGCATTCTGCCTCCGGCGGGGAACTTTTTGCTCGCCCAAAAAGTTCCTCAAAAACGGCTCC
>WQTM01000059.1 GCA_009786315.1 Pseudomonadota bacterium | reverse complement strand
GGCCCAAAGAGAACAACGCCCGAAGGGCGAAAAAGGGGCGGGCCGCATGGCCCTTAAAAACATTCTCAGTTAAAAAACCCCGCCCCAATGGGCAAAAAGAACCCCTTCCAAAAAATGGCCCGGGCCGCAGGCCCCCCCTCCCCTCCCCTCCCAGAAAAAACCTTTTCAGGGGGCCCCCTGCCTTGGGCACAGGCTGCTACAGCGACGTTGTTGTGGCAAAAAATTTGCGTCCAAAGCCAACCGAGGCGACGATGTGGGGCAGCATACAGGTTAGCCGCATGAGGGCCTCAACAAAAAAGAACCGCTGGAAAAAAAGCAGCCCCAAGCAAATAGAGCGCAGGCTTGCCCGCCGCCAGAGGTTGCGTTTTTGGGCGGGGCTTTTGCTGGGCGCTGCGTTTTTGGGCACACTGGGCACATGGGGCGGGTGGAGGGTGTGGCATTGGGCCTTGGAGAGTCCCTTTTTTGCGTTGAATAAAATAGAGGTGGAAGGCAACGAGCGGGTGGTGGAGGAGGAGCTTTTGAGGCTTGCGGGTTTACGCGAGGGAGAGAACCTTTTCCAGTTGGACGAGGCAAAAGCACAACAAGCCGTATTAACACACCCATGGATAAAGTCCGCAACCCTGGAGAAACGCTACCCAAAAACCCTGAGAATTCGCCTAACGGAATACCGCGAAGTGGCCATATTGGCACTGGGGGACTTATATTTGCTGGACGAGGAGGGCAAGCCCTTCAAAAGAATACAGCCGAGCGAGCAGATTAACCTACCTTTGGTTACGGGGCTTGATAAAGAAGCATTTATAGACAAGCCCGAGCAAAGCCAAGGGGAATTAAGGACGGCGTTGGCCGCGTTACGAGCCTACAAGGCGGAGAACAAGGGGGTGCAGGGGCTTTGGGAGATACGTATGGAGGGGAGGGAGGCAATATTGCTGATGGGTTTAGGGCAAGAGGTTTTGTTGGGGGAGGGTGGATTTGAGAAGAAGGTACGCAGGTTGAAACGCATACAAGAAGAGTTGGAGCGCAGGCAGATTGTGGCGCAGGTTATACGGTTGAACAACAGAGTGAGGCCCGAGAAGGTAACCATACAGATAGCGAAAGCCGCTCCTGAGAAGGAAGGCACTCGCTGAAAAAAGGTTTTTTTCGAGAGAGGAAACCGGGAGACGACATGGCAAAGCAGAAAGCCGGAGAGATTATTGTTGGGTTGGACATAGGGACGACAAAAATATGCGCGATTGTTGGCGAGGTGACGGAGGATGGCATAGACATTATAGGCATAGGCACGCACCCCTCCACGGGCCTTCGCAAGGGTGTGGTGGTGAACATAGAAAGCACCGTCGCTTCCATTCGTCGCGCCATTGAGGAAGCGGAGGCGATGGCGGGCACTGAAATTTCGAATGTCTACACAGGGATTGCAGGTGGCCACATAAAGGGTTTTGGGAGCCGTGGTGTGGTGGCACTCAAGGACAAGGAAGTGCGCGAGGCCGACATAGCGCGCGTTATAGACCAAGCGAAGACGGTGAACATTCCGGTAGACCGCGAAGTGATTCACGTGTTGCCGCAGGAGTTTATAGTAGACGACCAAGGCGGCATAAAGGAGCCATTGGGGATGGCGGGCGTACGCCTGGAAGCGAAAGTACACATTGTGACGGGGGCGGTGGCTTCTGCGCAGAACATTGTGAAGTGTGCGAACCGCACGGGGCTGAATGTTGCAGACATAGTGTTGCAGCCATTGGCTTCCAGCGAGTCCGTATTGACGGAGGAGGAGAGGGATTTGGGGATTTGCCTGGTGGACATAGGCGGTGGGACGACGGACATTGCGATATTTTCCGGGGGGGCGATAGCGCACACGGCGGTGATTGCTTTGGGAGGGCACAACCTGACGAACGACATAGCGGTGGGGTTGCGGACGCCCATACACGAGGCGGAGAAGATAAAGCAGAAATATGGTTGTGCATTGGCGGCGATGGTGGACAAGCAGGAGATGATAGAGGTGCCCTCTGTGGGGGGGCGTCAGCCGCGGGTAATGGGGCGGCAAATACTCTGTGAAATATTGGAGCCGCGGGTTGAGGAGATTTTCCAGTTGGTGCAAAGCGAAGTAGAGCGCAACGGTTTTTCGGAGATGTTGACTTCAGGGGTTGTCATTACCGGCGGCTCAACGTTGTTACCGGGGATGAACGAGTTGGCGGAAGAGATTATGGGCGTACCGGTGCGCAGGGGGACGCCGGCGGGGATAGGGGGCCTGGTGGACGTGGTACGCAGCCCCATTTATGCAACGGGCGTAGGCTTGGTTGTTTATGGTGCCCGGCACACGGACAGGCGGCTTTTTAGGATACGGGAGGAGAACGTTTTCAAAAAGGTGAAGGGCCGCATGAGGGATTGGTTGCAGGAAGTATTTTGAGAAATTGGCTAAAAAGAAGTGTTGCAAGGAAGGCGAGGAGGGGTTTTGTTGCAGTTGAGGAAGAGAGCAGTCAAAAACTTTATTTATTGTCCAGTTGTCCGCTGGTAAAAATTCCGCTTTAACGCGAGAGGAAGTCGAAGATGGAAGTGCATATGGATAGTGACAAGCAAACGGCAAAAATTCGAGTAGTAGGTGTCGGAGGTGCGGGGTGCAACGCAGTCAACACGATGATTGCCAACAACTTGGACCGCGTGGACTTTATTGCCTGCAACACAGACATACAGGCTTTGCAGTTTAGTGAGGCGCCCATACGTATTCAGATGGGGCAGAATTTGACAAGGGGTTTAGGGGCGGGGGCCAACCCGGAGGTAGGGCGTCAGTCCGCGACGGAGTCCAGGGATGAAATTGCGCACTATTTGGAGGGGGCCGACATGGTATTTATTACGGCCGGCATGGGTGGTGGCACGGGCACAGGTGCAGCGCCTGTTATTGCGGACATTGCCAAGTCTCTGGGCTGTCTCACGGTGGGAGTGGTGACAAAGCCTTTTTTATTTGAGGGGAACAAGCGCAGAAAGTCCGCGGAGCAAGGCATTCAGGAGTTGAAGGCAGCGGTGGATACGCTGATTACCATTCCGAACCAGCGTTTGTTGACATTGTCCAATGAGCCGATGCCTTTGTTGGAGACTTTCCGTCGAGCCGACGAGGTACTTTTGCATGCGGTGCAGGGGATTAGCGACCTCATTCAATACCACGGTTACATTAACGTGGACTTTGCCGACGTCAAAACCATTATGAACGAGCAGGGGCTGGCGTTGATGGGGACGGGGAGAGCCAGTGGGGAGAAGCGTGCTTTGCGTGCGATGGAGCAGGCCATTTCAAGTCCTTTGTTGGAGGATGTCAGCATTGATGGTGCTCGCGGCATGCTCATTAACATTACGGGTGGGCGCGACATTACTTTGCAAGAGGTGAACGAGGCCATTTCTCTGGCGCACGACTCAGCAGACCCTGAAGCCAACATTATTTTTGGCTCGTTGATTGATGAGAGTGTGAAGGATGACGTCAAAATAACCATTATTGCGACAGGCTTTGTAGGGAGGGAAAGCAAAGTGTTGCGTCCGCCGCAGGCAGAGCAGCGTCCTGTGCCGGGAAATTTGAGAATGCCGATGGCTGCGAGCGCGACAGCGACGCCCATTCCGCTTGTGCACGAGGAGTTGGTGAGCCTTGTCCCCTCAAAGGTGCCTGCCCGCTCCATAACGGGAGAGCACCGCAGTGTGGCCCCCCGCCTCTATACCTCCAGAGAGGCATTGCCCTTGGATGAAGACCAATATGACATTCCCACCTTCCTAAGAAGGCAAGGCCACAACGACTTACCTTGAGAGAATGAGCATAGGAGCTCCCCCCCTTTCACCCTCCAGACGTTGTTCTTTTCTGGGCCTGCGGCCCGGGCCCTCTTAACTGAGAATGTCTTTATGGGCCATGCGGCCCGGGCTTTTCTCTGAAACATTTCTCTTTGCCCTCCGGGCGTTGTTCTCTTTGGGCCTGCGGCCCGGGCCGTTTTTTGAAAGGGTTCTTTTCGCCCTTCGGGCGTTGTTTTCTCCTGGG
>WQTM01000058.1 GCA_009786315.1 Pseudomonadota bacterium | reverse complement strand
TCCTAAAAAACAGGACATACTCCCACCCCCAAAACCCAACAAAATCTCGGAAAAACCCGGGGTAAAAAATGTGAGCAAAACCATTGCCCCCAGAAAACCAAACGCGCTGGAGCCCTCTCCCTCTCCTGTACCCTCTCCTAACCCCAACTCCGAAACACCCTCTTTGCTCATTGATGATGCGGAGGAACGCTTTTGGGTCTCGTTTTGGGATGAGGTGGATGAGCTTCGAAAAAAAGCTGAAGACGCGCTGACAACGCCTGCTAGAATCGCCGCTTTGTCAGCTGTACACAAAAAATTACGCTCCCCCTGCGAAACAGCCCGGTGTGCTTATGAGCTTGCAAAAACAAGCCTCCAACTTGCAAAACTGGACGAGGCAACCGCTAAAATGCGCTACCCAAAAGAGTTTGAAGCCTATCTCTCCATGAAAGACAGAGAGCCTCAAAACCACCTGCGCCAAAAAAACGCCTGCGAGGTTTTGAGGGAATATTATATCAACACAGATGCTGATAAACTGCAAAATTTTTCAAAAATCTGCATTCAATAGGACTGCCGAATTTTGGCTATGTTGAACGCTTAGGCTATGAAGTTGTTTCCCACTCAAGGAAAATTTTGGAGGAGCCCGTTGTGTATATCCGCATTCTGGTTGTCGACGACAAAGAAGACACCGCTGACTATATTAAACACCTGCTGGCTCAAGAGGGTTATTCAGCCGACATCCTCACGGACTCCACCCTCACCACTCAGCAACTCAAATCCGCTGAATACCATATGGTTATCCTTGATATGATGATGCCCAAAATGGACGGCGTCGAGGTGCTCAAACATATCCGAGAATTGGATTCAGATATTGCCATTATTGTCGCTACGGCCTATCCCAATGTGGATACCGCCATCGCAAGCCTCAAGGCCTCCGCTGCCGACTATGTGAAAAAACCCATAGAGCCCAGCAGCTTCTTGGAAACCGTACGCCGCGTGCTCGAAACCAAGGGAATGAAACGTAACCCTGAAGCAGAGCTGCACCAATTCATCGGTCGCTTTATTCGCGAAAGCAGAATCCAACAGGGCCTTACACTCAAACAACTGGCACGCCGCACAGGTTTGTCCGTCTCCTTGCTCTCCCAAATAGAGCGCGCAGAAAGCTCCGCCTCCATCTCTTCCCTCTATAAAATTTCAACAGCCCTCGGCGTACGCATGAATCGACTCTTCGGAGACGCTTGACGGACCCTAACAACCCCTAAACCGAGGCGCCCTCTTCTCCAAAAAAGCAGCTCGACCCTCTCGCGTGTCCTCGCTGTTGTAGGCCAAACGGCGGCTCTCGCGTAAACGCTCCTGCGTCAAAACGTCTGTCTGCCTCCCCGTTGAATAGGCCCGCATGCTCTCCCGCATCCCCCCTATGGCCAAAGGCGCCCCCGCTGCCAACTTGCGACAAAGCCCCTCCGCTTGCTCCCGCGCCCCCTCCACACTCTCCTCAAGCCCATTTATAAGCCCCCACTCCAATGCCTCCGCGGCCTCCACCTCCTCCCCTGTCAAAAACATCCACCTCGCCCTCCCCATGCCCACCAAATCCGCTAGCCTGCGTATCCCCCATAGGGGGTAGGCCAAACCTAAACGCGCCGGCGGCATACAAAATAGCCCCGAGGTGTCCGAAATCCTAAAATCGCACGCCGCCGCTAACTCAAGCCCCGCACCATAGGCAAAACCATGTATGAGGGCCACACTCGGCGCCGGGTGCGCCTCTATGGCACACAAAGCCTCATTCACCAACTCGTCGGGAAGCGGCTCCTGCACTTCATAGTGCCTCAAACTCTCCAGGTTGTAGCCCGCCGAAAACGCCCGCTCCCCCTCCCCTCGTAGCAACCACGCCCTCACCTCGGGAAAACTTGAAAATGTCTCCACAAGCTCCCCCAACAACGCGGCCGTCAAAGCATTGCGCTGCCGAGCATTCAACAACGTCAGCCGGCAAACCCCCTCCCCTAAGTCCTCTCGCAACAACTGGCTTTGTGTCATGTCTTCAATACGACGAGTACATCGCCCTCGTTGACGGGTTGAGATTCAGAACAATGAATGCTCTCTATAATGCCTGCTTCTGGAGATTCCAAGGGCATTTCCATTTTCATGGACTCTAAAATAAGGAGGACGTCCCCTTCGGCGACGGTTTGGCCTATGGAGCACTGAATTTTCCACACAGTTCCTGTAATGTGCGCGACAACTTTGGTCATAGGACTATCTCCTTTGCGGCCACCGCTTGGGCGGCTGCCCTTTTCGAGAAACCATCGAGAAAACGCGTCGTCAACCGCCCCGCTTGGAAATCAGCGTCTTCTAAAATGTTTCGGTGCAGGGGCAAATTGCTTTTGATGCCTTCTATGCGGCACTCGCGCAAGGCGCGCTTGGCTTTCTCCAGGGCCAATGCGCGTGTCGGCGCGTGCACAACCACCTTGGCAAGCAAAGAGTCATAGTAGGGGGTGACACGGCTGCCTTGCACGTAGCCGGAGTCCACACGCACATAGGAGGGAAACTCCAAACGCTCAATCTCCCCCGGCGAAGGTAGAAACTTCACCGGGTCCTCCGCACAAAGGCGAAACTCCAGCGCATGTCCACACCTTATAATGTCGCTTTGCTGAAACGGCAAAGGCATGCCCGCGGCTATTTGGAATTGCGCCGCCACCAAGTCCACCCCTGTGGTGAGTTCCGTCACCGGGTGCTCCACCTGCAAACGCGCGTTAAACTCAATGAAAAAAAACTCGTCCCCCGCTACCAAAAACTCCGCCGTGCCCGCATTGGAATAGTTGAAGACGCAGGCCACTTCCAATGCCGCATCCAACATGGCTTGGCGCAACTTCGCACGCGCACCATTCTCAAACAGGGGAGAGCCTGCCTCCTCAATAATTTTCTGGTGGCGCCGCTGAATGGAGCACTCGCGCTCCCCCAAATGTATGCACCGCCCTTGCCCATCCCCCAACAACTGCACCTCCACGTGCCTCGGCGTTTCAAAAAAACGCTCCAAATAAACACCCGCATTGCCAAACGCTGCCTGGCTGCGCTGCTGGCAAGAGACAAAAGCCCGGCGTAACTCCGCCTCATTCCCCGCTGAGGCCATCCCTATGCCCCCACCACCCCCCGCCGCCTTGCATAATACGGGGTAGCCTAACTCGGCGGCTACGGCACAGGCCGCCTCTATGTCGGCTACTTGGCCGTTGGAGCCGGGCACCACCGGTACACCCGCCTCCTTCACCAATAAACGCGCGGAGCTCTTGTCGTGTATGCGCAACATGGTGTCTACGCTGGGGCCAATGAAGGTAAACCCAGCTTGGAATACGGCATGCGCAAACTCAGCATCCTCTGCCAAAAAACCATAGCCAGGGTGAATCGCCTGCACCTTCGTCGCCTTCGCCGCTTCCAATATGGCTGCACGGTTGAGGTAGCTGTCCTTCGCCAACGCCCCACCCAAACCCCATGCCTCATCGGCCTGCGCAACAAAAGGCATGCCCTTGTCCGCTTCGGAATAAACCACAACGGTTTTTATGCCCAGGGAGTGGGCCGCACGAATAATGCGGCAGGCTATCTCCCCTCGGTTGGCAATGAGGACTTTCTTAAACATAAAACAACAAGCTAATGCGCCCGCGCGCCAATGACAAGTTCTCTCGGCTCAAAGTTCAACAAAGCTTGAATTCGCTTCAATCAAAACTCCAACCCACCCCCAAACTCAACAAATAGGAGAGGCTTTGCCTCCGCTGAAGCTGGGCACCCCCCGGGGACTCAAACCCCCCCACCACCTGCCAGGCCGCCTCCGCTCGCATGGGGCCATAGCGCCATAGGGCCCCCACACTCAAACTGCTCCCCCACCCCTCCATCGGTTGTAGCCATGAGGCCCTCTTGGGCTTGGGGTGCACCCATACCGCCCCCCCAGCCCGCAGCTGAATGACGGGCGTCAACCACACCCCTAGGCCA
>WQTM01000057.1 GCA_009786315.1 Pseudomonadota bacterium | reverse complement strand
GGTGGGGGCAAAGAGTTTCACACATAGTGGGCAAGGAGAGGGGGTGGTGGGCAGCGGAGAGGCGGCAGGGGGTGGGGTGGTAGGGTGGCAGGAGGGGGGCAGCGGCCTTATTCTCCCATAGCCTTAAGGACGACGCGTTTTTTTCTACACCCGTCAAATTCGGCATAGAAGATTTCCTGCCAGGGGCCCAAGTCCAATGCACCTTGGCTGATAGGGACAACAACCTGGTGGTGGAGGAGGAGGGATTTGAGGTGGGCGTCGCCGTTGTCCTCACCGGTTTGGTGGTGGAGGTAGTTGGGGTTTGCCGGGGCGAGGTTTTCGAGCCATTTCCAAATGTCCTGAAAGAGGCCGCTTTCATTGTCATTGACGAAGACGGCCGCCGTAATATGCATAGCCGACACGAGCACCATGCCCTCGCGGATGGCAGACTTTTCAACCATTTGGGCGACTTGGGGTGTAAGGCGGACCAACTCCCGTTGTTTTTTCGTTTCAAACCAAAGGTATTCCGTCAACGTTTTCATAAGTTTTTCCATTCAAATTGTGACATGTTTTGTGGATGCGAAAAGTATTTTTCTCGAGTTTATTAATATGGGCCCTAGGGTTGGCCTGTGAGAGAGGGGTGGGGGAGGCCGTGGAGGCCGGCATAGTAGAGGTAGAGGCCTGGTTGAAAGCGGGGGAGGTGGTGGCCGTGGACGTCAACGTAGAGGAGGTGCGAGAGGAATATGGTGTTTTGCCTGGGGCTGTGCTTTTGGGCACTGCTTCGGGTTATGGGGCGGGTTTGTTGCCGAGGGAGAAGGGCCGCAAGCTGGTATTTTATTGTTTAAACAAGCGTTGTACGGCCTCGCATATAGCGGCCAAGCGAGCGAAGGGTTTGGGCCACAAGAATACATATATTATGAGTGAAGGCATTCAGGCCTGGAAGGAAGCGGGCCTGCCCACCGCCCCACCTTGACTCAGCCAACAGCTCCAATGTGGGCCATGGACGCCGGTTTAAACAGCGACTTTTGGCATAAGCGTTGTTTTTTTTTTGTTTTGCGGCATGGTGGGCCGGTTTTTTTGGGACAAGCGTTTTTTGTCTCCTGGGTTGCGTCCAGGAGTTTTGTTTGTTGTTGGTTTCAACCAAAGAGAAAAAAATATGAGCAAAGACTGTTATTATTTTGGTGCCCCCAAAGCGGACGGCGACAGCTCCATGAACAGCCTGTTGGGTGGCAAAGGCGCCAACTTGGCGGAGATGACGAACCTGGGGATTCCCGTCCCCCCGGGGTTTACGCTGACCACCGAAGTTTGTTTGCGTTATACGCAGGAGGGGAAACTCGCTGATGATGCCAAAGCCCAAGTGGAGCAGGCCCTTGCACGCATGGAAAAAGAAGTGGGCCGCAACTTTGGCAAACCCAGCGCCCCCTTGCTGGTGAGTGTGCGCTCCGGCGCCCGGGCTTCCATGCCGGGGATGATGGATACCATTTTGAATTTGGGGGTGAATGAGGAAATTGTGCAGGCCCTGGCCAAGGAAACCGGCAACCCCCACTTCGCCTATGACGCCTACCGCCGCTTCATCGCCATGTATTCCGACGTTGTGTTGGGTGTTTCCAAGGAGCATTTTGAGAAGGAGTTGGATGAGCTTCGCCGCGAAGTTGCCAAGCGCAAAGGGCTTGCTTTGGAGAAACTCAACCCCGAAGAACTCAAACAAGCCGTGCCCGACAACGCATTGTCCGCGGAGGACTTGAAGGAGCTTGTCAAACGCTCCCTGGCCATTGTGGAGGCGCAGCTGAAAAAGCCTTTCCCAACAAACCCCAAGGAGCAGCTTTGGGGAGCCATTGGTGCGGTTTTCGAGTCCTGGAACAACGACAGGGCCATTGCCTACCGCCGGATGAACCAAATTCCCGACGAGTGGGGGACAGCTTGCAATGTGCAAGCCATGGTGTTTGGCAATTTGAGTGAGGACTCGGCAACGGGTGTTTGCTTCACCAGAGACCCACGCACAGGCGAGCGGGAGTTTTTTGGCGAGTGGTTGCCGAATGCACAGGGTGAGGATGTGGTTGCGGGCACGCGCACACCCTTCAACGTGACGAAGAAGGCCGGTGGTGGTGACGCGTTGGAGGTGAAGATGGCCGCCTGCTATGAAGAGTTGGTGCGGATTTACCAGCTTCTCGAGAAGCACTACCGCGACATGTTGGACATTGAGTTTACCATACAAAAAGGCAAACTCTATTTGTTGCAGTGCCGCGTGGGTGGGCGCTCCGGGCGTGCCTCTGTGCGCTTGGCCGTCGAAATGGTGCAAGAGGGTCTCATTTCCAAGCAGGAAGCCGTGCTGCGCGTCCCCCCCCACAAACTGGACGAGTTGTTGCACCCCGCCATTAGCCCCGACGCCCCCAAAACATTGCTTGCCAAAGGTTTGCCTGCGGGCCCCGGCGCTGCTTGCGGCCACATGGCTTTTTCCGCGGATGAGGCTGCGCGCATGGCGGGTGAGGGCAAGAGTGTCATTCTCGTTCGCCGCGAGACTTCGCCCGAAGACATTCACGGCATGAAAGCCGCCTCCGGCATACTCACCGCCCGCGGCGGCATGACAAGCCACGCTGCGGTTGTTGCACGTGTTATAGGCAAGTGCTGCATTGTGGGTTGCTCCGCCATGGACGTTGACTATGCCAAGAAGACGGCAACCATTTCCATTTATGCCAAGGATGGGCATATTGAGAAAACCGTTGTCCTCAAAGAGGGGGATGAGGTGACACTCTCGGTGGACGACAAGGGTGGGGCCCTCTATTTGGGCAAAGTACCCATGACGAATGCGCTGACAGGCGAGCATTTTGAGCAGTTGATGAAGTGGGCCGACGCGTTTAGGCGCATGCGCATTCGCACGAATGCAGACAAAGCCTCTGAAGCCAAAATAGCCATGGACTTTGGCGCCGAAGGCATTGGACTTTGCCGCACAGAGCATATGTTTTTTGAGGAAGACAGGGTGCCTCTCATGCGGGAGATGATTGTGGCCGACACCCAAGCGGAGCGCGAGGTGGCGTTGGCCAAGTTATTGCCCTTGCAACGCGCTGACTTTGTGGCGCTTTTCAAACAGATGGCGGGCATGCCCGTCACCATTCGGCTGTTGGACCCGCCACTCCATGAGTTTTTGCCGACGGACGAGGCGCAGTTTGCCGCATTGGCGAAGGCCACGGGTTTGACGGTGGGGGACTTGAAGCGCCGTGCCGACGAGCGCCACGAGCAAAACCCCATGTTGGGCCACCGTGGTGTACGTTTGGCCATTACCTACCCTGAAATTTATGCCATGCAAATACGCGCCATTCTCGAGGCTGCTTGCCTGGTGCAGAAGGAGGGGAAGGAGAAGGTGGTGCCGGAGATAATGATTCCGTTGGCGGCGACGGTGCAGGAGTTGGAGATTTGCAAGAAGATGGTGGAGGAGGTGGCCGCCCAAGTATTTGCGGAACAAGGGCTGAAACTCCCCTACCTCTATGGGACGATGATAGAACTCCCGCGTGCGGCGTTGTGTGCCGGCTCCCTTGCGAAGGAGGCCGAGTTTTTCAGCTTTGGCACCAACGACTTGACGCAAACGGGCTGGGGGCTTTCCCGCGATGATGCCGGAAGGTTTTTGCCGGCCTATGAGGCGTCCGGCATTGTGAAGAAGGACCCCTTCCAGACGCTGGACACCGAAGGCATAGGCGCGCTGGTTGAAATGGCGAGCCAGAGGGGGCGCAAGGCACGCCCCGGCATGAAGCTGGGGGTTTGTGGGGAGCACGGTGGAGACCCGGCCTCCATTTTCTTCTTCGACAGTGTTGGCCTCGACTATGTCAGTTGCTCCCCATTCCGTGTGCCCATTGCTCGTTTGGCCAGCGCTCAGGCGACATTGAAAAGTACAGGCAAACAGCGCGTTGGAAGCAGCGAAGTTTGACGGAACGAAGTTGACTCAAAACCCCGCTTGCCAAAGGCAGGCGGGG
>WQTM01000056.1 GCA_009786315.1 Pseudomonadota bacterium | reverse complement strand
GGCGAGGGAGGGCGAGCCCCGAGGGGAGCCATTGTGAGATGAACTGGGTTTTTCCGTTACTTTTGGAGAGGATGTTATGGCTTGCGGCGCCAGTGGTTGTTTTAGATCCAGGCCATGGTGGTGCGCAGCTAGGGGCGCAAGCGGGGGATTTTTTTGAGAAGGATTTTGCGTTGGAGTTGGCTTTGTTGCTCAAGGCGGATTTGGAGCAACAAGGTTTTGAAGTCCACCTAACGAGGGAGGGGGACATATGGGTAGCGTTGCAGGAGCGAGTCAGGCGAGCCAATGAAAGGGAGCCGGCGGTATTTGTTTCCTTGCACGCCAACGCGATGCCGCATGGGCGCCGCCAAAAGAGCCATGGGATTGAGACTTATTTTCTTGCGGCCCGGGCTTCGACGGAGCATGCGCGTCGGGTGGCTGCATTTGAGAACAAGGCCTTGGGTGAAAAGCCTCAGCATGCTGACATGATTGAAAAAATACTTGAAGACTTACGGCGAACGCAATTCCACACGGAGTCTTCGCGGCTTGCGCATGTCGTACACGAGGCCCTCATTCGTACAAGTGGGGCCAGAGACCGTGGTGTACAGCAAGCGCTTTTTTGGGTTTTGGCGGGACTAAACGCGCCGGCCATTTTAGTAGAGTTTGGGTTTGTTTCTCATGAAGGAGAGCTCAAGAGGCTGAAGGATGTCAACTACCAGCGTTTGTTGAGCAAGGCGGTTACCCAAGGCATCATGAAGTTTTTGCAACGCGAAAATGTTTCTCAACAATAGAAGGGGGTGCCATGCGCTCCAAACAACGAAGTTTGCTTTCAATGCGGCCTGTTCAAATGATTCCGAATGTTTCTTTGCATGCAGAAGGCTCTGTGCAAGTTGAGTTTGGCAACACGCACGTGCGAGTCACTTGCTCTGTTGAGGAGCGAGTGCCGGCGCATATGCTTGGAACGGGTTTGGGGTGGGTGACGGCCGAATATGGGATGTTGCCGCGTGCGACGCAGGAACGGATGCAGCGCGAAGCGGCCAAAGGAAAGCAGTCAGGGAGGACGCTGGAGATTCAGAGGCTGATTGGCCGGAGTTTACGTGCTTGCATTGACTTGAAGGCCTTGGGCAGTCGAACGTTGACGTTGGATTGTGATGTGATTCAAGCGGATGGTGGGACGCGGACGGCGTCCATTACAGGGGCCTATGTGGCCCTGGTTTTGGCCATGAGGAAGATGAAGGGGGATGGGCGTTTGTTGAGCATGCCCAAATTGGTGCCGCTGGCTGCTGTTTCCGTGGGTATTTGCAAGGGGCATACTGTTGTAGACCTCGACTATGCAGAGGATTCTACCGCTGAAGTTGACATGAATTTGGTAGCGCTGGAGGGGCGAAAACTTGTTGAGATACAGGGGACGGCGGAGAAGGGCAGTTTCAGCCAAGACAAACTCAATGAGATGTTGGAGGCGGGGTTTGGTGCGGTGGAGGAGTTGATACAAATTCAGAAGAAGGTATTGGGCGGATGAGGGTGGTGCTTGCCAGTCAAAACGCGGGGAAACTCCGAGAATTTTCCACATTATTTGAAGGTGTTGCGACGTTGCTGACACCGGCTGAGGTGGGGCTTCATTTGGACATAGAAGAGTCCGGTGCGAGCTTTGCTGAGAATGCAGAGCGAAAGGCACAAGCTTTTGCTGAGGCTTCAAAGTTGCCGAGCCTGGCGGACGATTCGGGTTTATGCGTGGATGCGTTGCAAGGCAGGCCGGGCGTCCATTCTGCCCGTTATGCTTCGAGCGATGCCGAGCGTATTGCCCGGCTTTTAGACGAACTCAAAGGCTGTCCAGAAGGGCAGCGGGCGGCACATTTTGCATGTGTCCTATGTTTGGCATTTCCGGGAGGGGGGGTGGTTTTTTCCGAGGGGGTGTGCCACGGGAGGATAGCCTACGCGCCGCGTGGCCCCCACGGTTTTGGGTATGACCCGCTGTTTGAGCTTCCCACCGGCAAAACCATGGCCGAGTTGACGCGAGAGGAGAAGGCCGAAGTGTCCCACCGAGGGCTTGCCGCAAGGCATATGCGCGCGCAGATGGAAGTTTTGGGCAAGCCCTAACCGTTTTCGCCGGGCTCCTTAGGTTGTTTTAGTTTTTGCAGTTGTGCATAGCGGGTTTGGACAGCGAGCTCCTCTCCGTTGCCAGAGGGGAAGAAGAAGCGCTCGGCGCGCAGGCCTTCGGGGAGATAATTTTCGACGACATAGTGTCCGCTGAAGTTATGGGGGTATTGGTAGCCTGCGGCATAACCCATGGACTTCATCAGCTGGGTGGGGGCATTACGCAGGTGGAGGGGGACGGGGAGGGGGCCATAGCGTTGGATGGAGTCTTTGGCGAGGTGGTAGGTGGAGATAGCGGTATTGGATTTAGGGGCCATAGCGAGGAAGGTAACCGCCTGAGTAAGAGGGAGGCGGCCCTCGGGCATACCGAGCATTTCCACAGCCTGCATAGCGGCAACAGCCACGAGCAAGCCTCGTGGCTCTGCATTTCCGACGTCTTCGGAGGCAAAAATAACCATACGCCTGGCGACGAAGCGGGGCTCCTCGCCGGACTCCAGCATACGTGCCATCCAATAGACGGCTGCGTCCGGGTCTGAACCGCGCATGGACTTAATGAAGGCGGAGACGACGTTATAGTGCTCCTCCCCGTGTTTGTCATAGAGGAAGCTGTTTTGTTGCATGGCTTCCTCCACTGTTTTGAGGGTGACATTGTTTTTGGCGTGGAAGGCGCACATTTCGAGCATGGTTAAGGCTTGGCGCGCGTCCCCATAGGCATTTTGTGCAATGAGGGTGAGGGCGTCTTCGTCCACCTGCAATTTTCCGCCGAACCCGCGCTCGTTTTCCAGGGCTTGTGAGAGCAGATGTCGAAGTTGCTCTTCGTCCAAGGCATAGAGGCTGACCACGCGAAGCCTGGAGAGCAGAGCTGCATTTATTTCAAAGGAGGGGTTTTCGGTGGTAGCCCCGAGGAGGATGAGCGTACCGTTTTCGACATAAGGGAGCAGTGCGTCCTGTTGGGCTTTGTTGAAGCGGTGGATTTCGTCCACGAAGAGCAAAGTCAGCTGCCGGTGGAAGCGCCAGCGCTCTTGTGCTTTGGTGACGGTTTCTCGAAGCTCTCGGACGCCGGCGTTGACAGCGGAGATGGGCTCAAACGCGCCACGGGTTGCATGGGCGATGAGGCGGGCGAGGGTGGTTTTTCCGCTGCCGGGGGGGCCCCAAAAGACCAGGGAGGGGAGGTTACCGGTTTCGATGGCCCGCCGTATCAGTTTTCCGGGGCCTACCAGGTGTGTTTGTCCGAGGAATTCGTCCAAGTTGCGTGGGCGCATGCGCTCTGCCAGAGGGGCGCGCAAGTGGGAGTCCTGGCCAGCTGCCTGCTCAAATAAATCCATAGACGACTCAAGGCTTCGGGCGAAAACTTGCACGAAAAGGAAGGCATGTCAAAAGCCCTCAAATATTTGGAGATAAAACCCTTCATATGGCCTATGTGGATGCCGTGGATACGGTGAAGAACATTGTCCTTATAGCCAAGCCTGGCCAGGCGCAGGCTTTGGCCTTGGCGAAGTTTTTGAAGGCCCGGTTTTCGCGGCAGACTTTTCTAGCAGGCGTGGGTTTGGCGGAGGAGTTGGGGTGGGAGGGGGCACCGGAGGAGGAGTTAAGGGAGGCGGCGGAGTTGTTATTAGTATTAGGTGGGGATGGGACACTCATACAGGGGGCGCGTTTATTGGCGGGGCGTCCCGTACCCATATTGGGCATTAACCTAGGCTCCCTAGGTTTTCTAACGGAGACGGCGAAGGAGGAGGTGGAGGGGGCATTGGAGGCGTTATTGGCGGGTGGGGGGCAGGTGGACTCGAGGATGAAGTTGTCGTGTAGGCTTTTTCGTGAAG
>WQTM01000055.1 GCA_009786315.1 Pseudomonadota bacterium | reverse complement strand
GGGGTCGGTTTCTCCCAACTCTGGCTCAAAGCGGCCATTTTTGTTTTTGTCTTCGGCCCCATCTGAAAGCCCGTCACAGTCCGTGTCTGCGCGTAGGGGGTTGGTTTTGTTTTTCGGCGAAGTGAGGGCTTGGAGAATTTTTGAGGGGAAGAAGTTTATGCACCGCGGGTCCGGCGAGGTGTCACGCCCAATTTCAATTCCGTCCCAAATACCATCGCCGTCGGTGTCACGGTTTTGAGGGTCCGTTCCTATCACTTCTTCCAACCAATCCGGAATCCCATCACAGTCAGCGTCGCTTGTCGCATCACCCCCACTGGGGCCAATCGGGTTGAAGTCGGGCACAACAGCTGGCGGCAGAGCGATGCCTTCAAAGAAATTTTCAGGAATATTCGGTTCCCCATTGGGTTTGAGGTTCACATCCGGCCAAGTGTCGTCCCTCAGGCAAACACCATGGGTACAACGCTGTTTCCAGGAGCATTGCTCATCACCCGTGCACGGAATGGGTGGCTGCTTCTTGCAGACGCCACCCTCACAGGACTCGTCGGGACGGCAGTCTGTATGCTGGGTGCACCCAGTATCTGCCGCCGGACCGCCACAAGCACTCCCCAGTGAAAATAACAACAAAGAAGACAACAAAAACGGGACTTTCATAAATAAACCTCTGACTGCTTACAACTTTGTTCGGCTTAACATCGCGCTCGCCTTTTCGCCCATCCCCAAATAACTTCTTTAGTCAAGCATAAACGCCTGTGCCATGCCAATTGGCCAACCCCCATCCTGCCAACCCCTGGTTTCGGAGAGAGGCTGCTACAAAACCTCCTGCTCTCCCCATCAGTTTATATGCGCGCATTCTCCGACACAAGGCGCCTCATTCTCTACCAGTCACCTCAAGTTCCCACCTTGCCTCACCAACGGATACGCCAACCCGTTCCCCCCTGCCTGCCATTGCGTAGAGGGTTGATTTTGTTTTGCAGCGTGGTGAGAATTTTTGAAGAGATGAAGTTTGTATGTTTCGAAACAGCGTTCGTACATTTTCTCTTGCAGGGGGAAGCAAACCCCAGGGAGGGGGAGGTGGTGGTATCAACCAGAGGTGCAGGTGGGTGGGGTGGGGAGGAAGTGCAGCCGTATGCAGCGAGGGGCCCCCTCTGTTTCTGCCTCCGCCTCCGCTAGCTCTGCCAGGGCCTCTCCTCCGTTTTGTAGTTCTCCAAACAAAATGGCCTCTGCGAGTGGGCGCTTCAGTTGTTGCTCCACCATACGTGCCAAGGGCCTTGCGCCGAATTCGGGTTGGTAGCCGGTTTTGGCCAAGTGCAGGCGTGCGGCTTCGCTGAGGCGTAGGCGGACATTTTTGTCATGCAACCTGGCGTTGAGTTGGGCCAACTCCTTGTCGACAATTTTGAGTATGGAGTCCATGGACAGCACGGAGAAAGCCAGCCACGCGTCCAAGCGGTTTCTAAACTCGGGCGAAAAAATATGCTCAATGGCTTTTTTGGCCAGTTGGGCGTTGTGTGCGCTTTGGGGGCCAAAGCCCAGGGACTTGTGTTGTGCTTCCTGGGCGCCCGCGTTGGTTGTCATAATGAGGACGACGTTGCGAAAGTCGGCTTTGCGGCCATTGTTGTCCGTCAACGTCGCATGGTCCATCACCTGCAGCAGCAAATTATAAAGCTCCGCATGCGCCTTCTCTATTTCGTCCAACACCAAAACAGTGTGGGGGTGTTTACGTATGGCGTCCGTTAGCAACCCCCCCTGGTCAAACCCCACATAACCCGGGGGGGCGCCAATAAGCCTGGAAACCGTATGGCGCTCTGAGTATTCCGACATGTCAAAGCGCAAAAACTCCACGCCCAGCGCTTGGGCCAGTTGTTTGGAAAGCTCCGTTTTGCCCACGCCGGTGGGGCCTGAAAACAAGAAGCAGCCCACGGGTTTGTTGGGTGCGCGCAAGCCGGAGCGCGAGAGTTTAATGGAGGAGGTGAGGGCGGCAATGGCTTCGTCCTGCCCGAAAATGGTTTTGCGCAGGGCATTTTCCAACTCGCGCAGTTTTTGTGCTTCGTCCCGGGCGACGGTTTGGGGGGGGATTTTGGCCATTTCAGCCACAACCGCCTCAATGTGTTGGACAGAGAGGGTGGAGGCACGTGTTTGGGGGCTTTTGAGTTTTTCTTTGGCGCCTGCTTCGTCCAGCACGTCAATGGCTTTGTCGGGCAAAAACCTGTCATTTATGTGCAGGGCTGAGAGTTTGGCCGCTGCTTCAACGGCGGGGGCCTCATAGGAGACGCCGTGGTGGGCTTCATATTGGGGGAGGAGGCCTTTGAGGATGGCGAGGGTTTCTTCAACCGAGGGCTCGGCCACCTCAATGGGTTGGAAGCGCCTCGAGAGGGCTTTGTCGCGCTCAAAGGCGTTTTTATATTCCTGGTAGGTGGTTGCCCCAATGCAGCGGAGTTTGCCCTGGCTGAGTGCGGGTTTGAGCAAGTTGGAAGCATCCATCATCCCCCCCTGGACGGAGCCCGCCCCCACGAGGGTATGTATTTCGTCGATGAACAGAATGGCATTGGGTTTGGCCAAAAGCGCGGCGATGACGGACTTCAGCCTTTCCTCAAATTGCCCGCGGAATTTGGTACCGGCGAGCAGTGCGCCCATGTCCAAGGAGAAGACGGGGGTGTCTCTGAGGGCTTCGGGGACGTCGGCTTCGGCGATTTTTCTGGCAAGGCCCTCGGCGATGGCTGTTTTTCCGACACCGGGCTCACCAATGAAGAGGGGGTTGTTTTTTTTCCTGCGGCAAAGCACCTGCATGGTACGCCGAAGCTCATTTGTGCGGCCGATGAGTGGGTCCACGCGCTGGGCTTTGGCCTCTGAGAGCAAGTCCACGCAATAGCTTTCCAGGGGGGACTTGGAGGGTTTTTCGGATGCCTCCTCCTCGTCCTCCATGGGGGAGGGCTCAGGGGAGATGCCATGGGAGACATAGTTGAGGAGGGCGAGGCGTGTCAGCCCTTCTTCCTCGAGGAAATAGAGTGCATTGGAGTCCTCCTCTTTGAACATGGCGATGATGACGTCCATGCCGTCCATATATTTTTGCTCTGCGGAGAGGGCGTGCAAGGCGGCGCGTTGCAAGACGCGCTCCACGCCGATGGTATGTTGAGGCTCTCTTTTGGAGTTGGGGGGGAGTTGCTCGACGGAGGCTTCGAGGAAGGTGGTGAGGCGTTGGGAGAGCCTTGGGAGTTGGACGCCGCAGGCGCGCAGGGCTTGCATACAGCTGGGGGCGTAGAGCAAGCCGAGCAGCAGGTGCTCCAGGGTGAGGTACTCATGGTGCATGGATTTGGCCAACTCTTGAGCTTTGCGTATGCTGGACTGCAACTCTTTGGCGATGATGGGGGTGGGCACGGTTAGGACTCCTCTGCAGGTTCCATGCTGAAGCGCAGGGGGAACTCATGTGCGACGGCCATCATTCTGGCCTGAGACATTTTGGTTTCTGCGATTTCCCGTGGATAGAGGCCCGCCACGCCGACGCCCTCAATGTGTACTTTCCACATGGTTTCTGTCGCTTCGTTTTCGGGTTTATGAAAGACGTCCATTAAAACGCGAATAACAAATTCCATGGTTGTATAGTTGTCATTGTGGATGAGCACCTTATAAGGCGAGGGCCTTTGGGGATGGACTCTCGTTGCAACCTTGGTGAGGACTTCGGTTTCACCGGTGGGGTTGGTGGTGGAGAGGGGACGCGTCATAGGGGTTTCAATATAGCAATTTTTCTTGTTTTGTTAGTCCCGCTTTGTATGGGAGGGGGGAGGCATATGGGGAGGTGGTTGGGCAGAGGGCTCCGTGGGGGAAGGGGAGGGTGCAGTGGGAGGGGTGGAGG
>WQTM01000054.1 GCA_009786315.1 Pseudomonadota bacterium | reverse complement strand
CCCCCCTCCAACGGCCACCCCCTACGGCAAAGGAAACACTCTCCGTCGTCGCCAGCTGAAACTCTGCCCCTATGCGAAATTCCGGCGTTAGCGCCCATGCAACATTAAAAAGCAGCCGGTGCAAGGGTATGTGCTGCACCGCGCCCTCCTCAGAGTCGGCGGCTTTGGCGAATAGTTCTCCTCGCCCATAGGCAAATCCCAGCGCAAAACCCTCCGGTAAACGCCAGGCCGCGGACAACTGGGGCCTCGCAAAAAAACGCGTCGAGGTGGCCGGACGCACCTTCGCTAAAGAAAAATCCCCAGAGGCAAATAACATAAGCCCACGCAAAGAGGCAACCTCCGCAGGGTTGGCCGCCAACGCCATGGCACCCTTGCCAACAACCAATGCCGCCCCGGACATGGCCCGCTGCCCTGTCGCCCCACCCGGGGGGGACACCAACCACCCCACCCCCTGGCCCCACGCCACCAACGAAAAAAACGTCAACACCACCCAGCTGGGCCGTAGGTATAAAATGAAAAATGAAACCATAAAACGAAATTGGCACAAAATGCCCGCCTTGCGCTAAAAACACGACATGCGCCTCCTGGTTGCCTATCTCAACCTCTATAAAGAGTCCTTGCTGGCAGCACTCGCAGGCACCTTTAAAAATGCTTGGACTTTCCTCCTGCCCGCAGCCTTGCTGCTCACCTATCACTCCTTGGGCCTCCTCCTCAGCCCTCACCAATGGCTGGGCGGCATCTTGTTTATGCTCGCTATGGACGCACTGCTGAGTACGTATCTCTATTTTGTGTGCCAAATTGTTGAGGGCAGCAAAACCTCCTTGAGAGAGTGGAAAATCAGCCTCGGACGCTATTTCTGGGCCATCGTCAGCTTCTTCTTCGCCCTCTGGGTGGGTTCTTTGTTGCTCCAATTCCTCCTCTCCAAACACCCCCAATGGCCTGCCATCTCCCTCGGGGTCCAAATCCTCTGCCTCGTCGCCTTTAATGCCGCCCCTGAAACCCTCTATGTTAAAAATACCCGCGGCAGCCTGGAAACTGTACGGCAAAGCTTCAAATTTATGCAGGAAAATTGGATCGCCTGGCTCCTGCCCAATGTGCTTTTCGGCCTCGGCGCCTGGTATTTCATGGAATGGAATCCCCTCCACCCCTATGCCATGCTCACCCTCCTCGGGGCCTTCTTCCACCTGGTAATGGCCTTCCGCGGAGTCCTGTTTGTCAAACTCGACAAAAGTACCCACCGCCAACGCCTCCACCGCCTGGGGCGTTGAGGCAAAGCATACAGGCCCTAGGGTACCAGGGAAAGCTCCACAAGAAGCTCCGTTGAATGCTCCGCCAAGTGGGCTTGTGCTTTTATGGGCCCCAGGGCACTCATGAGGTTTTTGAGGGGGGCATTAAACATCAGCATTCGTATTTGCCTGGGGCCTAAGCCCAAGGCGGCGCTAATGAAGGTTTCACCCTGAAATATAGCGCCCAGCCCTTTGGGGAATGCAAGCGCAGAAACATGCGCCATGGCCTCGGGTTTGGACTTTTCGAGTTGCTCAATTTGAGAAAGGGCCCATTCCTCATGGAGGGTAGCAAAGGCCCAGGGGCCTTTTCTAGCGAATACAAGCGGGCCTCGCCGGGTGGGCAAAAAAGCGCCGGCAGCTTCGTCTTTGGGCCTCTGGGCAAGCCAGGTGTCCCATTCCGCCTCGGCGCCAGGGTTAATTTTGGCCAAAAGCAAGAGGCGCTCGGAGTTGCGCCCCTCTGGGTAGTCCACTTTTGCGAGAAACTCGTCGGCCAACAGCGGGGCCAGGCGTGCAAACCAGGCTTGCTTCTGGGCCAACAGCACATCCCCTCTGGGGCTTAGGGCCGAAATAAAGTCCATATGCCTCAATATTTCCGCGGCAGGAATGCCATATAATTTCAAAAGCACTCCGGTATCGGCTGAAACCGGAGCCATTGCGGTTTTTTCCTTTTTGGCAGTGTTTATTTTCCAAGGCGCGTTGGCCAAATGGACACGGAGTTTGAGTTGTTTGGAGGAGAGGGGCTCCATTTGAATGCGCGTGCCCTGGGCTATGGCCATAGGCCAGGTTTGTTGGGCAACGGTTTTGGAGAGGGCAGCTGCTTTGGCGAGGGTTTCTTCAAGCTCTTTGGCGGGAAGAGGGGGGCCCCCCCGAGGGGGAGAAGAAGGAGGAGTAGCCGCTGGGGTAGCCGTTGGGGCAGCCGCTGGGGCAGCCGCACCCGCAGGGGGCTGGTGGGGGCGTATACACAGGAGGGAAGCATTCCAAAAGAGGAGGAAGTGGTGGCGTGGCCCCGTAGAGACGGGGCGGTAGTGGAGTGTGGCTTTCTGTGTTGTTTTGGCCTCTCCTGGCAAAGCTTTGACGGCAGCGGCCAGGGCCTTGCTGTCGGCCACGCCCATGCAAGCCAAAGCGGCGGGTGTTTCGAGGACAAAGGGTTTGTCCAAGGCAAGCCCCTTTTGTTTCCATGCTGTTTGGGTTGCGGGCAGGAGCAGCAGTTGCAGTCCTGTTTTTTCCATCCACTCAGCGACGCCCAAATAGCCGGTTGCTTTCTCCAAGGCATGGGCAAAAGCATAGAGTGGCTCCACCTGTGCGAGTTGGGGTGCCGAGAGTGGGGGGGGTTGTTGGGCGGCGGAGGCGAGGGCGGGCAGGCCCAGGCAGAAGGCGAGCAGGGAGGGGAGCAGTGGGTGGTTGGGCATAAACATTCCGGGGCAGCAGAAACAGGGTATGTGGGCAGTTGGGCCGACAAATGTCGGCGACAGTCTGCAACATGTCAACAAGCAAACGGGGTATAGGCTACAAGCCGCCCTGGGTTTACCGAGGGGTGTCTCCCGGAAGTCTATGGAATAAAAAAGGTATGGTGGGCTATGGATTGGGGGCAGAGGAAGTGCTAAAAGGGAGTGGAAGACGTGGATAGGTCCAGGGAAAGGAGTGCCTTCACATGTTGTTATGTCTTTTAATTCTCGCGTTTTTTTTGTCTTGTGAGCCATCCCCCCCCTCCCCTTTTGAGAAAGTCAGACTCTCGCTTGCACCAGAGGCCCATGACATTCAAAACCTTGCCTTCACCATTCTCAGTGAAGTCCCATGCGAAAGCATTTATGTAGAGTTGCATACGCCCCAAAACCAAGGGCAACCTATGTGGCACGCCCATACCAGGGACTCTGGCGGCATGCCTTGTCCCAACCCTTTGAGGTGGGGGGAGGCGTTGGCGGAGGGGTGGGATGTTACGCAAACCCCCAGGCCTCTGTCCAGCAACCGCCTCTACTTCCTCAAAATAGGGACCACCGAGCATTTGGATGGGGTGGGGTTGGCTTTCTGTGCTTTTCAGGATGGGAGTTTGGTGAGCAACGCCTCTCTGGCTGTGACACAGGAGTTGAAAAATTGCATACACGAAAACATTTCGGTGGATATTGAGGCGCCCTCTGAAGAGAAGGCCGAGGAGGCGAAGCCTCCGGGGGACACGCCAGAGGCAAGGCTTTTGGGCCAGAATACACTGGGGGTGCAACCGCGCCTAACACCCTTGGAGCCCAAGGTTTGGGAGGCGTCCTTGGAAGAAGAGGTTTTGGACGGTGAAGAGGAGGGTGAGGAAGCCGAAGAGGACGAGGCCTAAACGCCCCCCTCTCGCGACAAGCTTCCAAACCCGCATTTAAAACCCCGCTTGTTGTGCCTCCTCCCGCAGCCTTTGTGCGAGGCCGTCCAGCCATGAGGCCTCGTCGTTGAGGCAGGGCACACACTCAAAGGCCTCCCCACCGGCGCGCAAAAAAGCCTCGCCCACCCCCCCCCC
>WQTM01000053.1 GCA_009786315.1 Pseudomonadota bacterium | reverse complement strand
CGTTTTTGAGGAACTTTTTGGGCGAGCAAAAAGTTCCCCGCCGGAGGCAAAACGCCCGGAGGGCGAAAAAGCGCGGGCCGCAGGCCCAGGAAAGAACAACGCCCGGAGGGCAAAAAGAAATGTTTCAGAGAAAAGCCCGGGCCGCAGGCCCAGGAAAAAACAACGCCCGGAGGGCAAAAAAAACCATTTCAAAAAATGGCCCGGGCCGCAGGCCCATAAAAATATTGGGCCCTCTTCTCGTGCCACGCCCCCCCTTTGTACCCTCAGGTGCCCCCTTTCTCCTTCAAAGCAGGTTTTTTGTTGTGCCCGGCGCACAAGCCACATAGGGAAAAGCCCAACACTGGCCCGTTTCAATACCCAGCTTCAATATTAACGCCTCAACACCGTTGCATGAGGGGAAGCATGTCTTCAACACCCCAAAAAACCGCCTTCCACATTCCCACCTTGGACGGTATGCGCGCCATCAGCTTCTTTATTGTCTTCCTCGCACACGCAGGCCTGGAGAGGTGGGTGCCAGGGGGCTTTGGCGTAACGGTTTTCTTCTTCCTCAGCGGCTTTCTCATTACAACCCTCATGCGCATGGAGCTTGAGAAAACAGGAAACGTCAGCTTTAAAAAATTCTACCTGCGCCGCGTACTGCGCATTTTCCCCCCCTTCTATGTCGTCCTCCTCCTCTCCACCCTCTTGTGCGCCCTAGGGTTTCTGGCAGGCAAACTCGAGTGGAAGGCCCTGGTGGCCCAATACTTCTATTATTATAACTATTGGGTGGCCGCCTTCGGCTATGAGGGGACGGCTGGGGGGACGGGCGTCTATTGGTCTTTGGCCGTGGAGGAGCACTTCTATTTCCTCTTCCCCATGCTTTATGTCTTCATGGCTGCAAAACTGCGCCTGCCGGGCCGCAGCCAGGCCCTGGTACTTTGGGGACTGTGCGGACTCATTTTGGCCTGGCGCTGCTATTTGGTTTTCGTCCACCACGGCGCCGCCTATGCCGCCTGGCCCACCCTCTCCCCTGAGGTGCAAGAATGGCTTACCAACAAAACCTACCTCACCAGTGAGACGCGCTTTGACTCCATGCTGTTCGGCTGCGCCCTCGCCGTATGGAAAAACCCCATTCTGGACAAGCAACCTTTCTTCTCGGACAGGGTGTGGAAGTTTGGGCTTTTGCCCCTGGGGCTGGTGGGACTTTTGGCGGGCTTCCTCATACGCAACCCGGCCTTTCGCGAAAGCATCCGCTATACCCTCCAAGGCATTGCCTTGACGCCCATTTTTATGGCGGGTATACGCCTCCACGCCTGGTGGCCTTTCCGTTGGCTCAACAACCGGCACGTCAGGTTTTTGGGCAACCTCTCCTATTCCCTCTACCTCGTCCACCACGTCGTCATTTTCGCAGTTAACAACCACCTGCCGCAACTGCATGGCGTGCTGCGGGCCGCGCTGGCTTTGTGCATTGCCTGGGCCCTCTCCCGCGCCATTTATGAGTGGGTGGAAAAACCCACCACGGCCCTGAGGAAACGCCTGGCCCACTGAGGTACTTTGGAGCCTCCCTATGCCCAAGTTGCGAAACCCTCTTGCCCTCGCCCTCTTCCTCGTTGTTACGCTGGGGGGCAGTTGGTTTGTCCTTCGCCATGGAATGCGCCTCCAACAGCAGAAAAAATGGGACGAAGCCCAAGCCCTCTATATGCCGCCACGCACAACACCCATGGCCCAAAGCGCTTTGCCGCAGCCTTTTGTTTTTGAGTCTCCACCGCAAAAACTACATTGGCGCCGCGTTGGTTGGGCGGAGCACCCCCCTGCCTTCTCCCTCCTGTGTTTTTGGGCAACCTTCTCCCCGGAGGACTATGCTTTGCTGAAAAAGCGTTGGGGCCTGGCAGAGGGCGAGGGGCAACTTTTTTTGTTTGTGGACGGGTTTTTGCCCGCCTGGTTTTTGGAGGACTTGTGCGGGGAGTTTTCCATATGCCCTGGGAAGGAGAAGGTGGCAGCCCTAAAAGCTTCAGGAATATGGGAGGGGGGGGCCGCCGCCCCAGGCCGTCGGCTTTTTTATGCACTGCCCAGGCTATATGCCTTGCTCGGCTGCGCGGAAGAGGGCTAAAACCGCTTCCACTTTGACATGACTTCTTCGTTGGACTCGTTTTTGCTCAGGCCCAAGCAGAGAAACAGCCACTCAAGTGCACTCCCATCGCCACGGAACGGAGCGAGGAAAGAGAGCGTGTGCTGAGCCGAGCGAAGCGAATTTCAAAGCCTCGTCCGCGTCGAGTTTGTGTCCAATTGAAACCGGTCTGGAGATTCACTTTAAAATAAAAACGCCCTAAAAGGAGTCCCGTGGAAAAAAGCAATATGCCGACAGCAGGCAGTCCAGAGAAGTCCAAGGTTTCCCGGTGGGTGGTGAGGGGGCTGCTTGTGTTTATGGTGGGTATGTTTGTCGCCTCCGTAACCCCCTTTGGCCTGGCCGTATGGTTGGGCAACCGGGACGAGGGGAAGCACATGTCCTCGCGCATAGCGCAAGCGCCCTTGCACCGTGAGCAGGCTGCTTTGTCGCGTGTGTTTCGCCTGCCGGTTGCTGCGCAGCAGACATATTGGCGTGAAGTCAGCATGTTTCGGCCTTTGCAGGCGGCAACCGCCGAGGACAAGGCACTCTGGGCCGTATTGCACTATGACGAGGCGGGTTTTGAGGCTATATTTGCCCAAGCAGGCATGGAGGAGGCAACCCAGGTGGAGGTGAAGGGCTTTTTGCCCTGGCTTTTGGAGGACGTGGAGAAGCACATGGGCCTCAAGCTTTCTGCCGGGGTGGAGGTGCTGAAGTTGCCTGCGGCGCTGTTTGCCGGGGAGGGCATACCTCTCAAGTGGGTGAGTGCCTATGGGGTGCCCTCGCAGAAAAGCCTTCTGCTGATGCGTTTTGGTGCTGCCGAGTTTGTTGAGTCCACGGGGCACCGGGTGGAGCCTACGCAACGCTGACAGCAGAGGTTTCCCCTCCCAACACAAAATGGCCTTCCTCCACCTCCACCACCTATTCCAAGAGTAGGCCACAGGTTTTTCCGAGAAATATGGCAGCATTGAGCAGGCTTTTTTGCCCGAAGTGCCGAAGGGTATGGGCGGAGCAGCAAGCGTTGCGCATAAACGAGGCATTGGGGGCGCGTTGAGGGCTGTGGAGCTGTTTGACTTTTGCAGGGGAAACAGCCATTGTGCGCCCATTCCCCGACAACAATATAAAACAGCAAGGAGACTCCATGAAGACAGAAGCAGCCAAGGGGTTGGACCACATAGCGATTGCCGTCAAGGACTTGGAGGCAGCCATTCGCACCTATAGAGACATATTGGGCCTGGAGTTGGCAGAGTTGGAGGAGGTGGTGGAGCAGCAGGTGAAGGTAGCCATTTTTGGGCATGGGCTTGGGCGGGTGGAGTTAATTTGTCCAACGGTTGCTGACAGTGGGGTGGCGCGGTTTTTGGAGAAGCGCGGGGAAGGCCTGCACCACATTTGCATTGAGGTAGCCGACATTGAGGCAACCATGGCCCAGCTGAAGGCCAACGGAGCGCCCCTGTTGGACGAGGTACCCAAGGCAGGTGCAGGGGGGGCCAAGGTGGCATTTGTACACCCCAAGGGGGCCTGCGGTGTACTCATTGAGTTGAGGCAGGGCCCTCCAGGCACCTGAGTCCACCGTTACCTGGGAGTTGGTATTTTTTTGCCCTCCGGGCGGGTTGCTTGTTGCCAACTGAGAATGTTTTTATGGGCCTGCGGCCCGGGCCATTTTTGAAAAGGGTTCTTTTTGCCC
>WQTM01000052.1 GCA_009786315.1 Pseudomonadota bacterium | reverse complement strand
GCAGGGCCACCGGAGGGAGCCGTTTTTGAGGAACTTTTTGGGCGAGCAAAAAGTTCCCCGCCGGAGGCAAAATGCCCGGAGGGCAAAAAAAGCCCGGGCCGCAGGCCCAGAAAAAACGTTGTCAGTGAGCACGGAGCCCCCGCCCGGAGGGCGGCCCCCCCATTACCCCCTCTGAAGGACAAAATGAAAAAACAACATGCCACTTGTACTGCTTGGAGTGTGCACATATAGGCGGGTTATGAAAACGGTTTCCATAGGCGTCATTGGCGGCTCCGGTTATTCCGGTATGGAGCTTTTGAGGCTTTTGTCCGGCCACCCGGGCTTTCGCGTGGTTTTTGCCACCAGTGAGCGTTGGGAAGGGCGTAGCTTGCGCGAAAAAATTCCCAATACGCACGCTTTGGGGGACTTGGCCTTCTGCTCCATGGAGGCCGGCCTTGCCCAACTCGGGCAGTGCCAGGTGGTGGCCACGGCCACACCCGCTGAAACCTCCTTGGCCACTGTGCCGGTGTTGCTGAAAAACGGCGTGCGTGTGGTGGACTTGGCAGGCAGCTTTCGGTTGAGGGACGCCCACCTCTACCCCGCCTACTATGCCTTCGAGCATACGGAGAAAGCCCTGCTTGGAGAGGCCGTATATGGCCTGACGGAGTTGTTCCGCAGCGACATTCCCAAGGCCACTTTGCTGGCCAACCCGGGCTGCTATGCCACCGCCGCCGCTATGGCTGTGGCGCCCTTTTTGAAAAAGCAGTTGCTTGCGGAGGATACCCTCGTTATCAACGCAGCATCAGGCGTTTCAGGCGCAGGCCGAAGGGCCAGTGAGGACTATAGCTACATGGAAATTGCGGGAGACTTTCGCGCCTATCGCATACGCCGCCCCCACCAACATAGGCCCGAAATAGCGCAGACTTTGGCGCGCGTGGCCCAACGGCCCGTGGACTTGGTGTTTTCGCCCCACCTGCTGCCAATAAAGCGCGGCATTTTGTGCACGGTTTTTGCCAAAACCAAACCGGGGACAAGCCAGGCCCATATAGAGGAGGCACTGGAGGAGGTATTTGGGGGGGAGCCCCTGGTGGAGGTGCATACCTCCCCCGAGGACATACGCATTGCCTCTGTCGCCCACCGCCCCCACCTCCAGGTAGCCGCATGTGTGGAGGGTGAAAAGTTGATTGTGCTAAGCGCCTTGGACAACCTACTCAAAGGGGCGGCCAGCCAGGCTTTGCAAAATTTGAATTTAATGTTTGGCTACCCAGAGACGCTGGGCCTTTTATATGGGGAGAAGTGAGATGACGATGAGGGTGCCAAAGGGTTTTTTGTTTTCCGGTGTGCATGCGGGCATAAAACCCATACGCAAGGACTTGGCTTTGGTATTCAGCGAGGTGCCGTGCGCGGCGGCGGCTTGTGTGACTGTCAACAAAGCCAAGGCAGCGCCTTGCCTGGACGTTGAGAAGCGTTGCCCCAAGGAGGGCCTGCGCGCCATTCTTATGAACAGTGGGAATGCCAACGCGCTGACGGGCCAGGAGGGTTTGGAGGATGTTGAGCAAACCAAGCAAGCACTCTCAAAGGTGGTGGGCATTCGCCCGGACGAAATATGGACAGCCTCGACGGGCATTATAGGTGTGAGGCTACCCAAGCAAAAAATAGTGGATGCGCTTTTTGCGTTGAAGCAGGGTTTGGGGGAGGAGGCGGAGTTGGCGGCGGAGGCGATGATGACGACGGACACCAAGCGCAAAATGCTGTCGCGCACCATTGTATTGGGAGGGAAGGAGGTGGTGTTGTCCGCCATATGCAAAGGCTCAGGGATGATTGCGCCGGAGCTTGCGACGATGATTTGTGTTATCAGCACGGACGCTGTTATTTCCGCCTCGTGTTTGCAAGTGGCTTTGCGTCGAGCGATGGAGACCAGCTTCAACTGCCTCACGGTGGACGGGGACATGAGCACCAACGACGTTGTTTTTGCGATGGCCAGTGGGCTTGCAGGCAACGCCAAGTTGGAGGAGGGCAGTGTCGACTATGCGTCTTTTTGTGAGGAACTCACCTCACTTTGCCGGGGTTTGGCCAAACTTATTGCAGCGGATGGCGAAGGTGCCACGCGCATGTTGGAAGTCCGCATTGGTGGAGCGCCCAGCCAGGAGGTGGCGAAGGCGGCAGCCATGGCCATAGCCAACTCCATGTTGGTAAAGGCGGCCCTATTTGGTGCAGACCCGAATTGGGGGCGTATTTTAGCAGCCGTAGGGGCGAAGGCGGGGGTGGAGGACTGGCCCATAGAGATGGGGGAGTCCACGGTGATGATACAGGGGGTTTGCGTATACGACGGCCAATGTATAGACGAAGTGGCGGAGCAGCTGCGTGCGCGCATGCGGGAGCCTGAAATATTTGTAGACGTGGACTTCCACGCGGGCATAGGCACGGCGACGGCCTGGGGTTGTGACTTGTCCTATGACTATGTGAAAATTAATGCGGACTATACCTCTCTCATTGTGAGTGAGCCGGACGGCTCGGTGAAGAAGGACGACAGGCTCAGCCTCTATAGTCCGCAGTTTAAGGTGAAGTTGGTACGCCAGGCTTTGGCCTATATTTCTCGTTTTGCGAAGGAGTGTTGTGTATTGCGGGTGTCCCGGCACACATTGGCCAATGAGAATTTGGAGGAGAGCCTATGCGAGGACATTAACCTTTTGCGCTCCGTAGGGATGGTACCCATTGTGGTGCATGGTGAGGGGCCGGAGTCCGCAGAAACCCTGACGCGGTTTGGGCCTGCTGCGGCGACGCAAGGGGAGGGGCAGCGGGTGAGGGAGATGGTGTTGCATGGAGAAACCAACGCGGCGCTGGTTGCCAAACTCAACCGCAGGGGGGGGCACGCCATAGGTGTTTCGGGCAAGGACGGGGCCCTCATAAAGGCACAGCTATTGCCGGGTGGCCAGGGGGTGGTGAAGTCTGTGAATGTGGAGTTGTTGGAGATGTTTATGTCCCGGGGCTATGTACCCGTCGTCGCCTCTTTGGGGTTGGGGGAGGATGGGCAGAGTGTGGCATTGGACGTGGATGATGTGGTATTGGCGATTGCGGTGGCGCTTTGTGCGAAGAAGTTGGTGTTGATGATAGGGGCGCAAGGGGTTTGTGAGGACGGCATATTGTTGAACCAGCTTGACAGCATTTCTCTGAAGGCCCGGCTTGAGGGGGCGAGGATAGACGAGGAGCAGAGGGAGAAGGCCCTTTTGGCGTTGAGGGCAGTGGAGGCGGGGGTGAGGCAAGTGCACCTGGTGGATGCGCGTATGGCGCACTCCATTATTGCGGAGCTTTTCACAGACCAGGGCGTAGGCACCGTCATAACCAGCGTCCAAAGTTAGAGACGTGCCGAATGAGCCAAGTTTTGGTTGAAGAGGGCATGCTTTTGGCGTGGCGCTTCGCCCGAGCAATTATTTCAACTGCGCTTCTTGCTTCGGGTTTCGGCAGGTGCCCAGGCCGGTTTTCTCGTCGTGGCCTCCGCAAACTCTGGCGCCGAAACAATCGCTGTCTTCAAGGCATCCGGATGGACACCTCTCCTCTGTCTCCAGTGAGCAGACAAACTCTCCATGAGGGCAACCCACCTTGCATCTTGAGAGTGACGCACAATTGCCGTCTTTGCACGTTTTCCACTGGGAGCAGTCGTCATTGGTTTCGCATTGGCGCTCTCCCACGCAGTGGCCTTGGGTGCCCTCAGCCAGGCAGCGTTGCCACAACTCACAGGGGCTGTCGTCGCC
>WQTM01000051.1 GCA_009786315.1 Pseudomonadota bacterium | reverse complement strand
GGCTAGGGGGCAGGCGGGGGGGTAGCAGCAGGGGTAGTGGGGAGGGAGGTAACGCGACCCCCTCTCAACTCCACTCTTTTTTTTCCGTTGTCCCAATACCAGTTTTCTATTTTCAACTCTCCCTCGAAGCGGATGGTTTTGTTTTCTGGATAACCGAGAGCCATTTCGAGGGCGAGGGCGGAGATGCCGAGGGAGGCCTCTTTGGTACGGATGGCGGATTGCTCCTCTGCGGAGAATTCGGTTATTTGGCCGAGCGGGTGGATGGGCGACAAATAGCGGGCGAGCTCCGCCTCGAATTCGTCGGCATTTTTGAAAGTACTCCGGAGGACGAGGACGAGTGGTTTTGTGCAGGAGGGTGTTGCCACATAAACCCAAGGGCGCGAGCGAGGGGAATAGAGTGTCCGTTGGCGCACGGCCCAGGTGGTGGGGAATTCCACATTGAGGATGCGTACAGGTGTACCCGCGGGCAGCAGGGTTTCCACGTCTCCCGGGGAGACAGGCGTACCGTCCGTATGCTCCAACAAGTGCAACCAGGAGGGGTAGACAGGCGAGAGGAGGAGGAGGGTTTTGTCGCCGAAGAAGGGGGTGACGAAATAGGAGATGCGCAGGAAGCGGGGTTGGTTTTGGAAGCTACGGGAGAGCCTTCCCTGCTCAGCAATGTCAATGGAGATGGGGGGGGCATTTGCGCAGGCGCACAAGAGCCCCAGGGGAAGCAGGAGGCCGAGGAGGGTTTTTTTCACGGTTTTTGTGCGCCTGCGCAGCCCGAGTTTGAGGAAGCGGCGGGGCATGTAGCGCAAGGCGAAGGAGGTGCAGGGGAGGGGGAGGTTTCGTTTTTGGTTTCCTGGGTTTTGGAGGGGGAGGCATAGAGCTCCGAATACCAGCCTCCGCCCTTGAGGTGGAAAGCGGACATGCTGATGCGCTTTTTCAAGGTATTTGGGGCGCTACAGTTTTCACAGGTGGGGGGTATAGGCGCGTCCACTTTTTGAAGGAGGCTCAAATGGGCGCCGCAATTTTCACAGAGGTATTCATAGATGGGCATAGGTTTTATACACTCAAGGAGGAGAAGAAGGCTCAAAGAGTTTGAGAGGGAGGGCAACCCGGAGCAGCAGGTTTTTGTCCAAGCGGTATTTTTTTGCCAAGGCCTCGAGCTGGCTTTCTGGGGTTTCAAATTCAGGGGGCAACTCGTCGAGCAAGGATTTGAGTTTGAGGGAGAATTGTCGTTGGAGGGCGGACTTAATGCCGAGATCGCGCACATAACCTGGTTGTGCCAAGACACGCAGTTGTTGGCCCACGTTTTGGGAGTCCAGTATTTGGGAGGCATAATGTTTTCGAAGTTTTGCGAAGTCCTCTTGAAGGCCGAGTTTTGCAATGCGTTTTTTCAGTGTGTCGGGGGAGGTATTGCAGAGTTTGGAGAGTTTGTCCAAAGAGCAGCGGTGTTGGAGCAAGCCTTTGTGCAAGACACGGCGCTCCTGCTCTTCAAAGGCCAGCAACAAGTCATGGTAACCCAGAATGGAGCTGACTTCTTGCCAGGTTAATTTTTCACCATCTCCTCGGAATTGCTCGGAGAGTTTAGCAAGCAAGTGCTCTTGGGAGGAAGAAGCCCGAAGGAGAGGAAGGAGTCTTTCTTTGGCCTTAGGTTGGAGGAGGACGCGCAAATTTTCTTTGCTTGGGCTGACTTGTACAAAGCGCCCCCGGGGTTTGGGAGGGGGTGTGGTTTTGGCTTTGCCCAAGGACCAGATTTTTGGCGCTCTATCCATCTTCCTGCTCGGTATAAGTCGTTTTTAAAAGCTGTCAATGCCCCATTCCCCTCCTCTGTTTGCCTTTTCCCAAGGGCATAAAAACGCAGCATTGTTTGCCGAAAGGGGATATAAGCGGCGGAGAGCTTTTTGGGTTTCTCGTTATATTCAACTAAAGTGTGTTGTTATGCTCAAAGTATCTCCAGGTGGACTGAGGTTACTAACGCAAGCGACTTATTTGCTGTTGGCGGTTTCTGCTGTGTTTGTCCTTTGGGTACAAAGGAACCCTGGGGGGTTTCCGGCCAGTTGGGAGCGTGCAGCGCCTTGGTTGTTTTTGTCTTTTGCCATTCTTCTTTCAGCGCAAAGCATACTCAAGGTGGTGTTGGGGCAAAGCTCCCTTGTGCGCTCGTTGATGCACATAGGCATTGCTGCTGCATTTTTGATGGTTTTGTTTCTTGGCGTGCCCAAAATAAACAGGTTTGGCAACGCGCTGGCGACTGCAACCACGCATGAAATGGAGCGCCTATTGGTTGATCCAGATGAGCGTATTCGGGTTTTGGCTGCGGAGTTGGTGCGCTACCGTCCAGAAGGGTTGGAGTTGGCGCCCGTCCTGGTGAAGGCCCTGGAGGATGCTTCTTTTCGTGTGAGGGAGACAGCCCACGCTTCTTTGGTCCGCCTCAATGGTGATGTGGATTTGGGGGATTCAGAGTCTCCAGATGGAATAAGTGCATGGAAGCGGCGATTTCAATAAAGACGGTTGCGCAGTTGGAGAAGTTGAATGCCCATTTGCTTGCTTGTGGGCTCAAACGTACACGCCAGCGCGATCTCATTGCGACCGTATTTTTTCAAGAAGAGGGCCACATTTCCATAGAAGAGCTTTGTGCCAAAGTACGCCGGATGGATGCGCGCATATCCGTCGCAACTGTTTACCGGACGATGCGTTTGCTTGCCGAGAGTGGTTTGGTGCACCCACATCATTTTACAGGCGGGCACACGCGCTATGAAGTAGCAGGTGAACACCATGATCACCTCATTTGCACACGGTGTGGCTCCATTGTTGAGTTTGAAGACAAGCAAATTGAAACTTTGCAAGCAGCTGTTGCCAGGCGGCATGATTTTTTTATTCTTTCGCACAAGATGGAGATTTATGGGTTATGCAAGGACTGTCGCGCTCTGGACAATTTTGGGGAGTCTGCTGGGTTGCGCACACAACTACCCACGGAGTCCTGAGCGTATTCGTTCCTTGGCAAGGGAATTCAGGCCGGCTTGGGTGGGGGGGGAGCCTGTCACTTTAGGGGATTGGGAAGGCAAGGTTGTATTGGTCAGCTTTTTTGCGACGTGGTGTTTTCCATGTATTTTGGAAATTCCTGTCCTCCAGAAGCTTTATGAGAGTTATGCAGAGGAGGGTTTGGTGGTGGTTTTGGCGGGGATGGATTTGGAGGGGGAGAAGACGCTGAGGATTTATTCTGAGGTATCAGGGTTGGCATTTCCTGTTGGAGTGGTGAGTGAGCGGTTGAGGGAGGGGGGGACATGGGTGGGGGCGATACAGGAGTTACCGACGCATGTACTCATCAGCCGCCGTGGAGAGGTTTTGTTTAAAAAGGCGGGCACATTTTCTCCTGAAGTTTTGGGCGACTTTAAAAAGTGGTTTCGCTAGAGCGGGAAGGGGCGCATTTGGCTTTATTTTCAGTTAGGATGGGTTTGCATGCGAAGCGTGAAGAATGTGTTGGAGAGTTTAAGTCTTCTTTTGGAGCAACATTTCAAGTTGTTTCAGCGGGAGCTTTCTGGCGAATTGCGCACGCTGCTAAAAAGTCTTTTTATACTTTTGTTGTGTTTGCTGCCGTTGTTATTCGGCTATATATTCCTGAATATAAGTTTGGTTTTTTGTTTTGAGTTAGCGATGCCGTTTTGGGCAGCGTTGTTGCTTGCGGGGGTGTTGAATTTTTTGTTGGGGGGGTGGGG
>WQTM01000050.1 GCA_009786315.1 Pseudomonadota bacterium | reverse complement strand
GGGGGAGGAGGGGGAGGAGGGGGAGGGGGGCTTTGGTAGAAGTCTCCAGGAGGGGGCCTGGAGGAGGCCACGTCCTCGTGCCAGGCATGGGGGGTGGTTTTGGCACGGATTTTGAGGGAGTTGGAGAAGGTTTGGCGGAGTTTATTTGCGTGAGAGGCGCTCAGCGTACCGGAGGGGGAGAGAGGGAAGGAGGCTTTGGTTTGTATTTTTTTGGTAGAGGCATTTTGAGCAGTGACGGTGAGGTTTTGCTTGGTGGGTTTGGCTTTTGGGGTGGGTTTTTTGGAGGAGGTTGTGGAGAGCACCCATTGGACGCGGTGTTTTTTTATTTTTCTCCAGTCCACTTTTTTTTGCGTCATAACCGAGGAAGGGTTGACGCACTCGGCAGTGGTTTGCTCACACAGGAGGGAGCGAACCTGTTGGTGGGCGGGGGTAGCTTTGCCAGGGGGAGGGAGGATGACAATGCGCTGTGCTTTGGCGGAGAAGGCAGCGAGGAGGAGCAAAAGGGGCAACCGGAGTTTCATAAAAGCGAAGCCTCAAAGGGTAGGGGGAGGGGGGAGATTTTCCAAGAAGGTTAAAGTGCTGTCATTTTAAGCAGTTGTTGCAGACCGGCATTCTGCAATTGCCTCTGGGATAGCTTCTATCATACCAAGTCCTTCATTTCAGGAAAAATCCTAAGACGTGGAGTACACTCTTTGCAAGGAGTTTGGCTGATGGCACTTGGCATTCATTTGGAATGGACACCTAACCCCAACACGCTGAAATATGTTTTGAACCACCCCATACTTCCGTTGGGGGGCATGAGTTTTTCCTCTGTGGAGCAAGCGGCGGGCATATCGCCGTTAGCGCACAAGCTGTTGTTATTGTCTGGAGTTTCCGAGGTAACATTGGGGATGGGGTTTGTTTCCATAAGGAAGGGGGAGCAAGGGGAGTGGGTGGAGATAAACGACAGGGTAGTGGAGGTATTGGAGGGGCACCTAGGGGCAGGGGAAGCGGTATTGACGGAGGAGGGGCAGGCGAGTTTGGAGGCGCAGGCGAACAAGGAGTGGACGGAGGTGGAGTCGCGGATAGCGAAGGTATTGGAGGTGGAGATACGTCCGGCGTTGGCGATGGACGGAGGGGATGTGGCGTTGGAGCGTTTTGAGGATGGCGTCGTATATTTGCATTTGAGGGGGGCGTGTGCGGGGTGTCCGTCGGCCAAAATTACGTTGAAGATGGGCATAGAGGTACGCCTGAAGGAAGCCGTCCCCGAGGTACAAGAGGTGGTAGCCCTCTGAGTGGCAAGGCGCGCCAGGGGTTGAAGGCAAAGCAGGTGGCGGGGGAGTTGTTGGAGGGCCAGTCCACGGCATTGTTGCAGGCTTTGCACTTGTTGACGCCCGAGGGTGCGTTGAATGCGGATGCGCGTCGCAAACTCAAGCAAGTGAACCACCTGGTGCGGTTGTTGGAGCCGGCGCTTGACGACATTTATGCGCGGCATGAGGAGCCATGCCTTGTGGATGTGGGGAGTGGCAAGGGCTATTTGGGTTTTGTGTTGCACGAGTTGATATTAGCCAAACGGGGCCGTGGGTTGCTCTATTGTGTGGAGTCCAACGGGGAGCTTTTGGCGCGGGTGGAGGCCACGGCCAAGGAGTTGGGGTTTTCGCGTTTACGTTTTATAGCGCAGCCCATTGCGACGGCCGAATTGCCGGAGGGGGTGCACCTTGTGACGGGCCTGCATGCTTGTGACACGGCGACGGACGATGCTTTGGCGCGGGCCTTGTTGTTGAGGGTGGACCACATAGCGTTGGTACCGTGTTGCCAGGCGGAGTTGGCGCGTGTGTTGACGCATTGCAAACCTGGGGCGGGTGCTTTGCAGGCATTGTTTGCGCACCCTTTGCACCGTCGCGAATTTGGCTCCCATTTGAGCAATGTATTGCGAAGCCTTGCGGCGCAGGCCATGGGCTACCAGGTTGGGGTGACGGAGTTGGTGGGGTGGGAGCATTCGGCGAAGAATGAGTTGTTGTTGTGTCGCCGTATACAGGCGCGAAACCCGAAGGCGCAAAAGCAGTTGTCAGCCCTATTGGAGTTGTTGCCTGTGCCCATGCATTTGTTGAAAGTCCTCTTTGGGGAGGGAAACCCCGTCTGAAAATTGGCGCCCATGGGCAAATTGAGGCAAAAGAAAAGCATGCGCTTTTTTCGTTTGACGCTGTTTGCTTTGTTTTGGGTGGCCATAGGCCTTTGTTTGGGTATTGTCCCCATAGGCGGCACAACCGTTTGGCAAAAACTCTATAGAAGCCTCCAGAATTTCCAAAAACGGGCGTCTGCGGCCTCCTCCGCCTCTTCTACCTCCGCCCCTAAACCTGCCCCGCCACCGGTTTCCAAAACCGCAGGCAAGGTTGCTGCTATGGCTGCAGGGCAAACCCCCACTGAAAACTACGCCGCAGAAGAGCGTGCCAGCATTGACAGCCTCATTCGAGGAAAGCAGCCGGCACGCTGAGTGGGTTTTGCCCTTTGGGTGCGAGAGGCACTCAAAGCAAGCCGAGGGCTTGGAGGCTTATCCAGGCTTCTTGGCCGTTGGCTGTGCGTATTTTGGCAAACTGGCCCGTGCGCTCAAGAATGCGGACTTTGAGGCCAGCATGAAGCTCAAAGAGGGGTTGGGCTTGTTTCGTTGGGAGTTGCAGTGTGGCAGCAGTTTGGGGGAGGACGATGGCTTCTTCCCATTGGGAAGGGGCATGCCATTTGGCCACAAAAGTGAAGGTGCAAAGGCCAAGCAAAACCCAAAGCATGAAGTCCATGGCCTTCAGCAGGCGCAGTTGTTTGGGGAAGCGTTGAAGGCAGAAAAAACTTAGGAAGAGGGCCCAGGCAAGCCCCAGCAAAGCCCATGCTAAAAACGGGTTGGGGATGTTGCGAAGCACCCTATAGAAGAAGGGTGTTTCAACAGAAGGCACAGAGTCCAACTGCTCCGTGCGTGCCCAAGCCAAGTTAAAGTGAATGTCCTCTGAGTTGGGAGAAAGCTGGTTGGCTTTTTCCAAATTCCAAATGGCGCAACCCAACTCTTTGAGCTCCAAGCAGGTTGTCCCAAGGTTATAGTGGAGCTCTGCTTCCACAAAGCCTGCGTCCAGCAGTTTTTGGTAGCCGTTTTTGGCTGAAATATAATTTTGGGCAGCAAACTCTTGGTTGGCTTGTTGGAAAATGGATTGTGCCTCTTGGGGGCTGAAGCTGCCCAAAAGGCCCAAGGCCAGCACAGGCAAGAAAGTCATGGCCACTCCTTGAGGACGTGAAGTATGGCTGTGCAGACTTGGGGGTGAGGGGGGGAGTGTCCAAACTGCACCGAGTCACACTCGCTGAGGATATAGAGGACGTGCTCTCGCAAGGTGTTGGGAAGGCCCTTTTCCTGCATTTTGGAATTCAGTTGCTCCTGCGTAAGCCCTTGAGTGGAGGCCTCGAGTTTGAGCTCCAAGAATGTGGAGAAGTTTTTTCCGAGTTGAGAGAAGGAAGCCGTGTTTGGGTTTTTTTTCAATTCGCTGAGCAAGGTTTTTATTGTTTGGGTGGTGGATTTTTCTCGTTGGAGTTGTTGTTTTTTGGAAGAGGGGCGCATTTTAGAAAATGCGAACTGGGCGAGCATTCCCAAGAGGCGCAGGGAGATGGGGAGGGCGAGGAGCAGCCAATAGAGGGTTTTGTGTACCAGAGGGGGGAGAGGGGGGCCGA
>WQTM01000049.1 GCA_009786315.1 Pseudomonadota bacterium | reverse complement strand
CGAGGATATTAACGGAGGAAGAGGTAGGCAGGAGGGGTGTGAGGGGTTCGGATATAGGGGGTGGGGCCTCCGGGAGAGGGGGTTGGGCCTTCAACAGGGCCTGGCCGCAGCAGGGGCACTGGCGTGAAGCGGCGGGGTTAAGAAAGTCACAAATGGGACAGATGATGCCTAAGTTATTGAGCAAAAGTGAGGCCATGACCACCTCTGTATATGGGTTAAGAAGGGGCTTAAGCAAGAGACAAACACGGAGGGCATTGCCGTACCCATCCTCTCCACGGTAGCATCTCCAACATTGATACGCCTAAGTGACATTTTGCAGCGGGTAAATGCTTATCACCCGAATCCAGATCTTGAAATGATCAAAAAGGCCTATGTGTATTCTGCCAAGGTACACCAAGGCCAGACACGCAAATCCGGGGAACCCTATTTGGTGCATCCTTTGGAGGTTGCGGGTTTATTGGCCCAGTTACATTTGGATGAATCGTCGATAGTTGCAGGGCTTTTGCATGACACGCTGGAAGACACGCTGGCGACGGAAGAAGAATTGAAGGAGCTGTTTGGCCCTGAAGTGCTGTCCATAGTGGATGGCGTGACGAAGCTTTCCAAATATTCTGCTGTAGCCAATTTGGGGCATGAGGAGAAGCAGGCGGAGAACATTCGGAAAATGTTGGTGGCGATGGCCAAGGACATACGCGTCATTCTTGTCAAGTTGGCAGACCGCACGCACAACATGCGGACGTTGGACCACATGAAAGAGGACGCGCAGGTGCGGATTGCGCGGGAGACGGTGGACATATTTGCTCCGTTGGCGAACCGTTTAGGCATTGGGTGGATAAAGGCAGAGCTTGAGGATTTGTCCTTCAAATACCTAAAGCCCACCGAATACAGCGCGTTGTTGAAGAAGGTGCAGGGCAAGCAGAAGGAGAGGGACAAATACATTGACGAAGTATGTGAGGTGATAGCGCAGAAACTCAAAGCGGAGGGGATTGAAGCGACGGTTGCGGGGCGATTCAAACACCTTTCGAGCATTTACAGGAAGATGCGCAACCAGAACATAGAGTTTGACCAAATTTCCGACATTATTGCCTTTCGTATTGTCGTCGACGAGATGGCCCAGTGCTATGAGTCTCTGGGGTTGGTACACCAGATGTGGAAGCCCGTCCCGGGGCGTTTCAAGGACTTCATTGCGATTCCGAAGCCCAACCTATACCAGTCCCTGCACACGACGGTGATAGGGCCTTTGTCCGAGCGTATTGAGATTCAAATTCGCACCAAGGAGATGCACCGGATTGCAGAGGAAGGCATCGCTGCACATTGGGCCTACAAAGAGGGGAAGAATGTTTCAACCAAGGGCAAATTTGCGGCCAAAAGCAATGAAGCATTTGCCTGGTTACGCCAGTTGGTGGAGTGGCAGACGGATTTGAAGGACTCGCGTGAGTTTTTGGACACGGTGAAGGTGGATTTGTTTACGGATGAGGTGTTTGTTTTCACCCCGATGGGAGAAGTACGTGCGTTGCCGAGGGGTGCGACGCCTGTGGATTTTGCCTATGCCATACACTCGGATGTTGGCAACCGATGTGTTGGCGCGAAGGTGAACGCGAAGATTGTGCCATTGCGCTACAAGCTAAAGAATGGGGACACGGTGGAGGTGTTGACCAACCCACAGGCGCACCCGTCGAGTGATTGGCTCAACTTTGTAAAGACGGGCCGTGCGCAGCAGCGCATTCGCGGTTTTATTAAACAGCAGCAGCGTGAAATTAGCCTGAAGTTGGGCAATGAGTTGGTGGACAAAGAGTTTCGAAAGTTTGCCCTCAACCGCAACAGACTCAGCAAGACAGGCAAATTGAAAGCCCTGGCTGAAAGCCAAGGCTACCGTACGGAGAACGACTTAATGGTTGCTGTTGGTTACGGGAAGGTTTCGGCCGTACAGATGGCGGAGAAGCTTTTGGGTGAGGAGAACAAGGAGCCCACTTCTCGTGTCAGCATGGGAAGCGTGACGGGTTTGTTGGGGGATGGGATAGGCAAGATGACGAGTTTTGCCAAGAGGATTGTGGGCCAGAAGTCCAGCAGCAGTGGGGTGAGCATTGCAGGCATTAACGATGTATTGGTGCGTTTTGGCCGTTGTTGCAACCCCGTGCCAGGAGACCCCATAGTGGGCTTCATTACGCGGGGGAGGGGGGCCACGGTGCATGTGTTGGGGTGTCCGAAGGCTTTGTCGACGGACCCGGACAGGCGAGTGGACGTGGAGTGGAACGTGGATGAGGGCTTCAAGAGGAGGGTGAGTTTGCGAGTGTTGACGACAGACCGCCCGGGTGTTTTGGCTGATATTTCCAACACCTTTTCAAAGCGTGACGTCAACATTTCCCAAGCGAATTGTCGAGCCACAGGGGATGCGCGTGCGGTGAATACTTTCGAAGTAGGCGTCAGTGATTTAAAGCAACTGAACGAATTGATGCGCAGCCTTGAGAAATTGGATGGGGTGTTTTCCGTAGAGCGTCTATAGAAGCCGAAGGGACGCAGAATGAAGGAGTGGACATGTCAGGCCACAACCGGTGGACCAAAATTAAACGCCAGAAAGCAGCCCAGGGCGCCAGCAAGGGCAAGTTGTTTACGAAGTTGATTCGCGAGATTACGGTTTCAGCGAAGCAAGGTGGTGGTGAGCCTGCGAGCAACGCGCGCTTAAGGCTTGCCATGCAAGCGGCGCGAGAAGCCAACATGCCCAATGACACCATTGCGCGAGCCATAAAGAAGGGCACGGGGGAGATGGGGGGCTCAGCGTTGGAGGAGGTGATATACGAAGGCTATGGGCCTGGAGGGGTAGCCATATTGGTGGAGTGCCTAACCGACAACCTCAACCGAACGGCGGGGGACATTCGCTCCATATTTGCGAAGCAAGGGGGCAACCTTGCGGCAGCGGGCTCCGTCCGTTTCCTATTTGAGAGGAAAGGGGTGATAGGGCTGGGGGCCGCACTGGGTGAGGAGGAGGTGATGGGGAAGGCGATAGAGGCGGGAGCAGAGGACGTGGTATTTATAGAGGGGGAGGGCTGGGAGATACACACCCTACCGGCGGATTTGCAACAAGTAGCGCAGGCATTGGAGCAGAAGGCGCTTTGTCCGCGTGCGACGCGGTGGAACTATTTCCCAAGCACTTTAGCCAAGATAGAGGGGGAGGCAGCGGGGAAGCTGATGAAGCTATTGGAGTTGCTTGAGGAGCACGACGACGTGCAGAATGTTTTTTCGAATTTTGAGATGGACGATGCGACGATGGATGCCATTTCCGGCGCATAAGGGATGGCGAGGAGGTTGAAGATGCGCATACTTGGCGTAGACCCGGGAAGCAGGTTTGTTGGTTTTGGTGTTATAGAGATTGAGGGGCACACCTACCGTTGTTTGGACTGTGGTGTTTTGCGGGCGATACACTTGAAGCATTTGGACGAGAAGCTTTTGCACATATTCCAAGGGTTGTTGGAGTTGATACGCAAGCACAAGCCGGACGCCATAGCGATTGAGGAAGTTTTTTTTGGCAAGAAAAAGAACCCGCGAGGCATATTGTTGCTTGGGCAAGCGCGGGGTGCGGCCATAGTGGCAGCCGCCGCAGAAAAGACGCCCGTATACGAATATACCGCCTCCCGCATAAAGAGGGCCGTAGGGGCCGGGGGGGGGGGCAGCAAGGGGGC
>WQTM01000048.1 GCA_009786315.1 Pseudomonadota bacterium | reverse complement strand
TGCAGTTGGCGCACATAGAGACGTGCTGCTCCAAGAATCCGTGGGGGGTGGGTATGTTAGAGGATGCGATGGAGATGGAGGGGGCGTGGGGGTGGGCCATAGAAGAGGGGGGTATTCTTTGGGGTTTTGGTTTATTTTTGAAGGTATTGGACGAGTTACAAGTATTGACGTTGTGCATATTGCCCGAGCACCGTCGCAAGGGTTATGGGCGCAAGCTGATGCAGGAGGCCGAAAGCGAGGCCAAGAGGTTGGGGATGCGGAGGATGAGCCTGGAGGTGCGAAGGAGCAACCTGCCAGCCCTAACTCTCTATAATCAGATGGGTTTTATTCGAGTAGGCTACCGGAAGGGCTACTATAGGGACGGGGAGGACGCCATATTAATGGACAAGTGTTTCTAATGGGCAAATACCTGTGGGGGGAGGCGGACAAAGGGACTTGACAGGGGGGTGCAAAATGTGTACTTGAGCCCTCCTTTTAGCTGTATTTTTTAACTGTATTCAAGCAACACCCGTCAAAAACGCTATGCCAACCATCAATCAGCTCATTCGCAAAGGGCGTCAGAAACTCGTCATAAAGGGCAAGAGCCCTGCGTTGAAGGAGTGCCCCCAGAAGCGCGGCGTCTGCACACGCGTCTACACAACCACACCGAAGAAGCCCAACTCAGCCATCCGCAAAGTAGCGCGTATTCGCCTGGTGAACGGCATTGAGGTGACTTCCTATATTCCCGGCGTAGGCCACAACCTCCAGGAGCACTCGGTGGTGATGATAAGGGGGGGGCGTGTGAAGGACTTGCCGGGTGTCCGCTACCACATTGTCCGAGGCCGTTTGGACTCTGTGGGCGTGCAAAACCGCAAGCAGTCCCGCTCCAAATATGGAGCGAAGAAGCCCAGCTAAGTGTCCCTGAAACCGTTTGGGTTTCCAGCCCATGTCGACTTTGAAACAGCAGAGGAAATGAGAAATGCCGCGTCGTCGCGTCCCGAATAAGAGAAGAATTCTGCCAGACCCCAAATACCAAGACAGACTCATTACGAAGTTTGTGAATGACCTCATGACGGGTGGGCGCAAGTCCATTGCAGAGCGCCTTTGCTATGACGCTTTTGAGTTGGTTGAGGAGCGCTCCAAGGAAGAGCCGTTGAAGACTTTCAAAAAGGCCCTTGAGAATGTGAAGCCAGTGCTTGAGGTGAAGAGTCGTCGCGTAGGTGGCGCCAACTACCAAGTCCCCGTTGAGGTGAGGCAAGACAGGCGGGTGGCATTGGGGATGAGGTGGATAATTCAATACGCCAAGGCGCGTGGCGAGAAGACGATGATTGAGCGTTTGGCCGCAGAAATTATGGATGCGGCGAACAACCGTGGCGCCTCTGTGAAGAAGCGTGAAGACACGCACAAAATGGCGGAAGCCAACAAAGCTTTTGCGCACTACCGTTGGTAGTGTGGGCGGAGCAGGTTTTTCCTCGAGCACTTTTGGAGAATGCGCATGGCGCGCGAATACCCCATCGAGCGCTATAGAAACATTGGCGTTATGGCCCATATTGATGCGGGCAAGACGACGACGACGGAGCGCATTCTCTACTATACTGGCGCCATCCACAAAATGGGGGATGTGGACGCCGGCAACACGACAACGGACTTTATGGAGCAGGAGCGCAAGCGGGGCATAACCATTACCTCCGCTGCCATAAGTGCTTTTTGGGAGCGCAAAGAGAAGAAATACCGCATTAACATTATAGACACGCCGGGGCATGTGGACTTCACCATTGAGGTGGAGCGTTGTTTGCGTGTGTTGGATGGGGCAGTGGCGGTTTTTGATGCGGTGAGTGGGGTGGAGCCCCAGTCCGAAACTGTTTGGCGCCAAGCCGACAAATACCACGTCCCCCGCATTTGCTTCATTAACAAAATGGACAGAATAGGTGCAGACTTTGAAGCCTCCGTCCACTCCATACGCGAGCGCCTGGGCGGCAATGCTTGCCCCATACAGCTGCCGATGGGCAGCGAAGACAAATACACAGGTGCCATTGACTTGTTGCGCATGAAGGCACTCTATTTTGAAGAAAACGAAGAGACTTCCAACGAGAAGGTGTTGGAAATACCCGAGGAATACGCGCAAGCGGCTTTGGCGGCGCGGTTGAAGTTGTTGGAGCAGGTGGCCGAGGTGGACGATGGGTTGATGTTGAAGTTTTTGGAGGGGGACGGCAGCGACATAAGCGAGGAGGAGATATGTGCGGCCTTGCGCAAGGGCTGCATAGAGTTGAAGTTGTTTCCGGTGTTGTGTGGCTCCTCTCTGAAGCACCGCGGAGTCCAACCTCTCATTGACGCCATTGTTGACTATTTGCCCTCGCCCGCGGACATTCCCCCGGTGAAGGGGAAAGTCCCCAAAACCCAGGCGGAGGTGGAGCGCGAGACGTGTGACGATGCGCCGTTTTCAGCCTTGGTTTTCAAAATTATGTCCGACAGTTTTGGGCCTTTGGCTTTTGTGCGCGTATACTCCGGCACGTTGAAGGCAGGCTCCATCGCCTATAACGCCTCCAAGGGCAAGCGTGAGAGGGCGGGGCGCCTGGCACAAATGCGTGCGGACAAGCGTGAGGAATTGGAAATGTGTTTGGCCGGGGACATTTGCGCCATTGTGGGGTTGAAGAATGTGACGACGGGGGACACGCTTTGTGTGGAAGGCCAGCCCATATTGCTTGAGAAGATAGACTTTCCTGAGCCTGTTATAGACTTGGCATTGGAGCCCAAAAGCCAGGAGGACCAGGAGAAGTTGGGTGTGGCATTGCAGAAGCTTTCTTTGGAGGACCCTTCTTTTCGCGTACGTACCGACGAGGAGACGGGGCAAACCATTGTTGCGGGGATGGGGGAGTTGCACCTGGAGATAGTGGTGGACCGCCTGCTTCGCGAATACAAAGTGCAGGCCAACGTAGGCGAGCCTCAAGTAGCCTATAGGGAGACGGTGACGCAGCCTGCCGAGGGTGAAGGCAAATATATACGCCAGTCCGGCAACAAAGGACTCTATGGCCATGTGTTGTTGCGCATAGAGCCGGGGGCGACGGGAGAGGGGTTGAAGTTTGAGAGTAGGCTGGAGGGGGAGGAGATTCCTCTGGAGTTTATTCCGGCCATAGAGCGCGGGGTGGTGGAGGCGACAAGCTCCGGGGTATTGGCGGGCTACCCACTGGTGGATGTGAGGGTGGCATTGGTAGGGGGCAGTTTTGACGAGAAGGACTCGGAGGAGATTGCTTTCAAAATTGCGGCTTCCATGGCTTTTCGCGAGGCATGCAACAAGGCGATGCCGGTGTTGCTGGAGCCTGTCATGAAGTGTGAAGTCCTCACGCCCGAAGCCTTCATGGGAGAAGTTATAGGCGACTTGAGTGCCCGTCGCGGAAAAATTTTGGCGATGAGCCCTCGGCACGGGGTGCAGGCCATTGACGCCATAGTGCCCCTGGCCCAGCTGTTTGGCTACACAACGGACTTGCGCTCGAAGACGCAAGGAAGGGCCTCTTTCTCCATGCGGTTTGACCATTATGCCGCCCTACCAGAGAATGTAGCCAATACCCTCATTGTACGCCTGCGAGGTTATTGAGGCGGGTTTTTCGCCCTCCGGGCGTTGTTCTCTTCTGGGCCTGCGGCCCGGGCCCTCTTAACTGAGAAATGTCTTTATGGGCCATGCGGCCCGGCATGTTTTTGC
>WQTM01000047.1 GCA_009786315.1 Pseudomonadota bacterium | reverse complement strand
GGGGGTGTGGGTGTTTTTTTTTATGAGGCAGTGGGGTGGGGGGGCATGAAAAAGTTTTGTAGCCTTGGCGAAGCTGGGTTAAGAGTGTAGGGGAGGCCTCTGGTGAGGCTGGAGGCTTTTGGAACCTGCGGGGTTGATGCGCGGGGGTATAATAATTATGGAAAACGCACTGTTGCCAGAAGTGATGCCGCCACGCGAGGTACTCGAGGGGAGGTATCGCTTTAGGACGCCGTTGCGCAGCGAAGGGGTTGGCAGGTTGGACTGCGTGGAGGACATGCAGACGGGGCGGCGGCGGGTTGTCCACTGGTTGCCTTTGGAAGTGAACCGGCAAAACCACCAAAACATTATACATTTATGTGCGGCTTTGCCTTTGCACCCCTGTTTGCCAGAGGTGTGCGAGGTGGGGGAGGTGGAGTCCTGGGCTTTCATGGTATTGGACTTTCCAGAAGGGGAGTTGCTTTCGGCGCGCCAGGGTATTTTGAAGCCGGAGACGTGGCGGAAAATGGCCTGTCAACTTTCAGGCGCCCTCAGCGTTTTGCATGCACAGCATATTTTGCATGGTGAAGTTTGCATGGCTTCCATTATGGCGGTGGGGCCGGAGCAATATTTGTTGTGGGACATGCCCTTGGTACTCAGCGGGCGTATGGCGGACAGGAGGCAGGGGGACCGTTTTTTGCACCAACTGTCGCGTACGGTTGAGACGATGGCGCCGGAGCGCGCGCGCGGCAGCCTCCTTTCGCCCGAGTTGGACGTTTATTCTCTGGGCGCTGTTTTGGCCTATAGCGTGGGCAGCCAACAGCCCACCAGCAGCTCCGTACTCACCGTGGTGCACGCCATTGCAACCGGCAACTTCAGGCCCCACCTCCCGGACATTTTGCCCCCCCTCTACCGCGACATGCTGGGGCGTATGCTTTCTCCACGCCCCGCGGACAGGCCCTCTATGAATGAAATAGAGGCCTTCTTCCTGCGGCCTCTGACTTTCCAAACCCCCTCCTCCAAGGGCCTTCCACGTGCTGCGACGCCGGTCATGGGACAACCGGTGCTGCAACCCATGCAACTCACCCCGGCCCCTTTCCCGCTCCCTTCGCCTGTTGCCAACGCTACACCCGGCATGCCCGCTATACCCATGGCGGGACACCCCAGGCCACCCTACCCGGCACAACCCCTACAACCCTATTCCGCCCGGACAGGACAGCCGTTGCATGTACGCCCTACACAGCCGCCTGCACAACCTATACACCCGGCACAACCTTATTCCGTACAGCCCGTACAGCTGAGGCAAGCGGTGCAGCCGTCAGCACGCCCAACACAACCCCTGCAACCCCTGCAACCGCAACCGCTGCAACCACAACCGCTGCAACCCTTGCAACGTCAGGCATATCCACAAGCAGGGCAAGCAAGGCAAACGGTGCACGCCGCACAAGCTGCTGCGGCCCCTCCCCTGGTGTCAGGCGTAGAGTGGATGCATACGTTGCCGTCCCAGGAGGTTATGCCGCCGTCCCCACCGGCCCCGCCCCCGCCTTCTGAGTTGAAGCTACAGGAGACGGAGAGGGAGTTGGGGATGGAGTTGAAGACGGAGTTGGAGGCGGAATGGGAGGCAGAGGAAGAGCCGCCGGAGACAACCGACAGTTTCTCGCGTTTTTGAGGGCTTGTGCCCCCCTGGCGAATGTCCACAAGCAACCCCCCCCTGCCTTTGGGGGGGTTATTGTCTGTTTTAGGGGGGCGTGTGTTTGCTTTGTCTTGCCTTTGTCTTTGCACACAGGTACGAGGCTTGGTTGAAGCGAGCCCAAAAGTTTCGCTTGTTGTTTTGCCCATTGGACACCTTAATTGAGGAATGACTTGATGCAAATCCGCGCTGATGAAATCAGTCGAATTCTCCGCGAGCAAATTAGAGATTTTGGCAAGCAGGTTTCTGTTTCAGAAACAGGGACGGTCTTGTCGGTTGGCGACGGCATTGCCCGCGTCTATGGCCTGGACAATGTGTTGTCCGGGGAGTTGGTGGAGTTTCCAGGCGGCACCAAAGGTTTGGTGTTGAACCTTGAAGAGGACAACGTGGGTGTCGCCATTATGGGCGAGTTTGCTCACATTCGCGAAGGCGACACCGTCAAACGTACGCAGCAAATTGCGTCCGTCCCTGTGGGCAAAGCCCTGTTGGGCCGTGTCGTCAACGCACTGGGTGAGCCTTTGGACGGCAAGGGCCCCATTGCCGCAACGGAGACGCGACGTTTGGAAATAAAAGCGCCCGGCATTGTGAAGCGCAAGTCCGTGCATGAGCCGATGCAGACAGGCCTCAAAGCTTTGGACGCGTTGGTGCCCATTGGGCGCGGTCAGCGTGAGTTAATTATTGGAGACAGGCAGACGGGGAAAACCGCCATTGCCATTGACACCATTATTAACCAGCGCGGGCAAAACATGTTTTGCATTTATGTCGCCATTGGCCAAAAGCAGTCAACCGTGGCGCAAGTGGTGGACAAATTCGCCAAGCATGGCGCCATGGACTATACGGTTGTGGTGACGGCCAACGCTTCGGACCCGGCACCCATGCAATTTTTTGCACCCTATGCGGGTGTGACGATGGGTGAATATTTTCGCGACAACGGAATGCATGCGTTGATTGTTTATGACGACTTGTCCAAGCAAGCCGTGGCCTACCGCCAACTGTCGCTTTTGTTGCGCAGGCCCCCCGGCCGCGAAGCCTACCCCGGTGACGTCTTTTATATACATAGCCGTTTGTTGGAGCGCGCCGCGAAACTTTCGGACGAGGAGGGTGCAGGCTCCCTGACGGCACTCCCCATTATTGAAACCCAGGCTGGAGACATTTCTGCCTATATTCCCACCAACGTTATTTCCATTACGGACGGGCAAATTTTTCTCGAGTCCGACTTGTTTTTTTCGGGTGTCCGCCCTGCCATTAACGTTGGCGTCTCCGTTTCACGCGTCGGCAGCGCCGCACAAATTAAGGCCATGAAGCAAGTGGCCGGCACACTCAAGCTGGACTTGGCCCAATACCGCGAGTTGCAAGCTTTTGCGCAGTTTGGCTCCGACTTGGACAAAGCCACGCAGGAGACTTTGGCCCGCGGAGCACGCCTGGTGGAGTTGCTGAAACAAATCCAATATGCACCCATGAGTGTGGGCAAGCAGGTGATGCAAATTTATGCTGCCACCAACAGGGAGGATGCTGAAAAGCGAGGTTGGCTGCGCAACATTCCTGTCTCGGATGTGGTGCGTTGGGCTCAGGAGTTTTCTGAATATTGCGACGTGCAATGCCCCAAATTGGCAGACAGCATCAGCGAGAAGAAGGAGTTGACGGCCGAGTTGAGGGCGGGGCTGAACAAAGCCATAGGTGAATTCAACGCTGTCTTCAAACCAACACCCGGCGCCAAACTCTAAAGGGCTCATGTTTTTTTTGGGCCTGCGGCCCGGGCTTATTTTTTAAAACGTTTTTTTCTGCCCTCCGGGCGGGTTTATTTAACTGAAAAGTTTTTTAAGGGCCTGCGGCCCGGGCCATTTTTGAAAACATTTCTTTTCGCCCTCCGGGCGTTGTTTTCTCTGGGCCTGCGGCCCGCGCTTTTCTGCCCTCCGGGCATTTTGCCTCCGGCGGGGGACTTTTTGCTCGCCCAAAAAGTCCCTCAAAAACGG
>WQTM01000046.1 GCA_009786315.1 Pseudomonadota bacterium | reverse complement strand
TGGTCCTGGGGGGGGGGTGGTTTTTTTGCTCCGGAGGGAAAGAGGAGGGCCCACAATATAAAACGGAGGCGGTGGTGCAAGGAAAGCTTGTTGTGAAGGTGTCCGCCACAGGCAATTTGCAACCGATGAATAGGGTGGATGTTGGCAGTGAGTTGTCCGGTATTATTACGGAAGTGTTTGTGGACAACAACAGCCTTGTGAAAGCAGGCCAAGTGTTGGCCCAGTTGGACTTGTCCAAACTCAAAGACGCCGTGGCGCGCTCCAAAGCGGACTTGCTTTCCGCAGAGGCGCAGGTGGCGCAGACAAAAGCCACAGCCATGGAAGCGCACGCCATGCTGGAGCGCTATAGGCAGGTTTCGGCATTGTCCGAAGGCAAAGTCCCCTCCAAAACTGAAATGGATGCTGCCGAGGCCAATTTGAAGCGCGCCCAAGCCAATGAAGCGGTGGCCAAAGCAAATGTCATTCAAACGAAAGCCAACCTCCAGTCCGACGAAACCAACCTCCAGAAGGCAAGCATTCGCTCCCCCATTCATGGCGTTGTTTTGGCACGCAACATAGAGCCGGGACAAACGGTTGCCGCCACCTTCCAAGCGCCTGTGTTGTTTAGCCTGGCGGATGACCTCTCGAAAATGAAGTTGCAGGTGGATGTGGATGAGGCCGACGTCGCTCAGGTACAAGTGGGCCAACAGGCCACATTCTCCGTGGATGCTTGGCCCGGCAGAAAATATTCCGGCGTCATTACGCGCGTGGACTTTGGCTCCCAAACCAAAGACGGCGTGGTTTCCTACCCGACATTGCTGGAAGTTAACAATGACGACTTAAGCCTGCGCCCAGGCATGACGGCAACGGCTGAAATTGTGACGGTGACGCGTGAGGGTGCGCTTTTGGTGCCCAATGCGGCTTTGCGTTTTTCTCCGGCCGCCACCGCAGGCCCCAGAAAACCTTCCGGAAGCGTTATGAACAAGTTGATGCCGAGGCCTCCCATGGCCCCTCCAAAGCCCCGCCCCTCTCCCCAGGAGGGGGGGCCGCGGGTTTGGGTATTGCGTGAAGGCCAGCCTGTGCCGGTGGAAGTGCAGGCGGGCCCTACGAATGGACAAGTGACGGAGGTTGTCGGCGGCAGCTTGGAGCCTGGGGTGCAGGTGCTGACAGAAATGCTGAGTGCTGCGCCATGAGTGACGCCCCCCTCATTCGCTTTTTGGACCTCACCAAAGTTTATGGGCAAGGGCAGGTGACTTTTCAGGCACTCAAAGGCATTCATTTCTCCATTCGCGCAGGGGAGTTTGTCGCCATTATGGGGCCAAGCGGCTCCGGCAAGTCCACCGCTATGAATATTTTGGGTTGCTTGGACACACCCACCACCGGCAGTTATGAGTTTCAAGGGGTGCAAGTTGAGAAGTTGACGCGCACCCAACGCGCTTTGTTGCGGCGACACCAGTTGGGTTTTGTATTCCAAGGCTTCAACCTCCTCTCGAGGACGACAGCGCTTGAGAATGTGGAGTTGCCCCTGCTCTACCGCCGCGAGTCCGCTGTCAAACGCCACGCCGCTGCACGCGTTGCTTTGGAGCAAGTGGGACTCAAAGGTTGGGAGCACCACACACCCGCAGAGTTGTCAGGTGGCCAACAACAGCGCGTGGCCATTGCCCGGGCTATTGTGACGCAACCTTCTGTGTTGCTGGCGGACGAGCCCACCGGCAACTTGGACACCAAGACAAGCCAAGAGGTGATGGGGCTTATTCAGCGTTTCAACAGCCAACAAGGCATTACTGTCCTCATGGTGACGCATGAGCCGGACATTGCCGCCTATGCCAAACGCATCATCCGCTTTGTGGACGGCCTCGTGGAGAGTGACCGCCTCAACGAGGAGACTCCCTAATGTTGTGGAATACGCTTTTGCTCGCCTTGCGCGCCATTCGCCGAAATTTAATGCGCTCCATTCTCACCACGCTGGGCATTGTTATTGGCATTGCCGCAGTCATTACTTTGGTGACGCTGGGCAATGGAGCCACCCAGTCCGTGACGGAGCAAATTGCTTCCATGGGCAGCAGCCAACTCATTGTAATGCCTGGGCAACGCTTTGGCCCTGGTGGCTCAGACGGGGCACCGAATTTCAAAATTGCGGACATAGAGGCTGTCCGCGCTCAAATTACAACTGTTGCAGGTGTTGCGCCGACGGTGAGCAAAGCGGCGACGGTTGTCCACCAGACAAGAAACTGGCTGACGGTTATTGTGGGCAGCAACGGTGACTATTTTAAGGTGGGCAACTGGGCTTTGGACTCGGGCCGTATTTTCAACGACGCGGAGGAGAGGGCGGGGAAGGCGGTGTGCGTTATAGGGGAAACCATTCGCAACCATTTGTTTGGGCGGGAAAACCCCGTCGGCAGCGAAATACGCATTAAAAACTTTTCCTGTGAAGTTATTGGCCTTCTCAAGTCCAAAGGGCAAGCGGCCATGGGGCAGGACCAGGATGATGTTGTGCTGATGCCGCTACGCACCGTGCAGCGCCGCCTCTCTGGGACTCAAGACATTAACCGCTTTATGGTTTCTGTGCAGCAAGGCGCTTCCATGGACACGGTGAAGGAGCAACTGGTTTCGTTGATGCGCGAGCGGCGGAAAATTTCAGAAAACGAGGAGTCCGACTTTCGGGTGATGGATACGCGGCAAATTGCCGAGACACTCACGGCGACAACCAAAATTCTCACGGCTTTGTTGGCTGCGGTTGCAGCCGTCAGCCTGCTGGTGGGCGGCATTGGCATTATGAATATTATGTTGGTTTCCGTAACCGAGAGGACGAGGGAGATAGGCATACGCTTGGCCATTGGCGCATTGGAGAATGAGGTGTTGCTCCAATTCCTCATAGAGGCTGTGGTGCTTTCTGCTTTTGGCGGTTTGTTGGGCATTGTTTTGGCGACGGGTGCTTCCATGGGTTTGGCCAGCCTCATGCAAGTCCCCTATATGTTTGACACCAACATTAACCTCTTGTCCCTCTTCTTCTCCGCGTGCATTGGTGTTATTTTCGGCTATTTCCCCGCACGCCGCGCCGCCGCCCTCAACCCCATTGACGCGTTGAGATATGAATAGTGGGTGCCTAAATACCGGCCCCAAAAGCGATGGGGGCCACAAAGCACCGACCCCGGCTGGAGAGGGGGAGGGGTTGGGCTTTTTTAAGGACGCACTCCAATGCGGCCTCGTCCAAGCTGCCATGGCCGCTGCTTTGAGAAATACGCGTTTGGGTAGCCCTGCCCTGCATGTCCACGCAGAAGGCCAGGCGCGTCATACCCCCCAAGCGCCTTCGCCCAGCACGTGTGGGGTAACAACCATAAGCATGGGCCTGTAGTTGCCTCTGCAAGGCGTTGTCCCCCCCTGGGGGTGGGGAGCCCCCCCCCTCACCGCCGCCCCTACTGCCACCAGCCGACAGCCCTGTTGGAATGTTGTGCTGCATACCCGTGCCAGGGGCCCCTTCGCCAAGAGGGGGTAAGCTTTCCACAGAGGGGGGGACTCCTTCACCAAGAGGGGGTAAGCTTTCCACAGAGGGGGGGACTCCTTCACCAAGAGGGGGTGGGCTTTCCACAGAGGGGGGGGCCCCTTCACCAAGAGGGGG
>WQTM01000045.1 GCA_009786315.1 Pseudomonadota bacterium | reverse complement strand
GGGCCATAGGGCCACGCAGGCATATTGGGGGGTGGGAGGGGTGCCGAGGCAGGGAGAGGGGGGGTATTGCAGGAAGGAAGGGGGGGGAGGGGAAGCCGTAGCTATTGTCTACGGGGTTTATTTTTGGTAAGGGCATACATAGGGGCACACGTATTATAAGCAGTTGGAGGCAGGCATGGCATTCAAAGGGAGGGTGTTTGTTGTAGGGTTTTTGGGTTTGGTGGGAGTGGCATGCTCTCATGGGCGGTTACGGGGTGAGTTTTTTGAGAAGGGGAAGTTGGGCTACCACGTTATAGCGTTGGACTCTGCGCATTGGGAGCGGGTGGCTTTGTCGGGGAACGACTTGAGTTTTATAAGCCGGGAGGGGGGGTTTCTGCTTGCGTTGAATTCGAGTTGCAAGGAGCATGGGGACCCTTCGTTGGAGGTATTGGTACAGCACCTGCTGATAGGTTTTACAGAGCGCCAGAAGCTTGTGGGGGAGAAGTGGGTGATAGACGGCCGCGAGGGGTTGCGCTCTCGTTATGAGGCGAAGATGGACGGGGTAGCGCGCGAGTTGGATTTATTTGTCCTGAAGAAAGACGGTTGTGTTTTTGACTTCACCTACATTGCTCCTTTGGGGAGGGGGGAGGTTTGGCGAGGTGAATTTGAGAGGATGGTTTCTGAGTTTTGGGTAAGGATTCAGCAATGAAGGAGTTTGGTTTTGAGCGGTTTTCATTGGGCAGGAGGAAGTTTTTCATAGGGCACCTAACGCGTGAATTGGGGGGCATGGTATTGTTAGGGACCCGTGCTTTTGCGCGGATATTTCAACCGCCTTTAAGTTTGGGGAATGTGGCCTACCAAGTGGAGATGTTGGGTGCGAAGTCCATGTCCATTGCGTTGTTGACGGCTGTTTTTGCGGGATTGGTTATCAGCTTGCAGTTTGCATTTTTCATGGCGCGTTTTGGCGTACAGCACTCAGTGGGGAGGGTGGTGGTGTTGACATTGTTTCGGGAGTTGGGCCCCGTACTCATAGCGCTGACAGTGGGCTCCCGCGTAGGCTCAGGGATGACAGCTGAATTGGGCTCCATGAAAGTGACCGAGCAATTGGATGCGATTCGTGCGCTTGGAGCGGACCCCATAAAGAAGCTTGTGACGCCGCGGGTTTTGGCTTGTTTATTGGTTTTTCCTGCATTGACGGTGCTTGCGGATGTGGTGGGGCTAATAGCAGGCTCCTGGGTAGTGAAAGCGGAATATGGGCTTCCCTTCAAGGAATTTTTTCGCAGTGCGATAGAGACGGCGACGTTGTTGGATTTCACCTCTGGGATAGGGAAGAGTGTTGTTTTTGGTGGCATTATAGGGGTGGTGGGTTGCTACAAGGGTTTCACCGTACGTGGAGGGACAGAAGGTGTTGGCAGGGCCACGACAGAGACGGTGGCCATTACCTCTGTGGTGGTTTGTTTGTCCGACTTTTTCCTAACCAAGTTATTTTTGTCGTTATGAGCACAGCGCCACTCATTCGTTTTGAGGATTTGCATTTGGCCTTTGGCGACAACTCCATTTATGAGGGTTTGTCTCTCAACGTATACCGTGGCCAAACGTTGGCTGTTATAGGCGGCTCCGGTTGTGGAAAGAGTGTGCTGCTCAAATGTCTCATTGGCCTCATGTACCCGGACAGTGGCAGGGTTTTTTATGAGGACATAGAGGTTTCACAGCTGTCGGAGAAGCAGTTGCGGGCGATACGCAAGGACATAGCGATGGTTTTCCAGGGTGCGGCGTTGTTTGATTCGCTGTCTGTTGGAGAAAACCTTGCCTATCCTCTGCGCGAGCACATGCCTGATTTGTCAGAGAAGGAGATTGCGGTGCGTGTTGCCCAAACCTTGGAGTTGGTTAATTTGTCGGGCATTGAGTCCATGCAGCCGGTGGAGCTTTCTGGGGGCATGCGCAAGCGAGTGGGGTTGGCGCGAGCCATTATGACGACGCCCAAAGTTATTTTATGGGACGAGCCGACGACGGGATTGGACCCCATCAGCACGCAGGTGATTGATGAGCTTATTATTTCAATGAAGAGGCATTTGGGATGCACGTCCATTGTGGTGACCCACGACATGAACAGCGTTTTTCGAGTATCCGACGGCATTGCGATGTTGGCGCGCCGGAAGATTATAGCTTCGGGGAGTGTTGCTGAAATGCGAGCATCCTCTCATCCTGATGTGCGGGCATTTTTTGGTGCGGGAGAAAACAAATGAGCAATCCTTCCGAGAGGGAGCGTCACCTCGTATGGAAAGCTGGACTTTTTGTAGGCATGGGTTTGTTGCTTGCGGGGCTGGTGATTTTTTTGTTGGGAAGGGAGAGTGGGCTTTTTAGCGACCAAATTTCCTACCGCTCTGCGTTTGAGAACATAGACGGGTTGCAGTTGAATTCTCCCGTACGTTTGGGAGGCCTCTCCGTAGGGAGGGTGAAGAAGATTGAATTTTCGAGTGACTTAGGTGATGCAAGAGTCCTCGTCGAGTTTGAGGTGGAGAAGATATATGCGAACCGCATACGAGAAGACTCCGTGGCACGCATTGCGAGCCGTGGTGTTTTGGGAGACAAAACCATTGACGTCAGCATAGGCTCTCCTGAGAAGCCCATAGCCAAGCACAATGCATTTTTGGAGGCGGGGCCTTCGGGGGACATGGCGGTGCTGTTGAACAAGGCAGGGGAGATTGTCGACAATGTTGTCGACATTACGCGGGGGGTGAAGGGGGGGGTGGACATATATGCGGCCCCACAATTTGCCAAGAGCATAGTGGAAGCAGTGGACTCTTTGCGTGCGGTGTTGGTGGGGATTCAGACAGGGCCTGGGGTTTTGCACGCGTTGATTTTTGACAAGCAGGCGGGGGAGGACACGAAGGTTTTGTTGCGAGAGTTGTCCGCTTCGGCGGTGAAATTGGACAAAGCGCTTGCGAATGTGGACGCGTTGACTTCAGAGATGCGCAAGGGGGATGGTTTGGTGGGGGCCCTATTGCGAGACAAGAAGACGGTTTTGGCATTTCAGTCTTTGGGGAATGCGGCTTCCGAGTTGGCCCTATTGGTGAAGTCAACGAGGGAGAATGCAGGGGGAGCCGCCTATCGTTTGTTTTATGGGAATTCGGCGAACCTTGTTGACGACTTGGCTGCTTCGACGGAGGATTTGAAGGCGATAATGAACAAAGTGCGCACAGGAGAAGGCTCTCTGGGCGCCATTATTAACGACCCTTCCGTCTATGAGGATTTGAAAGAGATTTTGGGCAACATAAAGCGCAACCGTTTATTGCGGGAGTTGGTGCGTCTTTCCATCAGCAACGGGGAGAATTTTGAAAAGTTGGGAGAAGTGAAGCCTGCCAAATGAGCCAAGGATAAAGAAGCGGTTTGGGGAGAAATCATTCATGAGACGAGCGAGGTTGGTTTTTGCCGTATGCTTTTTGAGTGGGGTTTCATTGGCTGGTTATGAAGAGGAGGGTGGTGTCCGGGAGGAGGCCGAAGAAGAGGGGGGGGGGGCAATAAGGGCCGAAG
>WQTM01000044.1 GCA_009786315.1 Pseudomonadota bacterium | reverse complement strand
AGGGCGCCGTTTTTTTTTGGTTACTTTTTTTTTGCGCGCGCAAAAAAAAAGTGACTCGCCGAGAGGCGAAAACCTGCCCGGAGGGCAAAAAAGTGCGGGCCGCATGGCCCATAAAGACATTTCTCAGTTAAGAGGCCCGGGCCGCATGGCCCATAAAAACATTCTCAGTTAAATAAACCCCGCCCGAAGGGCGAAAAGAACCCTTTCCAAAAATGGCCCGGGCCGCAGGCCCAAAAAAAACATTCTCAGTTAAATGAAACCCCGCCCGGAGGGCGAGAAAGCCCGAGCCGCCAGGCCCCCCCCCTTTTTTAGGGCCCACGGAAGTGTTGGACGCGGACATTTTTGCCGTCGCTGAAGAAGCTGACGGCTCCGTGTATGTCCGTACGGTGGCATTTGGCCCCGGCCTCCACATAGCGTTTTTCCACCTCTGCTTTGGGGAAGCCGAATTTGTTTTGTGCGCCCACGCAAAAAACGACGTGGCGTGGCTTCAACCGTTGAATGAAGCCTGGGCTGGAGGAGGTGGTGGAGCCATGGTGGGGGGCCTTCACAACGCTGACAGGGGAGAGGGTGGGGGAGAGCCGCTCCTCCACCTCCGTAGAAATGTCCCCCGGCAGCAAAAAACTGACATTGCCGTGCCATATTTTTAACACGACAGAAGCGTCATTGTTGTCGTCTTCCTCGAGGGCATTTTCTTCAGAAGGAGACAAAACCTCCCACGTGGTTTCGCCCAAGGTAAAAGTTTGCCTGCTGTCGCTGACTTCTTCAACGTGCACGTGTTGGGAGGCGTGCTGGGCGCTTTGAATGAGTGCTTGGGCCAGAGGTTTTTGAGAAAGTCCTTTGGAAACCCACAGCCGTTTTGCGGGAATGTATTGCAGCGCAGAGACGAGCCCCAGTGCATGGTCCGCGTCCGGGTGAGAGAGGACAACCAACTCCAACTCCCTCACCTTATGTTGGTGGAGGAAGGGGAGGACATAGCGTTTGCCGGTGTCTCCCCCTCGGGAGCCCCCACCATCCACCAGGGCATGTTTGCCGAGGCTGCTGGCAAAAATGGCGTCCCCCTGGCCCACATAGAGGAAGCTTAGGACGAATTCCTTTTGAGGTAACCCACCACTCAGGAGTGTCCAACAGGCGGCCAGCGGCATAGCCAAAGCCAACCAGCGCATACGGCTTTTGGAGAGGGAGAAAAAAACAATTCCAACAAACCACAACAAGCATTCCACGGCAGAGGGGCCCGGAATGTGCCACGAGGCGCCCGGCAGGTTGGCGAAAAAGTCCACCATTTTGAGGAGCACCCGGCTACAAAATACACCCAAGCTGATGACAGGGTAGGAGAGGGGCTGGGCAATACAGAAGAGGGCGGCGCCGGTGGCGGCCAAAATGGAGAGGGCGCTGCACAGGGGGAGGGCGACAATATTGGAGAGCAGGCCCGCCATATTAAAGCGGTGAAAGCTGTTGGCAATAAGCGGCGCCGTAGCCAGCGTAACAGCAAGGCTTGCGCAGAAAGTGGTGAGGGTGAGGCGAGAAAAGCGACGCAGGGGAGAAGGGGTGGGGCGCCCGAGGGACTCAAGTTGTGCGGTGAGGTTTTTGGGGGGGGTGAGCCATTGCTCCAATGCGGGGGCAAAAAGCATGAGGGCGGAGACGGAGACGAAGGAGAGTTGCATGGAAAGCTCGCCGACGCAGGCCGGCTCCATCCACACAATGAGGAGCATGGAGAGTGCCAGTGCGCTCACCCCCTCACTCCGCCCTCCCAAAAGCAACCCCAACAACCACAAACTGCTCATAAACCCCGAGCGTACAGCCGGCCCCTGGTAACCCGTAAAAGCGACATAAGCCCAAACCCACGGCATGGCAAAAACCGCACCCATACGCCCCGCCTCCCACTGGCGGAGAAAAGTGAAAGGCAGGCGCAAATAAAGCCGGCGGAAAAAATACAAAGCCGCGACGGCCAACACCGCCACATGCAAGCCGCTGACGGAAAGCACATGCGCAAGGCCGCTGAGTGCAAAAGCCTCTTCAAGCTCATCCCCCAATTCCGCCCGCAACCCTGCGGCCAGGGCCAAATAGAGTTGCGTGGCGTCCTTGTCCTCGTTGTGTTGTTTGGCATAAACGTCCAACCTGTGGCGGTACTCCTGGAGTTTGAGGTTGAAAAGCCCCGGTGGGGTTTGGGCCACAACGCTGCCTGGAGAAATGCTGCCGGAAAAGGCAATGCCGCGCCTTTCATAGAGGGGCCCCGCGTCATATTCCCCCGGGTTATGGGCGGAGGGAGGGGGTTTGAGGTGGGCTTTGAGGCGGAGCCTTTGGCCGGGTGTCAGCTGGAGGTGCTCCGAGGAATAAAGCATGGCGCGAAAGCGTGCTTTTTGTTGAGAGTCGGGCAAAAAGCTGACTTTCAGCAAGAGGCGCTGGTAGTCCCCCAATGCCTCCAGGGCCTCCAACTCCCCCTCCAACACCACGTCTGCATGCTGGAGTATTTCGGGAATATGAAGTTTGGCACGCCCACTGGAAATACCCAGGCCCAAGAGAAAGCAAGAGAGCAGCAGCAGCAGAAAGGCCCCTGTGCGTTTGCGCAAAACCAGAGACAAAGCGCAGCCTGAAAACCCAAAGGCGAGCCAGCATATGGCATGGGGGAGGGGCCCACAAAGCATGCCCAAGAGGAGGCCCACACTTGGGGCTGCCAAGGGCCTACGCGCCAAATCCACCCAGGAAAACCGTTTCATATACACCCTCGCCCGCCACCACTGCGGAAAGCAGTTTTGTTGCGCTTAGAATTGTGCTAGGGAGTCTACCTTTTTTTCTGCTTCTTGTCGTTTTTTTGAAGAGGACGCCGGACTTTATGACATTCAAGACAGGTGACAAAGCGGTTTATCCTGGTCACGGTGTTGGGGAAGTGGTGGGCATTGAGCATACAGAGGTGGCTGGGCAGCGCCAGTCCTTCTATGTATTGCGCATATTAGAGAGTGCCAACGGGAAGGACCGGATACTCATTCCAATTAACAAAGTGGGCTCCGTCGGTTTGCGCGAAGTAATCAGCGAGGAGGATGTCAAACAGGTTTATGCCATTTTGCAGGAGAAGGACATTTCCGTAGACTCCACAACTTGGAACCGGCGCTACCGGGAATACACGGAGAAAATAAAGACAGGCTCCGTCTTTGAAATTGCCGAAGTGTTGAGAGACCTCTACCTTTTGAAAGGCGACAAGGACTTGTCTTTTGGTGAGCGCAAAATGCTCGACACCGCGCGCTCTTTGCTTATTAAGGAGCTTTCTTTGGCCAAGGGCTGCTCCAAAGACGACATAGAAGCCGACTTGAAGCGTATTTTCCACACGGCCTAGGTGTTTAGTCCCGGCATGGGTTTAGGATAAAGCGCTCTGGCTCAGCAGTCCAATTTCCTGCGGAGGGGTATAACTCGAGGAAGGCCCCGTAGCTCAGTTGGATAGAGCGACGGTTTCCTAAACCGTAGGTCGCAGGTTCAATTCCTGCCGGGGTCATAACAAGAGAGT
>WQTM01000043.1 GCA_009786315.1 Pseudomonadota bacterium | reverse complement strand
GGAGCCGTTTTTGAGGAACTTTTTGGGCGAGCAAAAAGTTCCCCGCCGGAGGCAAAACGCCCGGAGGGCAGAAAAGCCCGGGCCGCAGGCCCAGGAAAAAACAACGCCCGAAAGGCGAAAAAGCCCGGGCCGCAGGCCCAGGAAAGAACAACGCCCGGAGGGCGAAAAAGCGCGGGCCGCAGGCCCAGGAAAAAACAACGCCCGAAAGGCGAAAAAGCGCGGGCCGCAGGCCCAGGAAAGAACAACGCCTGGAGGGCGAAAAAGCCCGGGCCGCAGGCCCAGGAAAAAACAACGCCCGGAGGGCGAGAAAGCCCGGGCCGCAGGCCCAAAAAAAACATTCTCAGTTAAATAAAACCCCGCCCGGAGGGCAAAAAAGAAATGGCTGTCTGGGCCCCCTCGTAAGGGGGGGCCAAAGCCAACATGAAATGCTTCCTAGTCAGACTCTGAAACCAACTGCGTGGGGTAGCGGCCTGAAACACAGGCGTCACAAAAACCATTGGCCGGACGCAAGGCCTCCTTCAAACCCGAAGAGGACAAAAATGCCAAAGTGTCCGCACCAATGTGCGTGCATACTTCCTCTAAACTGTGAGAGGCGGAAATAAGCTCCGCACGCGAGGGCGTGTCTATGCCATAGCAGCAGGGCCACTCCGCCGGAGGGCTCGCTATGCGCATGTGTATTTCAGCGGCACCCATGGAGCGCAACAAGGCTACAATTTTTTTGGAGGTGGTGCCGCGTATAATGGAGTCGTCCACCACCACTACCCGCTTGCCATCCAATACGGAGCGCACCGCTGACAACTTCAACTTGACGCCAAAATTCCGAATGCTCTGCTGCGGCTCAATGAAAGTCCTCCCCACATAGTGGCTGCGTATAAGCCCCTGCTCATAGGGAATGCGCGCCGCCTGTGCATAGCCTATGGCCGCCGCTGTCCCTGAGTCCGGCACCGGAATGACAACGTCGGCTGCCACCGGGTGGACTTTGGAAAGCGCCGCACCCATGCGCTTTCGCGCCTCGTGCACGGAGCAACCAAATACCTCAGAGTCCAAACGCGCAAAATAAATGTGCTCAAACGCACAACAGGCCCGCTTGGCCTTCGCAAAGGGAAAATGGCTCTCCAACACCTCCCCGTGAAGGACACACATCTCCCCGGGCTCCACCTCCCGTATAAATTGCGCCTCAATGAGGTCCAACCCCGTCGTCTCCGAGGCCACCACCCATATGCCGTCCCGCTTGCCCAATACCAGTGGACGTATGCCATATATGTCCCTCGTCGCCACCAACTTGCCCTCCGCCAAAAGCAACATGGCATAGCCACCCCTCAAACGCTCCAACGCCTGCGTCAACGCCGCCTCCAACGTGGCCTCCTTCGCGTGCGCTACCAAATGCATGACGGCTTCCGCGTCCGTCTCAGACTGGAATATGGCCCCCTTCTCCTCCAACTGGGCGCGTACCTCCTCATAGTTGACAAAAGCCCCGTCCATCGCCACCCCCAAGGGCCCCTTCGCATAGGTAACACTCAAAGGCTGCGCATTCTGCAAAGAGCGCTTCTCCCGCTTCGGGTAGCGCACATGCCCCATGCTCAGGCCCCCACCCTTGCCACTTAAATATTGAAGGGCCTTGTCGTCGAATACTTCCACCACCAGGCCCTTGCGTACCACTTCTCTGATGCCTCCCTCCTCCCATACCATCATCCCCGCCGCCTGCTGCCCCCGGTGTTGCAACGCGTGTAGCCCCAAATAGGTGAGGTGGGCCGCTTCCTTGTGTCCTGCTATTCCAAAAATTCCGCACATGGCGCCCGCTATTAGCCCCTTTGTGAAAAATTTGTGAAAAACCTGCTAACATGCCCAAAAACCTCTATGCCCAAAACCCCCAACACCCCCCTCAAATACCACCGCCTCTGCATGTTTATCCTCCTGCTTTTGGGCGCTATTTATACGCTCGCCTCCCTCCCCCTCTGCCCCCAGGGGGCCCCCTCCCACCCCTCCGTGCTTTTCTCCCAAAAAACCTCCGCCCCTCTTCAGGTGGGCGCCGCTAAAGCCGAAATATATGTCCCCCACTGGCCTGCTACCGTCGCCGGCTATGGCCCCCCTCGCGCCAACGCCATGGCGCAAACCCTGCCCCTCTATGCCCGCGCCATTGCCTTAACAACAGACAACTTCGCGCTGAGCCTGCTCTCCGTGGACATTCTGCTGGTTTCCCAGGCCCTTGTGGATACCCTACGCCAAAAACTGGGCGGAGAGGTGCTGCTGGTGCCAACGCATAGCCATAGCTCCCTGGGGGGCGTGGACGGAAGGTGGCAAATGCAGGTGGCCGCTATGGGGCGCTTCAAGGAGGCTTCCTTCCAAGCCGTGTTGCACGCCTGCCTGGAGGCCGTTGAGGCCGCCCGCCAAAACCGCCAACCCGCACACTTCGCCTGGGAGGAAACCACCCTCGAGGCGTGGACACAGCCGCGCTCCGGTAAACAGGTGGACAGACGCCTGTTGAGGTTACGCTGGGAGGGGCTTGGAGAGGCCGGAGAGGGGGCCCCCATCGCCCAACTGCTTTTGCTTTCGGCCCACCCCACCCTGGTAAAGGCCAAGGCCACCCAACTTAACCCGGACTACCCGGGAGAGTTGGCCCTGCTGGAGGAAAACATAGGGAGGGGGCTAACCCTGGTGTGGCCCTCCGCCGTAGGCAATGCCCGTATCTCCCTCCCCAATGCAACCCCCCAAAGTTTTGCCCAAACCCTCCACCACCTCCTCCAAGCCTGGCCCCCCCCCGCTAACAAAGGGGCCCCACCCAACGAGGAGGCCACCCCCCCCGTGGAAGTCCACCACGCCCGCATCCGCTTTGCATTGCCCCCTGTGGACTTGTCCAGGCTTGTGCCCAAAGCCCTGCAGGGGCCTGCTACCAACCTCCTGTGCCAAGGCATTGCACCAGAGGCGGAGCTTTCGCTGCTTCGCTTGGGTGGGTTGTCCCTGCTGGCCGTCCCCTTTGAGGTGAGTGCGGAGGCCGCACTCGCCTGGGAGCAGGCTGGGCTTGGCCGCAGCGTCTCCATTGCCAATGACTATTTGGGCTATGTTGAAACCTCCGCCAACGTTGAGGCGCAGGCCGGAGAGTCCTCCTTGCAATATTTTAGCAAAACACTGTTGGAGCGCATCCTCGAGGCCGCCCAACTCCAGGCCAAACCCTAAAGTGTCGTCCATAAATTTTGCCCTCCGGGCGGGCTGCTGGTTGCCAACTGACAATGTTTTTTTGGGCCTGCGGCCCGGGCCGTTTTTTGAAAAGGTTTTTTTTTGCCATCCGGGCGGGGTTTTTTAGCTGAGAATGTTTTTAAGGGCCATGCGGCCCGGGCTTTCTTTGCCCTCCAGGCGTTGTTCTTTCCTGGGCCTGCGGCCCGGGCCGCATGGCCCATAAAAACATTCTCAGTTAAAGAAACCCGCCCCAATGGGCAAAAAAAACCACCTTGTTTATTGAATGGCCAATT
>WQTM01000042.1 GCA_009786315.1 Pseudomonadota bacterium | reverse complement strand
AGCCGTTTTTGAGGAACTTTTTGGGCGAGCAAAAAGTTCCCCGCCGGAGGCAAAACGCCCGGAGGGGAAAAAAGCGTGGGCCGCAGGCCCAGGAAAAAACCCCGCCCGAAGGGCGAAAAGAAACCTTTCAAAAAATAGCCCGGGCCGCAGGCCCAGAGAAAACAACGCCCGGAGGGCGAAAGAAGCCGGGCCGCATGGCCCATAAAAACATTCTCAGTTAAAGAAACCCCGCCCGGAGGGCGAAAAGAAATGTTTCCAAAAATGGCCCGGGCCGCAGGCCCAAAAGAAACATTCTCAGTTAAGGAAACCCCGCCCCAATGGGCCAAAAGAACCCTCTCCAAAAAATGGCCCGGCCCGCAAGCCCACAAAAACGCACCTCAACGTGGAACCTCTCTAAGGTTTTACTCTCCTGTGTTATGGAGTAGAGTGAAGCATAGGGTTTTCCTCCATGGCCAGGTGGGGTTTTTGCGCGAGCGAAGAGAAACGAATGAAAACGACATGTAGACTTGTTTTATGCATAGGGCTTTTGGTGTGGCTGTCGGGGGTGTGGGCGCAGGAGGCGCCGCCTGGGGTTGGGTTTTCAGACGGCAACACTCAGCACGCCAATGACCAGGGAAGGGGCTATATTGACTTGACTTTCAGGACGCGAAACATTCCTGTGGGTTGGCAGTTTGTCCGCTATGAATGCTCCATGCAACGCAACCCCTTTCCGAATGCAGGGGCAAGGCCACTTTTGTGCGAGGAAGAGCCTGTGGTACGCCCCGTGCCTGTTTGGGAGTCCTGCGAGAAGGGGGAGCGCCCTTGCAACAACCAGAGGCCCTGCAATGAGTTAATAGTGAACTCGAATATTGACAACCAGTGCACCTGGCGCATTCACTCGCCGTTGGAGGACCGCTATACTTTTGAGGTACGCGCGGTTTTTAGAAACGCCGGCGGCGAGGTATATGTCAACGCCGAGCGCATTCGAACGATGTTTCTCGACATGAAAACCAACCCTCTCCACATAAAAGGGCCCAGGGAGCGCCGTGTCAGCCGCTGCACGGACGTGCGTGTCCCCGTACTTGCGGAAAGCCAGCCGCGTGTATGGTATACCAGAGAGGGGGAGTTTTCCACTGGGGAGGGGGACCATGCCATTGGAAGCCCCTGCTTCCCTCATAAGGTGGAATTTAATATTCCGTTTTTGAAGACGGATTTTCATGACCCGGACTTTCATGAAACTCAACCCGGGTGGAATGTGGCTTTGGGGCAAATTGTCCAGGAGCAAATTCGCATACGGGACATTTGGGGAGGGCCGAGTGATGGGCACCCCGCCCCCGCTCCCACCGCTTTTAGCATCAGCTGTGAGCCAACCACACCTCCAAATGTCCGCTTCCTCAGCCCTCCGCCTGAAAACAGCCCGGTACCGGTGGCTGTTTTCGCATTTGAATCCGACATTGTGGATGCCACATTTGAGTGCGCGTTGAACGACGCCGCTTTTATGGCTTGTAGCAGCCCACATGCTTTGAGCCGTTTGGCAGAAAGGCAACACACCCTCTCCGTGCGCGCCATAAATGCGGTGGGTGTCCGAGGTGAGACTCAAAGCCAAACGTGGACGCGCATACCCGCCGCCGCAGGACTTGGCGCATTGAGTGGCGTCCGTATGGACAACCCCCGTGCCATAGGCGTCCAACATAGCTCCCTGGTTGCTGCGGATGGGTGGGCCCCAGCAGGTACTCAGCTTTTGGTTTTGGTGTCCGCACCTGCCATCCTCGGCGGAGGCTTTGTTGCCCAATGCCGCCTCTCCATGGAGACGGAAGGGCCGTGGCGTTGCCCTATGTCCAAAGTTTTATATAACGCGGATGACTATACCGCTGAAGTCCACGCCTGGAATTCAAACAACCACCTTTTCAGCCAGTCCATTCGCTTTGCCATACGCGAAGAGACGCCACGTGGCGCCATTGCCGGAGACAGGAGGCCGCGCATGCTTTCGGCGAATGGAGAAAACTCAGCGGGGGGGACTCAGGTTGCTTTTGTGGTGAGTTGGCCCTATGTGGCGCTTCCTGCGGATGCGCACTATTTGGAGTGCAGGGTGGACGGGGGGGCCTATGGTGCTTGCGGCACCTATGACGGACAAGGCGCGCTGGTTTATGAAATTCCCACCCCCCTCTCCCCGGGGCTACACCGCTTTCAGGTGCGTGTGGCCAATGCTGCCATTTCAAGCGATTCACGGCAACAACCGCAAAACGCAACACCCCTGGAATATGTCTGGTTCCAAGAGAGCGGCAATACCACCCGGTTTGCCCCGGAAATTTCTGTGCCCTCCCAAAACGGAAACTGGGTGGGCGGCACAACTTTGGTGTTGCGCGGCAAAGCCATAGAGCCGCGCTTTTTTCCCATAAGCATTTATTTTGACGGGGCCGCAGAGCCTGTTTGTGAGAGGGTTTTGCTGACGCAGGATGGGACGTGGGAATGCGAAGTCCCCAACATTGCAGAAGGCGAGTATGAGGTGACAGCGAGAATTGACATTCTCCCTCAGGACAGCGCGGGCAACTATTGGAGCAGCAGAAAATTCGGCTTCCTCCGAGGCCTCCCCAAAACCTTTATTACCCGAAGGCCCTCCAAATATGAGCAGGACAACAGGGCCGTGTTTGAGTTTGCTTCGCCAAGAAAACAAGTCCGCTTTAAATGTACATGGGACGGAATGGAGGTGGACAACGACGGTGGTGGTTTTTGCAAAAGCCCATTTGAAGCCACCAACCTGATTCAAGGCCCTCACAAATTCCAAGTATACGCCATTGACTTTGCCGGACAGACAGAGCCCTCGCCTGCAACTTGGACTTGGACGGTTGGCAACGCGCCCGCCTCCTCGGGTTGTACCGCAACGGTTTTGGCCCCAGCAGGGCTGCTGGGTTTGTTGGGGCTTGGGTTTTTGCTGCGGCGCAGGAGAAAATAGGGAAGGAGGGGGCAGGACTCAGAGAGAGAAGAGGGAGAGGGAGAGAGAGGGGGGGAGTGCTTTTCGCAACACAGTTGCAATAACTGTTGACCTACGGACAGGGGCCTGGCTATAGCTGGAGCCTTTTGGAGAGGTTTTGGAGTGGGTGGGGCGAACAGGGTTTTGAGGGTTATTGCATGAAGCGGCGAGGGTTTTTCTCTGCCTTTTGGCTATGTCCTACAAGTGTTTGGGCGGCTATGTTTGCCCCCTTGACGGACGTGCGCCATGAGGGTTGGCCCCCCCTACAACCCGTTGCCCAGGAGGAGAGGGAGGCCCCCCCCCCCGAGGGAGAGGGGCCAGCGGAAGGAAACCCAAGCCCGGAGGGGGGTGCAGAGGGCAAGGGGGGGGCAAAGCCCGAGTTAGAGGCAGGGGGGGCAACAGAGGGCAAGGAGGGGGGTGGGGAGGAGGAGGGCGGCGGAATAGAGGCAGAGGGGGAAGAGGAGG
>WQTM01000041.1 GCA_009786315.1 Pseudomonadota bacterium | reverse complement strand
ATAGAGAGCGCATAGGGGGGGGGTGGGGTACTGTGGGGGAGGATGTTTTTTCCGAGGGGGAGGTTTTTGGGTGCGTATTTTTCGAAGGGGTTTTGGGAGAGGTCATCCTCTTCGAAGGCGTCATACAAGTCAAAGCTGAGGGGTGGGGGCTCTGTTTGTATTTGCTGGGGTGTTTGTATTCCAGGGAAGCTGCTTGGGAGGGTTTTGGAGGGGGGCAGTGTTTTTATAGGGGGAGGGATGTTGACATGAAGCTCACAGTGAGAGGGGTCATTCTCGTCCTCTTCGAAAGTACCATACAAGTTAAAGCTGAGGGGTGAGGGTTCTGTTTGTGCGTGTTGAGGTGTTTGTATTTCAGAGGAGCTGTTCTGTTCGGTTGGGCTGGGGGGGAGTGTTTTTGCGTTGTTTTCTTCTGCCAAGCTGTTAGGGGCGCCGTACAGGAAGATTTGGCTGCAGCAAGGGCAGAGGATATTGGCACCCTGGGAAGGGATTTGGTTGGGGGCCACATTGAGGCCGGCGGAACAAGAGGGGCAGGTGAGCTTTATCATGTACCTTTATGGCTAGCGTCCTCATGGGGCTCTCACCAGGCAACTTGCATGAGAAGTTTCACAGGAGGCAGGCTTAAGCTCTCCAAAAGGAGTTGTTTTCGAAGAAGGTGTTTTCATTGGGCGGGCAGTTGTGCTACATAAGGGGTAGTCGGGGAGAGGTTTTGCTTCATAACTCACATGGTGCGCCATGGCTTTTGCTTCACTTGGCACTCTTGGGAACTATCGCTTGGTCCAACTGCTTGCGCAGGGGGGGATGGGTGAAGTTTACCTCGCATGCCAGGAGGGCCCTGAAGGTTTTCTGAAGGAAGTCGTCATTAAGTGTATGTTGAAGCACCTGGCGGAGGACCAGGGTTTTGTAGACTTATTTTTGAATGAAGCCCGGCTGGCTGTTTTGTTGCAGCACCCCAACATTGTGCAGACTTTGGAATTAAACCGAGCGGAGGACAGCTGGTTTATTGTCATGGAGCATGTACGCGGGTGCTCTTTGAAGTCTTGCATTCGGCGGGCGAAGAAGAACCGTCGTCGAATTCCCGAAGCCATTGCTGTGTGGTTGATTGCAGAAGCTTTGCAGGGTTTGCATTTTGCGCACAACCTTTCGGATGGCAAGGGGCGCCCTTTGGGCATTTTGCACCGTGACGTTTCCCCGGACAATTTGCTGCTCAGTTGGGAGGGCGCCGTCAAGCTTGTGGACTTTGGCATTTCAAAGGCCAGGTTTAGGCATGTGAGTTTGCCGACAGGCGGCCCCAAGGGCAAATTTCCCTATATGGCGCCTGAATATTTTGTTGGAAAGCATGCTTTGGATGTGCGCTCCGACGTTTATTCCATGGGTGTTACGCTGCATGAGTTGTTGACTTTGGAGTTGCCCGACTGTGTGCCCAAGGACAGAGAAAGTGTTGCAACGCCCAGAATGGTTTATGAGCCTCGTGCAGAGCTTTCCAAGGAATTGAATGACATTCTCTTTCGAGCCCTCAACCCCAACCCTGGTGAGCGTTGGAGCTCTGCTGCGCAGATGGCGGAGGTGTTGATTCAGAGCCTCATTGCCAAGGGGCAAAACGTGCATGCTTCGACTGTCAGCGCATGGATGCGGGACTTTTGGGACTTAAAGCCGGATGAGACATTTTTCGAGTTGGAGACGCCCTCGGAAATTTCTCTGGCCGACACTGAGGATGGTGGCCGTTTTGTGGGCACAGAGGTTTTGCAAGCGCCTGGAGAGGTTGCGAAACAGGCTTTGGCCTTGTCCATTCGCCCCAGGCGCACACCGCGTCAAAATTTCATGCGAGGTTTGGCCACAACCTCCTTTTTTATAAGCATAGGCCTCCTCTATTGGGTTGTTATTTCCTCACCAAGAGAGCTCCCCCTTCAACCTCCAACGGCCATGGCCGTACTCTCTCCTTTCCCAGCGAATTCTCCTGGAACCCAGGAGTCGCCCATTCCTGAGGTTGTTTTTGAAAAAAAGTCCTCACATAAGCCGCCTGCCTCAGAGCGCCCAGGCTTTGTACGCATTAAAGCCGCCCCCGACACCATTGTCAGCTACCGAGGAAAACGTTTGGGAAAAACGCCGATGGGGCTTCTCAAACTGCCTGCGGGGAGAGTGCGCCTTCATGTGCGCAACAAGCAGTTGGGCATTTCCAAATCCTATAGAGTCCACATAAAACCAGGCGAAGAAGTGGTGTTGCAAGTACAAAGGCCCAAGACGAAGGCGAATACACTCTGAGGGGGCTTTGGAAAAGTTTGCTGCGCGGCAGCGTTATTCCCTACAAGTGGTTTCACGAGAAGAGGCGGGTTGTGTCCCCCTGTACATGGGGAGGGTTTGGACATGGAACAAACAGCTTTTGTTTGTGGCCAAGGAAGCGGGTGTTTGGGTTGAGCGCATTCCCCGGACGCAGAGTTTCTTTTTGAATGACATACAAATGAGGCATGGCGCGTGGATGAAGCCCGGGGACGAAATACGCCTCGGGGCCATTCGCTTGTTGTTGCTGGGAGAGGCGGAGCCTCCTCTGCCCGCCCTGCGGATGATTCCATTTGTGGAAATGGAAGAGCGCCTTGAGGAGGCGTTTTTGGCGCCTGGCGCCGACACGTTTCCAATGCTTTTTTTGGTTTCCCTCCCCCACCTCCACATGCCGGCACGCATGTCCTTCCAAAAACGGCTGATGAAAGAAGTCCTCTCATGGCAGCTTCCAGCTTTTTGGGCGAGACTGGCTTGGAATGTGCTGGCCTGCGCCCTACCCGCAGCCCCCATGGAATATGGGAGGGAGAGGGTGCAGCGTTTGGTGGAGGTTGCCGGCAAACAGGCCCGTATTGCATGGGCATGTTTTCCCGAGGACGGCATGTCCGCGGCGGCCTTGTTGGACAGCGCCTGGGTGAAGCTTGGCAAGGTGGATGCGCGCATAGAGCCTGTTTTGGAAAATGCCGGTATGGTACGTTTAGCGGGCATGGTGGGCGAGTTGAGCAAAGCCCCCGGCCCCCTATTGGTATTGGGGGGGGAGGGCCAGGGGCGGGCCGGGTTGCTGTCCACATGGTTTGGGGGCGCCCCCTATGCGGAATACCAAGCCATGGCGCTTTTGGACAAAGCGCCTCAAAGCGCTGCATTTAGGGCGCCTCAAAGCGCTGCCTTTAGAGCGCCTCAAAGCGCTGCATTTTTGGTGCGCTCCTTTGACAAGCTGCCGCCGGAGCGCCAACAGTTTTTGCTGGGCCTGGCAAAGGAAGCCAAGCTTCGCCTGGGGGCAACAGCCCGTGGCCCTTTTGAGGGGGCAAAGCACTTCCCCTGGGTATTC
>WQTM01000040.1 GCA_009786315.1 Pseudomonadota bacterium | reverse complement strand
ACAGGTAGGGGGGGGGGGGGTGTTTTCAACAGGGGTACAGGACGTTTCCCCCGAGGGCATTTCCCCCGGGGGTATTTCCCCCGCAGGCAAGCAAGCATTGCCCTGGCGTATTTCCCCGGGCCCGCAGGGGGCTTCATGGTTGCAGGCGCACAGGAGGCCGAAGGAAAGGGTGGCAAAAGTGGACACCAGAAAAGTTTGTCGTCTCATAAACGCTCCATATTAGGGCACAGCACGGGGTGGGGTGTGCACAGCGGCACGGGGTAGGGTGGGGTGTACAAGGGTACGCGAAGCAGGAGGGGGAGGGGGTGTCCTGTCCAAGGAGAGGGCGAGGCCGAGGAAGAGGGCCCTGGGGGGCAGTGGGTAGCCGGCCATGTCCTGGCTATGGGTATTCAGCAGGTTTCTCAAAGTCAGCGAAAGTTGCAGTTGGGGGTTTTGGAGGAGTTGGCTTTTGAGGCCCACATGGAGGAGGCTGCGTGCGGGCCACTGCAAGTTGGCATACCTGTTGCGTATTTGTGAGGATTGGGTGTGTCCCTCCACAAAAGCAGAAAGCCAACGGGGCCCCACCTCCATACGTACAAACAGTTGGTGTTGGGGGCGGAAGGGGAGGGGTTTGCCCTCATAGCGCGCGTCCTCCTGGAGGTTTTGGCTTTTCAGCCACGTATAGGCCAACTCCAGTTGCCACCAGGGCCAGGGTGCATAGGCGGCGGACAACTCGAGGCCATAGGTTTGGGCTTTGCCGAGGTTGAAGGGTTTGAGGGCGAAGGGCGGCAAATATTCCCAAACGACGAGGTTGTCAAAACGGTTATAAAAAACCCCCAAGGAGGCGCGCGCCTTCTCATTCTCCCAGGAGAGGTTGGCGTCCAAGGAGGTGGCGCTTTCGGCCTGCAGTTGTGGGTTGGGCCGCACCTGCCCCTGCTCCACATATAACTCAAAAAAACTGGGTATACGAAAGCTTTGGCCCGCGTTGGCAAAGCAGGCAAACCCCCCGGGCAAAAACCAGCTGGTGCCCAGTTTTGCAGAGGGTTTGGCAAAGGGCCCCGCCTTGTCCATACGCGCGAGGGCGTTGAGGCCCCACTTTTGGGAGAAAAGCCAAACCTCCCCCCCCAGCATGGCCCCCAGGCCGAAACGCTCCACCCGGGTGCCGGCCCCCTCCCCGGCCCCCAGGGAGAGGGCTTTGAGTCTCTCATAGTGGAAATTGCCTTGTAGGAAGGCAGAAAAAGCCCCACGGGCCCAGCCCAACTCGCCCATAAAATAGGCGCTGTTGTTGCGTTGGCGCAGGCCCTCGCCAAAGCCCCCTCCGTGCAAAAGCATATTCCCCACCTGCGTAGAGGAGGAGAGTTGGAGGGAGAGGTTTTTGCCCAGGGGCCCCTGGGCGCGCAGCAAGGCGCGTAGGGTTTCTCGTTTTTGGTGTGTGGAGGGGGTTGGGTTTTCAACGGGGCCGGCCAGGCCGCGTTTGTGGAAGCCCAGCAGCGTCCACGCCTCCAGCTGCCATTGGGCGAGGGGGAGGGCATAGTGGGCGAGGGTTTCCACATTGTTGGCCGCATTGTTTTGGCGGTATTTGGAGACGAAGAGGGCATTTTCTTCCGGGAGGTAGGGGGTGGGGGAGAAGCGGTAGCGGAAGTTGCCGTCGCTGTGCATGGCCTCTACCCACAAAGTGAGTTGGCCCCCCCCCAGCTTGCCGCTGCCCCCTGCCAAGCCGCGTATACTGCCAAAGCTGCCGCCCAGCAACTCCACGAAGAGGCGCTCCTCGTGGGTTTTGGAAAGGCTCAGCAAGAGGGCGCCGGCCATAGCGCCCGGGCCGAAGCGTACAGCCGCGGCCCCGCGTATAAGGCTGGCGGACTCCAGCAAGGCCATGGGCAAAAAGGCCAAGTCCACGCTTTCGCCGGCGAGGCCCCAGGACATACCGTCCACCAGTACGCGGACAGCATTGCTGTCCCCCCCGCGTATGGACAAGCGTTGCAGTTGCCCCATGCCGCCACTCTCTTGCACATGGGCCCCGGGGAGTTTGGAGAGCAACTCGCGGGCCTGTCCCCCCTCCTGTACAACGGGGTGCAAGGCCACACTCTGGCTGGAAGCCGAGCTATCCGCCTCCAGCAAGGCAGCAGGGGAGGCGGGGGGTGGCAGGGGCACCACCACGGGCGCCAACTCATGGACTTCGTCCGTGGAGGGCGAAAGCGCCTGTGCGAGAAAGCCTATGGCAGCAACCCAAAGCGACATATGGCCCTCTGCTCTCTTCCGCGAAGAGAGAAGGCTGTTGCCTGGGGCAGGTTTCCTGGCTTCCAAGCACGACAGCGGGCGCTTTGCCTTCCCACGCAAAAGGCGCAGTGGCGGAACAGACAGCGCCCGCCCAGCATTTTGCTGGCCTGGTTACAGTGGCGGGACCGCGCCGGACTTCCACCGGCTTCCCTTTTAGGCCCTCCATGGGGCCCCAGGGCCCACCCACATAAGCGTTGGCCTCAAGGCTTGTCAAGGGGTGTGTTTTGTGCCACAATGAAGGAGAAGGTGGTTTCGACACACAAAGGGGTGTGAAAGGAGTGTATATGTGGCGAGTGCGAATAAGGGGTGCATCTGTTGTTTTGTTGGGGGTTTTCGGGCTGTGGGGTGTGGCATGCTCAACGCCCATGTCCATTTGCGAGGAAATTGCAGAGGCTGCTTGTGCGCGGGCGGAAGTTTGCGACTCCAAGCGGGCGAGAAATTTGTCTACGTGTGAGGAGCGAGAGAAGGAGCGCATGCAGTGCGCCATAAAAACCCAGGAGACGGTTTGCCTGGAAGGAGAGGTATTCCAAGTGGGAGACATGGAGCGTTGTTTGAGGGACATTGCGAGGCTGGGGTGTGACGAAATTTTGAGCAATGACCCGGGTGGCGGCACATGCCTCAGCGACTTTGAGGCTGAATTTGAGGATGAAACAGGCCTTGAGGTTGAGTTGGGAGGCTTTGACGGTTGCACGGCGAAGGCCCCCCCCACTGTCCCCAGGAGTTGTGACTTTTGTGTGAGGGCTTCCTAGGGGCTGTCGTTCATAAATTTTCGCCCATTGGGGCGGGGTTTTATTTAACTGAGAATGTTTTTTTTGGGCCTGCGGCCCGGGCCTTTTTTGGAAACATTTCTTCTCGCCCTCCGGGCGGGTTTTTTTAACTGAGAATGTTTTTATGGGCCATGCGGCCCGGGCCTCTCTCAACTGAGTTATGCTTTTATGGGCCTGCGGCCCGCGCTTTCTCGCCCTCCGGGCAGGTTTTCGCCTCTCGGCGAGTCACTTTTTTTTTGCGCGCGCAAAAAAAAAGTAACCA
>WQTM01000039.1 GCA_009786315.1 Pseudomonadota bacterium | reverse complement strand
GGGGGCAGCCTGGGGGGTGGGCATAACAGCATTGGCCTGGCGGCTGAGGGGGCCTTTATGTTGGGCCTAACCCTATGGGGGTGTTTGGCCTATTTAGGGTGGGTACTCAGCCCAGGGGAGGGGGAGGGTGTGGGGCGGCGGGGTTTAGAGGCCAAGTTGGGGAGGGTGGAAGCCATGCAGCGCAGCCTGGCGGCAGAGCAGCTGCAAGCAGACGAGGTTTTGAGGCATTGGCGCCGCACATACGAGGAGAACCGTCGCCTGTTGGAGCAGCATGAGGTACAAGAAAGCCAGCTGGGCGCCAAGTGCAAGCGGCTGCAAAACCTCATGGGCAAGTTGGGGATGCAAGGAGCCGTAGCCCTAGGTGCGGGGCAAGCTTTGGGCAAGTGGGCCGTTGCGGGCAAGCGCCTAAGCCTATTGTTACGGCGTTGCCATGAAGAAGCGCGGCAGCTTGCGCAGGAGGGGGTGAGGTTGGGTTGGGAGGAGCGGCGTTTATTGCGCCTGGAGGAGAGTTTTAGCCAAGCCCAAGCCTGGCGTGGGGAGGTGGCAGAGGGGTTACACCTACACGCCATTGAGTGGACGAATGCCCTGACAGCGGCACTAGGGGGAGGAGAGGAGGCAGAGGGGGAGGGGGCAGGAGGAGAGATGGGGAGGTGGCGAGGGCGCCTACACCCGCCGTTATTTGGTTTTGTAGAGAGGCCGTTTGGCTCCACCATAAACCCGAAGTCCAACACCAGCACGCTGCACAAGGGTATACGCATACGGGCGGCGAGAGGCAGTGGGGTACGGGCCATAGCCGCAGGGAAGGTAGCCTACATAGGGTGGCTAAAGGGTTTTGGGAATTTGATAATTGTGGAACACGCGGGGGGCTACCATAGCCTTTTTGGGAATTTGGGGGAGATATTTGTAGGGGAAGGGGAGGAGATAAGGCGGGGAGGGTGGCTAGGGGCAATAGGGGAAGGGGAGGGAGAGGAAGCCCCCGGGGGAGGGCCAGGCGCCTCGCTTTATTTTGAGATACGCAGGCGAGGGGAGGCAGAGAACCCGGTGGAATGGTTTGTGCATTCGAGTTTCCGCTGAGTTTGGGAAGCAGTTTCCACTAGAAGCGCGAAGGAAGATTTGTGAAGGTTGGCACCAATGCACGTATTCCACATATACCAGCACTTTAGCAAGGCCGCAGGGCGTATGCGCGGCATTCACTCCTATGACATAGAGTTAGGCGGCCATAGGTTGAGGTTATACGCGAAGAGAGGGAAGGGAGGGGGCCCTCCGGCAGTATTGTTGCATGGTTTAGGAGCCTACGGGTTAATTTACTCCAAGGTATTTTCCGCATTAGCGAAGGAGTTGAGTGCGGTTTATGCGTTGGACTTACCGGGCCATGGTTTTTCTCCGTTACCGGCAGGGGGGCCGCTCTCCTTGGAGGAGGTGGTGGAGTTGGTGGGGAGGTTTCTCCTGGAGGAAGTACAGGAGCCTGTTTTTTTGTTTGGGAACTCCATGGGGGGTGCGTTGGCGGCGCAGGTTGCGGCCCAAATGCCCAAGCAGGTGAGGGCTTTGTGTTTGTGGGCGCCGGCGGGGGCGCGGATGAGTGAGGAGGAGGCCCAGGGGTTGTCCAAGTTTTTTGACATAAGGGATGGGCGCCAGGCGCGTGCTTTTTTGAGGCGTTTATTTGCGCGGGCGCCGTGGTATGCGGAGTTATTTGCGGCCTATTTTGTCCCCATATTTAACCTCCCTGCGGTGCACTACGTTAGGGAGAGTTGCATGGAGCGCTGTTTGGAGCCGGAGACTTTGCGGAAGTTGGGCATGCCCACTCTATTGGTATGGGGTGCATTGGAGAAGTTGCTACCCTATGGGGGCATTGAATATTTTCGAGAGCACCTGCCCAAGGCTGCTGTAGTATTAGAGGTGCAGGGGTTTGGCCATATGCCGCAATGGGAGAGTCCGAAGAAATGCATGCGTATTTGGAAGGAATTTGCTCAAAAACAAGGCCTCATATAAGGCGGGCAGGTTTTGCATGTATTTGGGGGCTGGCCCTATGGGCATGGGCAGGGGCGCCCTTGGACGCGGCGAGTGAGGCGGCCTATGGGCAAATGGAGGTGCTTGCCCGCGCGCTTTTTTATATGGACTCTCGCGCGGGGACAGCGCCCTCCTTGGAGCGTTTGGTACGCGCAGCCATACGTGGCATGTTGAGGGAAGTGGACAGCAACAGTCGGTATTTGTCGGCTGCAGAGCTTCAGCGGTGGGAGCAGTCCTCCGAGGTAGGGGAGCTAGGGTTTGGCATAGAGGGGGTGGCAGGGGGTTTTGTAGTTACAAAAATAGAGGAGGGCATGCCTGCGCAGAAGGCGGGCATACGCGAGGGGGACATATTGCTTTCCGTGGATGAGCAGCCTTTGCAAGGCTTGTCGGCCGCTGAGGTACGCAACCAGCTGATGGGGCCTGTAGGCAGCCAAGCCATATTGAAACTCAAGCGGGAAGGGTTTTGGCAGGTTTTGCGCATAAGGCTTGAGCGTATTCCCCAAGGGTTGTCCCCGTTGGAGACATATTGGGTAGACGCCATATGGGTTATACGCCTGTCTCGGTTTTCTCCTGGGATTGCTGCGGAGTTACACAAGCGACTTTTCGAGGCGCGGCAACGCAAGCCTGAGTCCATTATATTGGACGTGAGGGGGAATTTAGGGGGGCTTTTGCAAGAGGCCTTTGGGGTGGCCAGTTTTTTTCTACCGCCGCAGGCAGCCATTGTCCACATAGAGAACCCTCGGAAGAAGGATTCCCGGTTGGAGCAAACCACCTCCACCCAAAATATTGCGGTTGAAATACCCATGGTGGTGTTGATGGATGGCAACAGCGCCTCCGTAACAGAAGTATTGGTAGCGGCATTGAAGGACAATGGGCGGGCCTATTTGTTGGGGGAGAAAAGTTATGGCAAAGGCAGCATTCAGGAGAGGCTGCTTTTGCCGGACGGCTCCGCCCTATATTTGACGGTGGCCTATTTTATTCGGTTGACGGGGGCCAAAATTGACGGGGAGGGTGTTGTGCCGGACTGCAACCTCCACCACCCCAAGGAGTGTGTGGGTTTTGACAAGCTGATGTTGAAGGCGCAAACCCCGCCTCCAGAGGGCAGCAAGGACATATGGCTTGAGTGGGCGGTTGCTTGGCTTAGGGCCCATGGGAGGAAGTGAGGGTTTTTTTTTGCCCATTGGGGCGGGGTTTTATTTAACTGAGAATGTTTTTTTTGGGCCTGCGGCCCGGGCCGTTTTTTGAAATGTTTCTCTTCGTCCTCCGGGCGTTGCTC
>WQTM01000038.1 GCA_009786315.1 Pseudomonadota bacterium | reverse complement strand
GAGCCGTTTTTGAGGAACTTTTTGGGCGAGCAAAAAGTTCCCCGCCGGAGGCAAAATGCCCGAAGGGCGAGAAAGCCCGGGCCGCAGGCCCAGGAAAGAACAACGCCTGGAGGGCAAAAAAAAGCGCGGGCCGCATGGCCCTTAAAAACATTCTCAGTTAAATAAAACCCCGCCCGGAGGGCAAAAAGAAACATTTTAAAACCGGAGCACCACCCGCACAGGGTGCCAACTCCCCTCAACAACCCACTTCCCTCAAGCCTTTGCCTTGGCACAACAGCGGGTGGTGTGGTGAAATTCAGCTTGTGAGTGGCCCTTCAATGCAACATACGTGCTTTGTCAACCAACAACAGAGGTTGTTGCTCCCCTACCTCATAGGCGACAATGCGCAGGCCTACACCACGGCTGCCCGTCTCCCCATAATTCAACGCCATCTGGTACCGTACCTCACAAAGACACGTCATCTCCGTCCCCTCCTCCCCAGAGAAGGTTACCTTCACCTTCTGCCCCAATGCCAATACCTCTTGCACTTCCACATAGAGACCACGAGAGCTGATGTTGCGCCCCGTACCACGCAAAATCCCATCAGCGGTTTGCAACAACACCACAAATACCTTGTCGAAACGGAGGCTTTGCCTGCGCTCGGCCAGCGAGCAACTTGTCGTCATAACCCAAATTTAGCCTGTATGTATATGTAGTCAATTTATTTGCCGTGGATTTTATTATGAAACAACTGTCTTTAAACCAGACGCCCTTTGGCAAGCTGTTGTGCACAGGGAGTTTGCTTGCTTTTTTTCTGTGCCTCATGGCCTCCCCCGCAAAAGCTTCCGAAGGCCGCCCAGAGGCCCTCTTCAACGACTTGAAGCAGCGCGCAAGCAAAATCGACGACTTGTCAGGGTTTTTACGCAACTATGTGGGTTATTGTGGCGAAAGTCCTGAGGCCTTCGAGTGCCGCCGGCAAGCCGCTGTTTTTAGGCAGCAGGCCAACCGGGAGACATATGTCTTCTTCGCTTTTGAGGACAGCCTCGTGCTTGAAATACGCCCTTTGTCCGAGGCGCAATTCAGCATCGGCTGGTTGCCTTTCTTCAGCGCCTCCGGTTATGCCCTGTCGGCACAACCTCCCAAAAAATGGAATACAGAGGGCTTGCCCATTTATTCTTTCATGCAACTTCTCGGGCAACTCCCTCCTGACAGCCACATGAGGGATGTTGGCCAATGGAATCGCTTCGGCCGCTTGGCCGCGGAGGTTATTTTCGCCCCCCAAGGGACTTGGAAAGCTGCCCCCAAAGGCAAAACCCCCATTGAGAGTGTGAAAGTCACCTGGAAAGCCATCCGCATTTTTGACAGCCAGAGTGGGCAAACTTTGGGCGTTTGGGTGAATTAGCGGAAATGGGCCGTCAGCGACAGCCTCTTGTCATTCCGGAGCAGCAACAGTTTGAGGCTGGCTTTCTTATGCTTGGCCAACAACTCGCCCAACTCCCGCGTGTCGGCAAAAGGCCGGTTGTCCATTTCCAACAGAATGTCCCCTATGTGGAATGGGTTTTTCTCCTGCGGAGAACTCAAAGAAGTCACCAACGCCCCCCCCTTTAGCTTCAACTTCTTCAACATTTCAACGGGGACGTCGCTCAGCACCACGGCCAGCTGGGGCACTTGCATGCTGCCTTGTATGGAGTGCAATACCTTGTTGGCCGCAGGCCTCGCGGACAACTGGGCCGACAACTCCAACAACTCCCCCTGGCGACGGACACTCAACGCCACCTTGCTTCCAGGCGGCAAAAGCGCAATACGGCGCAATAGGCGAAAATAACTCTCCACAGGCTTGCCCCCCACAGAGAGAATTTCATCCCCAGGCAACAACCCCGCCAGCGCCGCCGGGCTGCTTTGGTAGACGTCCATGGCCCATAGGCTGTGCTTGGCTTCCTTCAATACCGCCCCCAACCACCCCGCCTCAATACGCTCATCGGCTTGGAGACGCGGCAATATTTCTCGCACAAAATTAATGGGTACCGCAAAGCTTATGCCTTGAGCAGCGTCTATTCGGGCTGTCGTTAGCCCCACCACCTCCGCCTTCATGTTAAACAATGGGCCCCCGGAGTTGCCGGGGTTAATGGGGGCGCTTATTTGAATGAAGTCGTCCAGTGGGCCTATGCCGAGGACACGCTCCCTCGCAGAAACCAAACCGTGCGTTACGGTGGCCTCCAGGCCAAAGGGCTGCCCTATGGCCACCACCCAGTCCCCTATTTCCAATACGTCCGAGTCCCCCCAATAGGCCTCGGCTAGCCCCCCTCCCACCCCCCCGCCCAACTGCAACAAAGCCAAGTCCAAACCACCGTCTTGCCCCACAGGTTGCGCGGAATATTCCTCTCCGTTGCTCAAACGGACACGAATGTGCAAAGCCTTGCTGACAACATGCGCATTTGTCAACACTTCCCCTTGCTTGGAAACCACCAGGCCGGAGCCCAGGGAGCGCGTGCCGTCCCTGTTTTCCGCACGAATGCTGACAACGGTTGCGCGTACGGCACGTACCAGGGGGGCCAGGGAGGGTGGGGGTATAAACCGCGGGAGGGCAGGGGGTGTTTGGGCCCCCACCCGTGGTGTTTGGGCCCACGAGGGGAAGGTAAAGCCAAGGCACCCCACCAGCCAGAGGGCAGCATACAAGCGCGCGTTAGGCTTGTACGGGGGGTGCATAGCGGCCAACACGTACGCGTGCGGGGCGAATGGTTTGCTCTTTGTAGGCATAGCCGGGGCATAGCACTTCCAAAATTTTCATATTGTCCTCTGGGTTGTCCACCAGTTGCAAGTCAATGGCTTCTGCCGTATTCGGGTCAAAAACAGTGCCCGCCAACTCAAGCGTAACCACGGAGTTTTCTTTCAATTTTTTCAAAATATTCTCCCGAATCATCCCCACGCCCACACTCAAGGGTGAATCATCCGCGTTTTTGAGACAAAGCTCCAGCTCGTCGACAGCTTCAATAAGCAGCAAGGCTATTTTGCCTTTTTCAAGCTCCAACATGCGCTCGCGCTCGCGTTGCAGGCGCCGTTTAAAGTCCTCCTTGTCCTGCTCCACCTCCTGGTAGGCGCGTGCGAGCATGTCAATACGAGCGAGTGCAGCCTTAAGCTCGCCCTGGAGGCGTTCCACCTCCGAGGAGGTTTCCGTAGGGTGGGGGGTTGTTTCGGCCATACCTTCAACAGAGTCCCCGCTCAAGTCCTCAGAGGGGGTTGGGGGGGCGTTTTCATGGGTAGAGGGGGCAGGGTT
>WQTM01000037.1 GCA_009786315.1 Pseudomonadota bacterium | reverse complement strand
GAAGCCGCTGGCGAGAAGGGGGCAGGAGGGGGTGGGTGGGTTGCCTGGGCTGGCTGAGTGGGCGAGGAAGTCCAAGGCGGTGCGGGCGTCTTCGAGCTCCCCCACGCCCTCGCCATAACTTCCCGTAGAGGCCTCCACGCCCCGGAAATTAAAGCGCAGGGCGCAGACGCCGGCCTCTGTCCAAGCTTTGGCAATGCGATAGGTGGTGTTGTTATGCATATTGCCACCGAGAGCGGGGTGGAGGTGGCAGACGAGGGCATGGGCGAGGGGAGGGGAGCTAGTAGGGGCCCAGAGGAGGGCCTCGAGGTGGCCATGTGGGGCGGGGAGGGCCAGGCGAGTTATCCGCATGGGGAGGTGGGGGCCGGGGAGTTAGGGCCGCAATTTTTCGCGCAGGCGTTTGGCCTGGGCTTGAAGCTCGTCGTCGAGGGAGCCCAGCTCGATGGATTTGAGTCGTTGTTCCAAGCTGGGGGGGCATTTGGGAAGCGGGTTGCTTTTTTGGAGGAGTTGTTCGAGGTGCTCCAGGGCTTTGGAGACGATTTTTTCTTTGGGGTGGTCCAAGAGGGAGTCCAGGAAATAAATATCATCAGGCAGGGTGTCATATTGCTCGACAAACTCGAGTACGCCTTTCACCCAGGAAGCCCTGTCTTCGGGCTGCATGAGTTTTCGAAGGCTTGTTTGGAAGGCTTTGCGGGTGCCTTGGGAGTCGAATTGCTCTGCCAGGGCTTTGGGGAGCTCTGCTTGGGAGAAGATGGCGTCGGCGGCCTTTTTATATTTTGTATAGGAGGGGCTGCGGGCTATTTGGGAGGTTTCTTTGGTTTCTTGTCTGGAGGTGTGGTGGCTTCTGTTGCGGTTGGCGTCTATTTCGCGCCAGGTTTTTTTACGTTTTCCTTGGTATCCGCTGGAGTCGTGGCTCATAAGAGGTTTTTCTTTCGAGAGATAGGCGGCAGAGTGGGGTGGAGGAGGTATTTTTATCAGGAGGAGGGTTGGGTTTCCTTGTTGGCTTCTTGGGGATAATACGTTTCCAGGCATTCATTGCAAAGTGCGTGGCTAAAAGTTGCACCGGAGCGTTGCTCAATATAGGTTTCGACCCGTTCCCAAATTTGCTCATCATTTCGGACGCGTTTGCAATGCATGCAAATGGGCAGGAGGCCCTGCAACTGTTTGACATGCTCCAAGGCTGCGCTGAGCTGATGGATTTTGGATTCCAAGGTTTCTTCAAGCTCCAAGAGGCGCTGGCCGACGCGGAGGCGGGCATGGAATTCGCCGATGTGGACGGGTTTGGTTAGAAAGTCATCCGCGCCGGCGTCGAGGCCTGAAATAATGTCCTCTTTACGGGAGCGAGCGGTGACGAGGAGGATATAGCGATAAGTGGTTTGTTGACGGATGAGGCCGCAGAGGGTGGGGCCGTCGATGCCGGGCATGCTCCAGTCGAGGATAACCAGGCGAGGAGCCTCTTCGGTTTGCAAGACTTCCCAAGCTTTGGTTCCATCTTCCACGGCGATGACAGAGAAGCCCAGTTTGCTCAGTTGGTGAATGAACAGCATCCGCGTGACACTCTCGTCCTCAGCGACGAGGATATTTTGAAGAGTGTTGGATAAATTTTGGGACATAGGTTTTCTCTAACGAGGAAGGCAACAGAAAGAAGCAATAAAAGCTCGGCAAAGCAGAACCTTAGCTTTTGAAGGGTATTTTATAACAGGAGGGAGGAGGAAGAGGAGGGCTTCCCGTGCTATTTCCAAAGGGGCGGATGTAGGCCCAAAGCCTCAGAGGAAGCAGGAGTAGGCGCTAGGGGATTAGACTTCAAAATTTGGGTTTTGGGCGACGAATTGTTTCCAGCATTGGACGGCGAGGGAGCGTTCCTCTTCGGAGGCATCCGCGCGGAAGTGGAAGCTGTCGCCGACGGTGCAAGAGAGCTCGTCAATGGCTTGTTTACGTTGCTCAAAGCTTTCGGACTCGAGGGCGCAGACGAGCCATTCGACTCTGCGCTCATGTTGGGCGCGGGACCACCACCTTTGCCAGAGGTTGGGGGAGGGGCCGAGGTGGATGCAGGAGAGTTTTTGGAGGGCCCAGGCGGCGGTTTCAGCCACCCAAGCGTCCACGTCGCCGGTCCATTTTATAAGGGTTTCAATGCTGCCTTTGTCTTTGGCGGCGACGACGGCTTTGGCGGCCAGGGTACGGCGCAAGGGGTCCCTAACGTTGAGGGAGTGTTGAATAAGGAGGAGGGCATGGGGCCACTCGCGGAGGGATTTGAAGTGGGGCAAGGCGGTGCGGGCGGATGAAGCGACATGGGAGTCCGTATGAGACAAAGCGAGGGCCACAGGCTCCAGGAGTTGAGGGGAGGCGAAGATACCTGCGAGTTTGAGAGCAGCGCAGCGCAGGTTTTTGTCTGCAGAGGAGAGGAGGGGTTTGAGGGCCTGGGCGCCGGCCTCGCCCAATTGCAGCAGGGCATGGGGGATAGGGCCGAGGGTATGGAGAGGGGGGAGGGACTCGTCTTCGTTGAGGAGGGTGGAGTGGGGGCCTGGGAAGAGTTGGGCGAGGGCGTTGGCGGAGGCCTGTGGGGTTTGCCCGAGTATTTCCCGTGCAGTATTTTGGGTAGCGGCGTCCGTCTCAAAGAGTTGGGTGATGGCGTGGGCGATGCGCTCTTTGAGAGCGGTTTCGTCGAGGGTTGAAGTGGGCAGGGTTTGTTGGCGGCGTACCCACAACAACTCATGGAAGGCGTCAGGGAGTTGTTGGCAGAACAGGGTGAAGTCCGCGAATTGTTTTTGTTGGAGGGAGTTTTGTCCTGAGTCTCCATAGAAGATGGCGACCAATTTGTCGCCCACGGCGATGGGGTAGATGAAGATGGAGCGAGGCCGGCGTTGGATGTCTGCGAGGAAGCGTTGGAGCCTGGGCTCCTGGGGAGGGGGGCCGAAATAAGCGGAGGTGGTTTGGGAGGTGGAATAGAAGATGCCGGGAGGGGAGAGCTCCATTTTTGTGCGCAAGAAACCTTCTTGAGCGCCTTTACCTGCGCAGGAGAAGCCTTGGGCTTTGCCTTGGACGACGGAGAACAAGCCTACAAACTCAAAGCAGCAAAGTCCGAAGCGCAAGAGGACGGACGTAAGGCCGTCTCTGTTTTTTTGTGCCAGCCGCAGTTGTGCTTTGGCCTCTTCAAGCGTCCAGAGAGGGGCGGCCTCCATGCTGTTTTGGAAGGAGGGGGGTGTGTAGAGCACGTCCTGAGGGGGGGATTCTTTTTGAGGGGGTTTGGCT
>WQTM01000036.1 GCA_009786315.1 Pseudomonadota bacterium | reverse complement strand
TGCACCCTCCCTCTTCTCCCACCCCCCCTACCGCCGCTTCTAGCCACCCCCCACCCCCCCACACTTGCCAGGCTGCCCCACCCCCTATAGGCCACGGGGAAATGCCCCCTAAGCTGGGCTTAAAATAGGCCCCCACACTAGAAATAATTCTCCCCACGGTTGCTTTTCACCCCAAGGCGAGTGAAAAACACCCCCCATGGCCTCCTTTATTCAAAAATTGCAAATTGGACAGAAAACCTTCTCCCTCCATAGCCTCGCCCAACTTGCCAAACTCGCCCCACACCTCCATAAACTCCCCTTCTCCCTCAAAATCCTCCTCGAAAACCTCCTGCGCTTTGAGGACGGACGCATTGTGAAAAGAGAGCATGTGGAGGCCCTCCTGGCCTTCGCCCCCGGCCAACACAACAACACAGAAATTTCTTTCACCCCCGCCCGCGTGCTGTTGCAGGATTTTACGGGGGTGCCTTGCGTTGTGGACTTGGCCGCCATGCGCGAAGCCTTGTCGGCCATGGGGAAAAACCCTCAAAAAATTAACCCGCTCAGCCCCGTGGACTTGGTCATTGACCACTCCGTCATGGTGGACTTCTTCGGCTCCACCCGGGCCTTCGACGACAACGTCGCCCTCGAGTTTGAAAGAAACCAGGAGCGCTATGCCTTCCTCAAATGGGGCCAAAAAACCTTCCAAAACTTCCGCGCCGTCCCCCCGGACACCGGCATTTGCCACCAAGTCAACCTCGAATACCTCGCACAAGTGGCCTTCCTCGGGCCCAACCAACAACTCTATTGCGACAGCCTCGTCGGTACAGACTCGCATACCACCATGGTTAACGGCCTGGGGGTTTTGGGCTGGGGGGTGGGCGGTATTGAGGCCGAAGCCGCCATGCTGGGACAACCCATCAGCATGCTCATTCCCGAGGTGGTGGGCGTGTGCCTCAAAGGCCAACTGCCCGAGGGGGCCACGGCCACCGACGCTGTCCTCACCCTCACACAAATGCTGCGCAAAAAAGGCGTCGTCGGCAAGTTTGTCGAGTTTTTCGGCCCCGGCATGCACGCCCTGCCTCTCACGGACAGGGCCACCATCGCCAACATGGCCCCCGAGTATGGCGCTACCATGGGCTTCTTCCCCGTTGACGAGCGTACCTTGGAATATTTGCGCCTCACAGGCCGCAGCGAAGAAAATGTGGCCATTGTCGAAGCCTTCTGCAAACACCAAGGCCTCTTCGCCAGCCCCCAGCATGAGCCCCTCTTCTCCGACACCTTGGAGTTGGACTTGGCCACCGTCGTCCCCTGCCTCGCCGGCCCCGCCCGCCCACAGGACAACATCCCCCTGGCCAAACTCAAAACCACTGCCGCGGCCTTCTCCTCTCCCTCTTCCTCCCCCTCTTGGGTACAACAGGAAAAGCAAAGCTTTGAGTTGCAAAACGGGAGCGTTGTTATTGCTGCCATTACGTCTTGTACCAACACTTCCAACCCCTCGGTGCTGCTCGCCGCGGGCCTCCTGGCCAAAAAAGCTGTGCAACAGGGGCTTGTCTCCCAAACCTGGGTGAAAACCTCCCTCTCCCCCGGCTCCCAAGTCGCCGTTGACTATTTGAGCCAGGCCGGCCTCCTCCCCTATTTGGAAGCCCTGGGCTTCCATGTGACGGGCTTCGGCTGCACCACCTGCATCGGCAACTCGGGCCCCCTCCCCCAACCCCTCTTGGAGGCCATTGCCAAAGGCAACCTGAATGTCGCCGCCGTGCTCTCTGGCAACCGCAACTTTGAGGGACGTATACACCCACAAGTGAAACTGAATTTCCTGGCCTCGCCCCCCCTGGTGGTTGCCTTCGCCTTGCACGGCAACGTCAACGTGGATTTGAGTACGCAGGCTGTCGGCACAAGCCGCGACGGCAGGCCCGTCTTCCTCAAGGACATTTGGCCCAGCAATGAGGAAATTCAACAGGCCATTGCCACCTCCGTCAAACCGGAATATTTCCAAAAACGCTATGCCCAAGCCCTCGAGGGCAATGCACTCTGGAAGGCCCTCAAAGTGCCCAAAGGCGACACCTTTGTTTGGGACGAAACCTCCACCTATGTGAGAAAGCCCCCCTTCTTCCAGGGCATTCCTCCCTCCCCCGCACCCCTCAAGGACATTGTGAATGCCAGGGCTTTGGCGCTGCTGGGTGACTCGGTGACGACGGACCATATTTCCCCCGCGGGCAACATTGCCAAAAACAGCCCCGCAGCCCAATATTTGGTGGACAACGGCGTCCACCCCAGGGACTTTAACTCCTATGGCGCAAGGCGCGGCAACCATGAGGTTATGGTGCGCGGTACTTTTGCCAATATACGCCTTAAAAACCTGCTCCTCCCAGGCAGCGAAGGGGGTGTCAGCATTCACTTGCCCTCCGGGCAAACCATGAGCATTTATGAGGCCGCCATGCGCTATGGAGAGGAGAAAACACCGCTGCTTGTCCTCGCCGGTGCGGAATATGGCACAGGCTCCAGCAGGGACTGGGCGGCCAAAGGGCCTTGCCTCCTGGGTATACGTATGGTGGTGGCCAAAAGCTTTGAGCGTATCCACCGCTCCAACCTCGTCGGCATGGGCATTCTCCCCTTGCAGTTTGTGCAAGGCCAGGACACCCAAAACCTCGGGCTTGACGGCACGGAGTTTTTCTCGCTGGAAAACCTCTCCCAAAATTTGAAGCCCCAGGCTACCCTCCTCCTCCACGCCCGCCACCCCTCCGGCAAGGAAACCTCCTTCAACGTGCTGGCACGCATAGATACGCCCAACGAGTTGGACTACTATGTGCACGGGGGCATTTTGCAATATGTCCTGCGTCAGCTGGCTGCTGAGGCATAATTTTCTTTTTTCTCCCTCCGAGAGGAATAGAGAAGGGGGGGCCGCCCTCCGGGCGGGGTTCCTTTAACTGAGAATGTTTTTTTTGGGCCTGCGGCCCGGGCCGTTTTTTGAAATGTTTCTCTTCGCCCTCCGGGTGTTGCTCTCTTTGGGCCTGCGGCCCGGGCCGTTTTTTGAAATGTTTCTCTTCGCCCTCCAGGCGTTGTTCTCTTTGGGCCTGCGGCCCGGGCCGTTTTTTGGAATGTTTCTCTTCACCCTCCGGGTGTTGTTTTCTCTGGGCCTGCGGCCCGGGCTTTCTCGCCCTCCGGGCATTCTGCCTCCGGCGGGGAACTTTTTGCTCGCCCAAAAAGTTCCTCAAAAACGG
>WQTM01000035.1 GCA_009786315.1 Pseudomonadota bacterium | reverse complement strand
CCCTGAGGCGTCACTTCAAAAGGCCACAACCGCAACTCCAACGAAAAAACCTGCCACAAAAAAACCAACTCCAACCAAGCCGACTCCGCCAAAACCTGCTGCGAAAAAGCCCGCCGCAACCAAGCCAACTCCGTCAAAACCTGCTGCGAAAAAGCCCGCCGCAACAAAGTCCGCTTCGTCAAAACCTGCTGCGAAAAAGCCCGCCGTGGCAAAGTCAGCTGCAAAAAAGTTGGCCACAAAAAAGTTGTCTCCGCAGAAAGCAAAAACTGCTTTGAAAAAAACAAAAGGTGCGCCGGCGAAGGCCTCAGCGAAGAAGGCCGCAAGCAAACCCCAAAGCCTTGCGAGGAAAGCCCCCAAGCATTCCAAGAAGACGGTTGCAAAACAGCCTCTCAAGGCGAACAAACCCGGCAACTCAAAAACAAAACCGACAAAGCCGGTGCTGAAAAAAACAACAGCCTCCAAAAAACCAGCGAAGAGGAATGCGACGCGGAGGGTAAAATGAGGCCCCAGGGGTTTTTGGAGCGTCTGTTGCAGCTGGCCTATGACGAGGACTTGGGTGCCGCCGGGGACGTGACAACCATGGCTTTGGTGCCGGAGCATTTGTTGGGCGAAGGTGAGTTGGTTGCCAAGGAAGCTTTGGTATTTTCTGGAGCAGAAGCTTTTTTGGCGGCATTTGCATACGTGGACAAGCGTGTGGAGGTGCAAATGTTGGTGAGTGACGCTCAACGCTGTGGGGTGGGGGCTTGCCTTGCGCGGGTGAGGGGGCCCATGCGCGCCTTGTTGGTTGCAGAGAGGACGGCGTTGAATTTGGTACAGCGCACCTCCGGCATTGCCACCTTCTCCGCCAAAGTGCGCGAAGCGGTGGAGGGGACAAAGCTTCGCGTGGTGGACACGCGCAAAACCTCACCGGGTTTGCGTATGCTTTCCAAACAAGCCGTACGCCACGGTGGGCTGCACAACCACCGCTTTGGCCTTTTTGATGGAATTCTCATAAAGGACAACCACCTTGCTGCGTTGGGCGGAAACATTCGCGAGGCTGTTGCAAGGGCCAAGCAGGCCACGCATGGTTTGCTGAAAATAGAGGTTGAAGTCAGCAACCTCCAGGGGCTGCAAGAGGCCATTGCCGCAGGGGCGGATGTTGTCATGCTCGACAACATGGGGGACGAGGAAATAGAGAGGGCCATAGCCGTTGCGGCAGGGCGTATATTGCTTGAAGTCTCCGGGCAGGTGAGTGTGGAGAGGCTTTCTCGGTTGGCGGCATGGGGGGTAGACTGGGTGTCCATGGGGGCCCTAACGCATTCGGCGAGGGCGGTGGACTTGTCTCTCAACCTTAGACCCACCCCCTAAGTTGTTTTCTCCTTTAAACCCACCCCCCCCGGGCGAAGTTTGCCACCCCCCAGCAGGGCCTTTCCTCCGCCCTCTCCTGGGGGGCCCACATGAAAGGCCGCTCCTTTGGCCTCAATAGAGGAGTTTATATTGAATAAGAAACTCGCCGACACCCTTCCATAACTCATAGCCCCCCATGCTGAGGACGAGCCCCCCTGCGGCCTTCAGCAACCACCCGCGTACACGTATGCCCAGGCGACTCAAAAGCCACGAGGCCGACAGCATGGCAGGGAGGGTGCCTATGCCAAAAGCCAGCAATACCAGCATACCGCCGAGGGGGGAGAGGGAGGAGGCCTTGGCGGCCATAGCCATGGTTATGGAGCAGGGCATGAAGCCGTTGAGGGCGCCGGCAAGGGTTGCTCCCAGCACGGGGCCTTGCCGGAGTGCCTTCCCAAACCCCTCTCCCAGCCAGCGCAAGGGTGCAAACCCCGCCCCTATACGCAACTGCCACAAGCCCAAAAGCTCCAACCCCAAGAGGGCAATAACAACCCCCGCCAGCACCTTCAGCACCGCCTGTAGCAAACCTACCTGCCCACTGGAGGCCAAGGTGGTGCCCAATGTGGCCGCGGCAAACCCCAAGGCAGCATATACACCCAAGCGTGCGCCGTGGTAGGCCAAAGCTGGCGCCACACCCCCTATACCGGGGCGTATAAAGAAGGCGGAGACGAGGGAGCCGCACATACCCAGGCAGTGGGCGCTTGCCAAGAGGCCGGCCAAAAAAGCTGTGGCATAGAGGAGCAGGGGGGAAGACAGCGTCACCGGCCTTCTCCGTCAGGTTTTTGGTTTGCCCCCCAGGTTATTGGCAGGGGTTTGGGGCAAAGCAAGTATGTCACGGGGAGTGGGGGGGCTTTGCGGGAGAGGCGAGGGTAGCGAGGAGGCTTTGCTCAAATTCAGCCATGGAGGTTTGGCCGACAAAGCGAGCGCGTACCACTCCGAGTTTGTCCACCATAAAGGAAGTAGGCAAGCCCATAACGCCATATTGTTTTGCGGCCCGGCTTTGCTCGTCCACCAGCACAGTATAACTCAGCGTTGCCCTTTGCGCGAGGGCTTCAACTTTGCTATGGGGTTGGCCGGAGTTAACGGCGAGAATAACAAAGCCTTTGTCCATATGTTGTTGGTACAAGGTTTCCAACTCCTTCATTGTCGACTCGCAGACGGGGCATTTTTCGGCCCAAAAGCGTACAAGCACCACTTTGTCAGCCACGTCCTCGGGGAAGCGTAGGGTTTGGCCGTCAAGGCTGGCAGCCTCAAAGTGGGGGGCTATTTGGCCCACTTCAACGGCAGGGTAAGAGGGGCGAGTGGAGCAGGGGCGGGGGCAGGCGGTGGCGAGGAGGAGGAAGGTAGCGGCGAGGGGGAGGGCATAGCGAAGCAAGGGAGGGCTCCTTGAGGTATAAATAAACTCCGAGGGCACTATTGTCTACACTCGAGGGCAAAAGACAAGGCAAAAGCCCCACCTCAACGGGGCTAGGGCTTTCTCGCCCTCCGGGCGTTGTTCTTTCCTGGGCCTGCGGCCCGGGCCATTTTTTGAAATGTTTCTCTTCACCCTCCGGGCGTTGTTCTCTTTGGGCCTGCGGCCCGGGCCATTTTTTGAAATGTTTCTCTTCGCCCTCCGGGCGCTGTTCTCTTTGGGCCTGCGGCCCGGGCCGTTTTTTGAAATGTTTCTCTTCGCCCTTCGGGTGTTGTTTTCTCTGGGCCTGCGGCCCGGGCTTTTTCGCCCTCCGGGCGTTTTGCCTCCGGCGGGGAACTTTTTGCTCGCCCAAAAAGTTCCTCAAAAACGGCTCCCTCCGGTGGCCCTGCG
>WQTM01000034.1 GCA_009786315.1 Pseudomonadota bacterium | reverse complement strand
TGCCCGAAGGGCAAAAAAGCGCGGGCCGCAGGCCCAGAGAGAACAACGCTCGAAGGGCGAAGAGAAATGTTTCAAAAAAAGGCCCGGGCCGCAGGCCCATAAAAACATTCTCAGTTAAAGAAACCCCGCCCCAATGGGCAAAAAGAACCCTTTCCAACAAAAAGCCCGGGCCGCAGGCCCAAAAAAACATTCTCAGTTAAATAAAACCCCGCCCCAATGGGCAAAAAAGAACCCTTCCAAAAAAAACGTTACCCAGTCAAGAGAGAAAAAGGGGGGGACAGGAATCCATTCTCCTCCCTATGCTGTTGGTATTGGCTATTGGTACCCAGGTGGGCTATGGGGAGTATGGCAAACAGGGGTAGGGCACTTTCCTCGTTGTATTGGACAGCCTTTCTCCCATAGCCTTGCACGCACTCAACCTCACGGAGTCCACCCCATGAGCAACTGGAATGTTTTCCGCATTGGCGGCCCTTCTCTCAAAAACTATTTGCCCACCGTCGTCCAACTCATACGCGACGCCCCCAAACCCCTGGCCATGGTGGCCTCCCCCCTCGGAGAGGTGGATGACTTGCTCCTGCTTTGCGCCTCCACCGCCGAAACCGGCGACATGGCCAAAACCCAAACACACCTGCAAACCCTGCGCCTCCTGTTGAGTGCCTTGGCCAAACCCTGGGAAAGCACCCTCGGCCCAACCTTGGACAACTGCCTCCTCCCCCCCTTTGAGGAGTTGGAGCGCCTGCTGAAGGCCATTGCCCTGCTGCGCCGCTGCTCCGCTGAAATGCAGGAAACACTCTTGTGCCTCTCCGCACGCTTTATGGCGGAGTGCCTGGCTTGCCTCCTCCAACATACGGGCGTGGCCGCTATGGCCGTGGAGCCTCGCCAATTGTTTGCCGTGGACACCCAGGGCAAAAAAAACCGCATTCACCTGGAGAAAAGCCGCGCACAACTCCAAACCCTCCTGCCCTCCTGGGAGGGCAAAGTGCCTGTGGTTGCCGGCTGCACCGGCCAAACCCCCTCCGGCCAAAGCGCCCACTTCGGCAAAAACGGCGCGGACTATTCCGCCACCGCCCTGGCCTATGCCCTGGAGGCAAAGGAGGTTGTTTTTTGGACGGACGTGCCGGGCGTTATGACGGCGGACCCCTCCCTCGTGCCTGAAGCCTACCCCGTCCCCAACCTCACCTATGCGGGCGCCTTGGAGTTGGCCCACTTCGGCTCCCGTATGCTGCATGCCCGTACCCTTATTCCCCTCATTGCCTGCAAAGCCGGCCTCACCATTAAAAGTACCCTCAGCCCAATGGAGGCTGGCTCCCGCATTGACGAATTCGGCAATACCAACCCCGTCCTCCCCACTTGTATTACCAGCCTCCCCAAACTCGCCCTCGTGGGCGTGGAGTCCCATATCTCCGAGGAGGCCAGCCGCTTGGGCGCACGCGCACTCGCCGCCTTGGACAAGGCCAACATTCGCGTGTGGATGGCGAATGAGTCCGCATTGGGACAAAATTTTACGGTTGCTGTGCCTGAAAACCAGGTGGCCAAAGCCTGTGAAATGCTGGACGACTGCTTCGAGGAGGAGCGCTTGAGTGGCAGCATTGTACGCTGGGAGCCGCATGCCCCGGTTACTTTGCTGACGCTGGTGCTGGAAAACATGGGGACAACCCCCAACATCGCCGGACGCTTCTTCTCCACCCTGGGTAACCTCGGCATTGACGTGCGCGCCATCTCCCAAAGCGCCAGCGAGAGAAGCATTTCCTGCGCCATTGACGGCCCAGCCACCAGTACCGCTGTGCGCGCTGTGCACGCCGCCTTCAACCTCGCCCATACGGAAATTAACCTCCTGCTTTTGGGCAAAGGCGTGGTGGGCAAATCCCTCCTCAACCAAATGGCCCAACAGTCCACAACACTGCGCGAAAACCACCGCATTGCCCTGCGCCTGGTGGGCCTCGCGGACTCCGGCCGCATTCTGTTGGAGCCCAAAGGCCTCGAAAGCGCTACCGCCATTCAACAACTGGAAAGCTTGTCCAAAGAGAAACAACCCCCAAACCTCCAAAATGCCCTCATTCAACTGAGCCACATGCCCTTGCCCGTGTTGGTGGACTGCACCGCCAGCGCAGGCATGGAAGCCCTCTATGAGAAAGCCTTCGCCCAAGGCATTAATGTGGTGGCCGCCAACAAACAACCCCTGGCCCTCCCCTGGCCTCAACGCCAACAACTGCTGGAAACCGCCACACACTTCCACCGCGCCTACCACTATGAAACCACCGTGGGGGCCAGCCTCCCTGTCATTGAAACCCTCAAAAACCTCGTGCGTACGGGGGACGAGGTGCAGCGTGTGGAGGGGTGTTTCTCCGGCACCTTGGGGTTTTTGTGTGACTGCCTTATGCGCGGGGAGCCGCTCTCCAAAGCGGTGCGTGCCGCGCGCGACATGGGCTATAGTGAGCCTAACCCGAGGGATGATTTGTCCGGCTTGGACGTGGCGCGCAAGGCCGTCATTCTCGCTCGCGAGTTGGGCATGAGGGTGGAGCTTTGCAACGCGAAGGTGGAGCCCCTCGTGCCAGCAGCCTTTCTCGCAGAAAACAACCCTGAAGCTTTTTTGCACTCCCTGGAAAAACTCGACGCCACCTTTTCAGCGGACATGAAAGCGCTGGCCGAAAAAGGACTGCGCCTGCGCTACCTCGCGCAAATTGAGCCTATGGAAAACCTCATACGCGTGGGCCCTACCCCCGTCAGCGCCACCCACCCTGCCTGGGGCCTCGTCGAAGCCGAAGCCTTGGTTGCTTTTTATACCAAACGCTACCGCCAATACCCCCTCATTGTACGCGGCGCCGGCGCCGGCGGTGACGTCACCGCCGCAGGCGTGCTGGCCGACATTTTGCGCATTGCTGAAAATGTGCGCGGCCGTAGGCGGTAGTTTTTTGGGCATGGGGCTTGGTTTCTTTCGCCCTCCGGGCGGGGTTTATTTAACTGAGAATGTTTTTTTGGGCCATGCGGCCCGGGCTTTCTTTTGAAAGGGTTCTTTTCGCCCTCCGGGCGGGGTTTTCTCCTGGGCCTGCGGCCCGCGCTGATGGGCGCGGAAGAGGAAAGCCCCAAGAGGGTTGCAAGTGAGGCCAAGGCCCCGCAGGGCCACCGGAGGGAGCCGTTTTTGAGGAACT
>WQTM01000033.1 GCA_009786315.1 Pseudomonadota bacterium | reverse complement strand
ACAAACAAAGAAAATGCGAGGACGAGGGAAGGGAGGAGACAAAGAATGGGAGCTTTTTTTTTCATGATAGGCAACCTGTTTTTGTTGTTTTTGAAAATACCTCAACTGACGAATGCTGGAGCATGCGTGGCAGAAAGCCGCCCCCGCAGGTGAAAATTTCAGGGAGAGAAAATATCTTCATCAACCCACACAGCCGGGTAGACAAACCCACGCTCACTCAAGTTGTTTTGGAAAACTCTTCCGGGAAAAGACTGACTGAAGCTGTTGCCTAAAAAGGCCGCCGTATTGGGCAAGTCACCCGGGGAGCGCAGCCACATGCCATCATAGGCATAGGAAGTGGGAATGTTTATTTTCGCATAGTTTGCCCTGGCAATGTTGCTGCTTGGCACGTTGGCGATAGGGGTGTTTCTCAAAAAATGGAATATGGACAAGAAATTCGCGGACTCTCCATAACTCAAAGCAAAGGCAACATCATCCCCTCTGCCCAGCAGAGCACTGCTTGGTCTTGTGAAGCCGTCATTCACCGACACAGGCCAGGTGCTCGTGCCCATGGCTTCTCTCACATTGGTTTGCACGGCAAAATTTCGCATTCTGGCGTTTTCAGACAGCTTCTCGGCCTCACCCGATGCGCTGCCATTGAACCAGTTGTTGATTTTCCGTCGGACAGGGTTTGTGGCAAGCATATAATGGGGAGTGGTTCCAAAGCTCGTATATTGCCAATTCGGCTCATTCCAAACCACATTGCCATAGAGCACCCTGCTTGGATAAATGTTGATGAATTCCGAGCGTACAATCAGCGAATAGTTGCCGTTTCGGGCAATTTCTATCCAGTTTGCCGTGTCACCGGTTTGCGCCGGGGTGAGGATTCTGCCGTCCACGCCGATGGGGACGTCAACAATAGGAAGCGGGGCGGTGCTAAACGCTTCGCTCCACACGGCGCTCAACACGCCATTGCCTGAGGCGACGAAATGAAGCCTATAGGCTGTTCTTGAAGAAAGACCGGAAAGCGTCCTGGAAAACACGGTGTTGGTTGTCATTGTGCCCGTGTTGCCTCCTGCCCTGGCGACAATTTGCGCGGCAGAGGGAGCGGGCTCATTGGCTGGCAGCACAACCCAATAGGCGCTGGCGTTTTCATTGCTGGTTATGCTGAAATCCGCGCTCGTAGCTGTAATGTTGGTCAGGCTTCTGTTGGAAAGCAGCGGAGCGGCAGTGGGAGCCAGCCACTGTCGGACGTCGTCCCAAACCAGATGGAGGCTTGAATAACATTTTGGGGCACTTGCTACGTTTTGACAAGTTTCAATAGTCGCATTTTTTCCTCCAACATTACCACCTCGTAAAAGGTACTCGCCGTTCGACAAGGTGAACAGCCCTGAACCGCTGCTTCCAGGTTGAGAGGTTCCTTCTGTATAACGGACATGAGTCAACGTAGAACTGTCTATGTCCTCAAAGCTCAAAGAGCAAATCCCCTCGCCTGCGCCTATGGTGACTTTTTTGATATCCGAACGAGGGTGGTGAATCGTCATCATCGCACCGCTCAAAAATCGCCTGGAGTCCCAACCTGAAAAAAAGGCATCTGCAGGAGGGAAGTTGTTGAGGCGAAGCAGCAGTGTGTCCGTATCCGTTCTGGCATGCAGAAGTTGCGCCCCACCACCCACGCGATGGATGCTGCCGAGATTCACCGAAGCATTGTCGCCGCAACGAGAGGCCTCTTCAAACCAGAAAGTCTCGAGGGTGTCCGCTGTCTCCTGGGTATTGATGCAGTGAGCCGCGCTCCAGAAATAAGGCGTTCCAGAATTGCCCGTGTCCCTCAACAATGTTCCGGAACAACTAAACAAACTACCGAGCTCACGGTATTCCATCCTGGCAACGGCTCTGGAAGCACGCTGAAAGGCTGCGCCAAGCTCATCGAATCTGCAGACAACATCCATGTGACATGACAGGGAGTTCCCTACCCATAATCTTTCTGTAAATTGGGCGTCTCTTGCCGAAGTGAAAATATGGGAAACACCATCCAGTTGAATTTCAGCATCTTTTGTTTCCGCTGTCGGCGGCAAATAGAGCTCAATGTTCTGCGTTTCTCCTTCGGTGGATGGTGTCAAATAGGCTTTGTTTTCGCTCCGCAAGGCCTTGGCCTCTTTGCCGCGGATGACACCGACGATTTTTTCGGGTTCTCCGGAACCGGAAAAACGAAATTCAGCGCTGTCAGGCAGAGCGTGAAGCTGCAGTGCAACCCGTATTCTCTGGGCATCAGGGGATGTTAGCACAAACTTGGCAACAACACCGTTTCCTATGTCTTGCCAATTCAAGACAAAAGGCTTGGGCTCGCGTATTTCTGTCTCGTCAGCCTTGCGATGAACGCCGATTTTGAGCGCTTTGGCGTTCAAGCCTGTGTTGGAATTCTGACGGTTTTCTTCCTGCAACTCCCTGAGCGCCGACTCAGGCAATGGGTTGAAAGTAACAACCGTTGTGTGGGTGTCCAACGTGGCTTCATTCGCAAACCCCGAGGCGGAACGCCAGGAAACAACTTCCTCAACTCCAGTCGAAATGACCGGCGCGCCTTCAACGCGCATTCCACCCTCGTCCTCCGCCGGCACAGCCTGCCCCCCTCGTTGTTCAGCAGCCTCGGAGGGGTTGGTGCCTTCCAAACTCCCTGGCCCGCAGCTTGAAAAAAACACCAGCGCTAAGCTATACCACAACACCCTATATAAGCTTTTCATGCAAAATTCCCATCGTCCAACTCCACCCACTCGCCTGCTCCCTCAACCCATCCGACTGCCACACAACTCTCTCGCAAAAACCATGCCAGACAATTTGACAGCTAAAGAAAAAATGGCCTTCGTTTGTTGCCCTCAAATTCCTTCTTTCTTAGAGACGACGTTCGTCTTGGTTTGTTTCAAATATAAAAACACCTCACCCCCGTCCAATGTAGCTCGAGGCCTCTCGCCAGCCTTGCAGAACAAGCAAAAACCTCTCTCGAGATACCGCCACACCCTGGGGGAGCAATGTCCAATTTGCTTTGCACTGTGTCACTTTTTGAAATGTTTCTCTTCGCCCTTCGGGCGTTGTTCTTTCTTGGGCCTGCGGCCCGGCTTTTTTCGCCCATTGGGGCGTTGTTCTCTCTGG
>WQTM01000032.1 GCA_009786315.1 Pseudomonadota bacterium | reverse complement strand
GGCTTCAAAATGTTTTCTGGAAAAACGAGGCTTTTTCTTGGATGGCAATGGAACGGAGACATTGTTTTCTCTGAGAGCATTCACATCCATACGTGCCAGCGAAATAGATTTTGTTGTTTTCCTTTTCCTAATTCTATCAAGTTGCTCCAATTGCTTGGGCGTCGCCTCTTTATAGTTGTCAGCGGGCAGTGGGACAAAGGACTCTGTTGGCCTTGAAGGTGAAGCGGAATGTTTGCCCAACCCCTTTTTTAAAGGCACAAACAACTCAGACTCTGCGGCATGCGCCCATGTGCCCGCCAAAAACGAAATAGACAAAAACGTTAAAAAAAAGTTTTTGAAACATAAACCACTGCCCCATAAACTTGCATTCCTAACCGTTGTCATGTTTCCTGCTCCTTCCCCCATTCATATGAGTTAAACAGTGCGCGCCTTCTTGGAATGTTGGCATTTCCTTCCGTCAGCATACCCTCTCCCTGGCCACCCCACAACGGCCCACACTTTAGCACCATAAGTTCCTTCTCCACAAGCTTGCCCAAGCTATGTGAAACCGGGTGTACAGCGCATAAAATGTTTCAAAAGTATGGAGGTTGTCTTCTTTGCCTCCTCGCCTTGGGGCTGGGTTGTAGGCGCCTTAGGTGGAGGGGGCGGCCCATGCCCCTTTTGGGCCATTACCTCCTCCCTTCCGTCAGCAAGCTCCACCAGAGTTTGCTTCAACATGTGCGTCTCCCGCTGGTTGAGGGGAGTGTTTGTTGGCTTTTGAGGAGCCACCCGGCCAGTTTATAGAGTATACGGGCGCCCACGTTGGCGTCCCACTCGGTGTCGCCGGGGGCCACCTCACTCAAGTCAAACCCCACCACCCGCTTGCCCGCGCCCACCACGGCCTTCAACAAAGCACAAGCCTCATGGAAAGAAAGCCCCCCCGGCACCGGCGTACCCGTGCTGGGGCAAAGGCTGGGCTCCAACCCGTCAATGTCAAAAGAAACATAAACATTGTTCGGCAACGCGGCGGCCACACGCGCAAAGAGGGCCTGCATGGGCAAACCCGCCATGCGGTGCTCCGCCAGCGCAAAGTCAAAGAAAGTTTCTATTCTCCCGGGCGTGGAATAAATGCGGGCGGCTTCGGCTTCCCCCAAGTCCCTCACCCCCACCTGGACGAGTTTTGAAACCCCCTCCACCCGCTCCAATACATTGTGCATAATGGAGGCATGGGAGAAGGTGAGGCCCTCAAAAGCCACACGCAAGTCCGCATGCGCATCTATGTGCAGCACCCCCATGCCCGGGTATTTCTCCGCGTGCGCCTGAATGTTGCCCAAAGGCGTGGAATGCTCCCCCCCCAACACCCCCACATGCTTCCCCTGGGAGAGCAAAGCCGCGCACGTCTCATATACCCAATGGTTGAGTCTCTCACACAGCGCATTCACCGAGGCCAAAGTGGCGGGGGCATGGGGTGCTTTCTCCAACAGCGCGCGGGCCTCCTCATTCCACGCCTGCACCTGCTGGGGAATGTCCAACATGGCAATACCGGCGGCATAGGGTTTGCCCGTCTCCAAGTCCCACAAGTCCACCTGGTGGGAGGCGTGGAGAATGGCCTTGGGGGCGAGGGAGGTACCGTGGCCATAGCTGGTGGTAGCGTCAAAAGGTACCGGTACAATAACCAGTTTGGCCTCCAGGGGGGAGTGGGGGAGGCCGAAGAGGCCGGCGTTTTCGTCGGCGGCGTCGTCAGGGCAAAAGGGGGTGGGCATGGTGGGGGCTACCACTCCAGCACCACCTTGCCGAAGGTGTCATTTTTGGACATGTCGGCCAGCGCCTGGGCCACCTCGGGGAAGCCATAGGTTTTGGCCACAACGGGGTGCAGCGTACGCTTCTCAAACAGGGGGAGCACCGCTTCAGCAAAGGCGCGTGCGAGGAGAATTTTTTCAGGCAGGGCGCGGCTGCGCAGGGTGGTGCCCACAAGGTGCAGCCTCTTGCCCAACACAAGCCCCAGGGGCAACTCACAAGTGGTGCCCGCCAGGAGGCCCACCAGCAGCAAGCGCCCCCCCGGGGCCATGGAGAGGATGGACTCGGGTATATAGTGGCCACCCACCAACTCCAGCACCACCTGTGCGCCACCGGGCCAAGCGGTTTTGAGTGTGCTTGCAAACTTGGCTGGCTTTTCAGCAACCAGCACGCCCACGTCCAAGCCGAGGGCTTTGGCCTGCTCCAACTTGTCGGCTGTCCTCGAGGTACCCGCGACGGAGCAGTCCATGGCTTTGGCCAGCTGCAGGCCCGCGCTGCCCACCCCACTGCCGACGGCGTGAATGAGGACGCGGCCGAAGCGGCCCAAGCCCCCCTGCATAACCATAGCGTCAAAAGCCGTCATAAAGGCTTCGGGAATGGCGGCGGCCTCTCTATAGTTGAGGTGGGGTGGAATGGGGAGCAACTCCCCCTCGTGCAGTACCACCTGCTCCGCCCAGGCGCCCCCCCCTACCAAGCCCATTACCCTGTCTTCGGGCCTAAAGCGTTGTGTTTTTGCGCCCACGCGCAGCACTTTCCCGGCAAACTCGAGGCCAGGAATGTCCGCGGGCACGCCAAAAGGTGCGGGGTAGAGGCCCTTCGTTTGCAGCAAGTCCGCCCGGTTAATGGCGCTGGCCCTCACTTCAACGAGAATGTCTTCAGGCCCAAGCACAGGCATGTCGCGCTCAAGGAGTTGAAGGCCCTGGGGGCCCGAGGTGTCTTTCATGCAAATGGCTTTCATAGGGGGGGCATAACACAAATGAAAAGAGAGGAGAATAGCCCGCCGGGCGGGGGCTCCGTGCCAACTGACAGCGTTTTTTTTGGAATGGTTCTCTTCGCCCTCCGGGCGGGTTTATTTAACTGAGAATGTTTTTATGGGCCATGCGGCCCGGGCCATTTTTTGAAACGTTTCTCTTCGCCCATTGGGGCGTTGTTCTTTTTGGGCCTGCGGCCCGGGCCCTTTTTGAAAATGTTTCTCTTCACCCTTCGGGCATTGTTCTCTTTGGGCCTGCGGCCCGGGCCTCTCTTAACTGAGCTATGTCTTTATGGGCCTGCGGCCCGGGGGCCTTTCTTAACTGAGATATGTTTCTATGG
>WQTM01000031.1 GCA_009786315.1 Pseudomonadota bacterium | reverse complement strand
GTGAGGCCAAGGCCCCGCAGGGCCACCGGAGGGAGCCGTTTTTGAGGAACTTTTTGGGCGAGCAAAAAGTTCCCCGCCGGAGGCAAAATGCCCCAATGGGCGAGAAAGCCCGGGCCGCAGGCCCAAAGAGAACAACGCCCGGAGGGCGAAAAGAACCCTTTCCAAAAATAGCCCGGGCCGCATGGCCCAAAAAAACATTCTCAGTTAAATAACCCCGCCCCAATGGGCGAAAAGAAATGTTTTTGAAGGAAAGCCCGCCGCCAGGCGAAAAAAGGCCTGAGGGCTTCTTTGGCCTCATAGCGCACGAGACTGCCCTCAAAGGTGGACAACAAACGCTGCATGTGTTTGGGGCTGGAGTTGGCGGACAATGGCACATTGAAGGCGTTGAAAATATTGTGAAGGACGCGTGGTATTTGCTGACTATGTTGCCGACAGGCGGGCTTTTAGCGGGGAGTTTTGGCTTGCTTTCCGGGGAAGCCCCCCATGTGGGCTTGCGCCACTCTCGTTATGAGGCTACCATTCGCCTCACTCGTACGTATGAGTCATGCAGCGCTCATGCGGGTTGCTTGAGTGGAAAGAAGGAGGCAAGCATGCATGGGCTTCCACCTCGTTTCTTGGAAAATTGAGGAAAACGCATGTTTTTGTCCACCCCCCTCCCTCTGGACAGTTGCCTGTTTTGGAAGCATACGAAAAATGAATAAAACCAAAAAAGTGGGAATTGTTGGCGGCATTGGGCCGGCGTCCACCTTGGACTACTATAGCGGCATCATCCACGGCGTCCGCCAAAGGACAAAGGGAGACGGCTACCCTGAAATTCTCATTAACAGCATTGACATGACTGAAATGTTGTCTTTTCTAAAAAACAGGGAGTGGGAGGGACTCATTCAGCGTTTGCTGCGCGCCATCCAAAACCTGGCTGATGCGGGCGCGGAGTTTGCGGCCATTGCTTCAAACACTCCGCACGTTGTGTTTGACGAAGTCCAAAGCTTGTCCGCCTTGCCGCTTGTCAGCATTGTTGAGGCAACTTGCAAATACGCACAGGCAAAAGGCTGCAAAAGGGCCGTTATATTGGGGACGCGCTTTACCATGAGCAGCGGCATGTATTCTGCAGCTTTTGCTCAGCATGGCATGGTTGCCGTGGCGCCTCCTGAAGCGGTGCAAACAGCCATTGACGGCCTTATTTTTCCAAAACTTGAGGAGGGCATTCTCGTGCCGGAAGACAAGCTGCGGATGGTGGAGATGGCCGGTGGCCTCCTTGAGGAGCACCATGCAGACAGTTTGCTACTGGGCTGTACAGAGTTGCCGTTAATGCTAAAGGACGGAGACTTGGACACCCTCATGTTGAATACAACTCAAATACATATTGAAGCCATCGTCCATTATTCCACCATGGCAACCCTCGAACAACCCAGGCGGTGAATGGAATGCTTTTTGTGAAGGAAGTAGACAGCAGGGGCCAACATGCCGCAGCGGGTGTTGCCAACCTGGCTATATTGGGTTGGGTTGCCTTGTTTGGAGTTGCCTGTGCGGTTGGCCCTGACTACCGGAAGGCGGAGTTGAATTCTCCAAAACATTGGAGTCGTCTGGGAGAGGGGGACGGGGCGGCAACATATGTGGAGGAGGCGGAGGACTTGCGCCAGTGGTGGCTGAAGTTGGACGACGCCTTGCTGTCAACGCTTATAGACGAAGCACTCAAAGCCAATTTGGACTTGCGCAAAGCCCAGGCCCGCTTGCGCGAGGCGCGTGCACGCCGGGCAGTGGCGGCTTCAGCCTATTTCCCCAACTTGTCGGCTTCAGCCTCCGCAAACCGAAGGTACTCAACCAAAAACTCGGGCAACTCAACGGGTGGCACCGTCAGCAACACGTTGAGCGCCGGCTTTGACGCCAGTTGGGAGGTGGACGTTTTTGGAGGCGTACGCCGAAGCGTGGAAGCCGCGGACGCGGACTTGGAGTCCTCAGAGGCCAGTTTGAATGACACACAGGTTTCTCTGGTGGCGGAGGTGGCACGCAACTATTTTGAGGTGCGCTCCTTCCAAATACGCGTGGACATTGCACGCAGCAACCTTGAAAGCCAAACAGAAACACTTCAACTGACACAATTTCGCGCACAGGCCGGCCTCGTCAGTGTGCAGGACGTTGAGCAGGCCAAAAGCATTCGCGAGCAGACACTGGCCCAACTGCCGAGTTTGGAAAGCAACCTGGCCTTTGCAGAACACAGCCTGGACATTCTTCTCGGGCAACTGCCCGGGAGTTTGCATGCACGCTTGGCCGCAGGAGGGCAGCTTCCAAAAATGCCTTCGCAAATGGCGGTTGGAATTCCAGCGGACACGCTTCGCCAACGCCCGGACATTCGTGTCGCCGAGAGAAAACTTGCAGCGGAAACTGCCCGCGTGGGTGTGGCGACGGCTGCCCTCTACCCCTCCCTCCAACTTTCAGGCTCCATTGGCATTGAAGCCCTCACCCAAGCCTCTATGGGCAATGGCTTTGGCTTCTTCTATTCCCTGCTTGGCGGAATAACAGCGCCCATTTTTTATGGCGGCCGCCTTCGTGCACAACTGGAAGCGCAAGACGCCATTCGAGAGCAGACACTTTTCAGCTATGAGCAGACGGTGCTTTCGGCACTCAAGGAGGTGGAGGACGTGCTTGTGGCCATTGTCCGCAACAGGGAGCGTACGGAAGCATTGGCACGCGCTGTTGAAGCGGCCCAAAACGCTGCTTTGCTGGCACGCCAACGTTATGGTGCGGGTGTTATTGACTTTCAGTCCGTCGTGGACACGGAGCGCAGCGTATTGTCGCTGGAAGACAGCCTGGCAACCACACGCGCCGACGGAATATTGGCACTCATTCGTTTATATAAGGCATTGGGCGGAGGGTGGACTCCAGAGACAGCACCCACCCAAACAGAAAGAGATAACCCATGACAAGCAAAGAGACGTCCGGTGGCGAGCAAAACACCACGCTTGGAAAGTTGCTGAATGAAGAGAAGCGCCGGTTTTTTGCCCGCAAAAAATTTTGGCTGTTTGCCGGTGGAGTGGTGGTCCTGGGGGGGGGGGGGTTTTTTT
>WQTM01000030.1 GCA_009786315.1 Pseudomonadota bacterium | reverse complement strand
CAAAACTCCAACTGCAACCCGCCCCCTAATGAAAGGTAGGTTTCTTGGGTGACCCCCCCACACTGGCTCGCATGGCACTCCCACTCCTGGCTTGCTTCTGAAAATATGTCCCTAAATGCATTCCAGGCCACCTCCACCCGGTAGCCTAAGGGGCCATAAATCTCCCCTGAAATAGCCCCCACCACCCTATAGCCTATGCTGCTGGCCTTGCCATAGGCGCGGACAAGCGAATCCCCCGGCTTGGGTTGAATAAATATGTTCGCGTTGATGCCCAAACGAAGAAAGGACAACAAGGCTACCTCGGCGTCCACCCCTATCCCCATGTGGCGCCTGCGTATGTTGGGCGCCGGTAAATTCTGGTTCAAAAAATCCTTCCCCGCATAGCCCATCCTCACAGAAGCATGCAGGCCTATGCCGTCCAATGAGGGCTCCAAAAAGAAATAACGGTATAAAACTTCGGCGGACCACCCCACTTCTTGTATCGTCCGTTGAGGCAAAAGAATGTTCGTCTCGGATACAAAATCCTTCGTCGCTTGCCCAAACCCCACCTCCACCCGGACCCCCAACCCCCTCCATGCAGAAAACGTATACAAAGCCAGTGGAAAATATTCCGCTTGGACAAAAGCCCCAGCATAGACCCCTGAAGAAAACCCTATCGTCGCCCCCGCCGGCCTCGGCATGGACATCCTGTCAAAAGCTTCGCAAGAGTTGACTCCAGGACGCGCACACAACGAATGCCATGAGGCTGCTCCCAATAAACTGACTCGTAAAAACCGGGCCCGTCGAGAAGAGGCAGAGGCAGAGGCAGAGGAACCCTCAGCAGCAGAAGCCGCAGCCGCCCGCGGTGTAGCCTCCGTAGCGGAGCTAAAGTCCACGGAAGGAATGGCTGTCAGGTTTTCTGTTGGCGGGGGTAGGGTTTTGGCTCTTGGGTTTTTTGTCTGTTGTTGGGCCTCTTCGCCATTGCCCTGCACACCCACGGCGACAACAATGGCCCTGGCCAAGCGTTGTGAGAGTATGGGTGTCAGCAAGCCTTTTTCCAGAGGTAAGCGGCGACTCCACAATGGGTTGCCCGCCCTGTCCCAAATAAATATTTCGGCGTTGTTTCCCTCCACCTTTGCGAAGACGGCAATGGAAACTTCCCTCACATGGGCAGCTGCGCGCGCAAAGTTTGCTGCTGTTTTTATTTCCACAAGGCCTTGGGAGGCCCCCACAAACTCCTCCAGGGGCATGGGTTTGAGGGCCTCATACTCCCAGAGGGCGTTTTCAATTTGCCTACCCAAACGCATTCCCATATCACCTTTAAACTCCAACACCACCACCTGTTGCGCCCAGGCTGAAAATGCGAGCACCCACAAAAACAAAACTGCTTTCCTCTGCATAGGCTTCTCTTAGGCTTTGCGGCGACACAAGTCCACCACTGAGCACTCTAACCAGGCAATGGCCCTATGGCTTGCCCATATTCGCCACCCCCCCCCTTTTTTTGCCCTACCCAAGCTGCCACCTCCTTTTTATACACATGTTAAGGCTACCTGTTAGGGCGCCTGAGAAGGCGGGAGGGGGGTGGAAAATTTGGCACAACAAGGGGGGGTTTGGGCTATAAGGCATGCGCGTATGGAAATTCTCCTAAACGGCGAGAGGAAGGCCATAGAGGAGCACACGTCCCTGGCCGCTTTGCTGCTGCAACTTGGCCTTGAGGGGCAACCTGTTGCTGTTGAAATGAATGGCCGAATAGTGAGAAGACAGTACCATGCAAATACTCTGTTATTTGAAGGCGACAAGCTTGAAATTGTCACATTTGTAGGAGGAGGATGAATATGGACATAGAGTTGGTGGGGGAGTTGCTCCCCTTGGATGAGGCTTCCCCCATTATTAACAAGCCCTTGCGCATTGCCAAGCGCGTCTTCCAGTCGCGCCTCATGGTGGGGACGGGCAAATATGTGGACTTTGAAACCATGCAGCACTGCCACCAGCTTGCAGAAACCGAAGTGGTAACGGTGGCGGTGCGCCGTTTGGATTTGAGGGCTACGGGCCAAAACGCCTTGCTGCATTGGATTGACAGGAGCCGAATACAGCTTTTGCCGAACACCGCTGCTTGCTACACAGCCGAGGAGGCCATACGCACCGCCCACCTCGCCGCCGAATTGGGACTTTCCAATTGGATAAAGCTGGAAGTAATTGGGGACCCCAAAACCCTTTTCCCTGACGTTGAAGAAACCCTCAAAGCCGCACGCGTCCTCGTGAGGGAGGGGTTTGTCGTTTTGCCCTATGTGACGGATGACCCCGTTGCCTGCAAAAAACTCGAGGACATGGGGTGTGCCGCCGTTATGCCGCTGGCCGCGCCCATAGGCTCCGGGTTGGGCATACGCAACCCCCACAACATACGCCTTATTGTGGAAGCAACCAAGGTGCCTGTTGTGGTTGACGCGGGTGTGGGTACCGCCTCGGATGCGGCTTTCGCCATGGAGTTGGGGTGCGACGCCATTCTCATGAATACGGCCATTGCCCAGGCCAAACACCCCACACGTATGGCACAGGCCATGCGAATGGCTGTTGAAGCGGGCCGCGAGGCCTTTTTGGCCGGACGCATTCCCATGCGCGCCCATGCCTCGGCCTCCAGCCCCATAACAGGACTTGTGGGAATGGGCATGTGAGACTCCAACTCCTGGCCATTAGCCCAGGCCCGCTGGACGAGGCTTGGCTTTGCAAGTTTGAGCAACTGTTGCCGCTGGGAGACAAACTGGGCTTGTTGTTTCGCGACACCACCAGCCATGCCCGCAGTTATTTTGAGCAGGCACAACAACTGGCAAAACGGTGCCGCAGCGCCCAGGTGGCTTTCTTCATACACCGCCGCCTCGACATGGCCCTCGCCCTGGACGCCCACCTCCACCTGCCCAGCTATGGCCTCGCCCCCTCCCAAGTACGCCCCCACCTGCCTCCTCACCTATGTATTTCCGTCTCCGTACACAATGACGAGGAGGCAAAAAAAGCCCACAAAGCAAATTTTGCCCTCGTCTCCCCCGTCTTCCCCCCCGGCTCCAAAACCGAAAAAACCCGC
>WQTM01000029.1 GCA_009786315.1 Pseudomonadota bacterium | reverse complement strand
GCGCTTCGGTCCGGGCAGAAGCCGCCCGCGGTGGGCAGTGGCCAATACCGAAGAGTTGAACGGCCGCCGGCGGAACCGACTTGCTACCTGGCTCGCCTGGGTAGCAAGCCCACCTGACACAAAAACGGGAGGCCAGCCATTCGGCTAACCTCCCGTTTCTCCTAGTCGGGGCGACTGGATTTGAACCAGCGACCACTTGCACCCCAAGCAAGTGCGCTACCAGGCTGCGCCACGCCCCGAAACACCACAACCGCGCCCTTATGCCCAGCTCAACACCTAAAGTCAAATACGGAATGAAAATTAGGGCACACTCGCGGGCGCCTCGCCCAAAGCCTTCGTATTCAACTCTCCTTTCAACACCTGGCTGAGGCGAAACGTCAAGCGATGGCGAGACGCTATCTCCAACGCATCTCCCGTTTGAGGGTTCCTCCCTATCCGCGACTTTTTGTAACGGACTTGGAAATTGCCAAAGCCAGAAATTTTCACTTTCTCGCCTCTCTCCAACGCGTTCTTCAACAAGTCGAAAACATATTCGACAATCTCTGCGGATTCTTTCTTGGAGAAGCCTACGCGCTCGTAAACACTCTCAATAATGTCTGCTTTCGTCATAATTCAATAACTTACAGAGCGCGCTCCCTATGTCAACAGCGGCTTTGTGGAAAATGTCTCCATCCCTTGAAAACTTCCCAAAACAGGCAAACTAGGCACGCAACTGCCCACCTAAAACTGTTGAAATTTCTTCAATAATTTTCTCGTGGGCCTGGTTTACTTCCGTATCTGTTAAGGTTCGCTGGAGACTTCTATAGCGCAAGGCAAAGGCAAAACTTTTCTGTGTTTCGGGAATGGGTTTGCCAAAGTAGACGTCAAAAAGTTGGACTTCTTCCAACAAAGGCGCACCCGCTTTCTCTATCAACTTCACCACGGTTTCATAGCTGCACTCCCTCGGCAATACCACCGCCAAGTCCCTCAATACGGCCGGGTGCTCACCCAACACGCATTTGCGCGGCTGCTTGGAAGCATGGCGCATCCACTTCCCAAACTCCAACTGAAATAAAAACACATTCGGGGGCACATCCATGCGCTTGGCCACACGCGGGTGTATCTCCCCAAGGCTGCCTATGGCCTCTCCCCCCACCCAAATAGAAGCACCCGCCCTCGGGTGGTAGCAGGCCCCCTCCATCGGCTCAAAATGCACACCCTCCACCTTCAACGCCCCCAATAGAGACTCTATCATGCCCTTTATGTCGAAAAAGTCATAGTCCTCTGCCGCTGAAGTCCATGCGCGTTTCCCCGTACGCAAACCCCATAGGGCACCCGCTAGCTCGCGACGCTCCAACGCAGGGGGCACCCTGCCTTTTCCTCCTTCAACACGAGAAAAATAACTGCGCCCTACCTCAAACAATGCAGCGGACTCCGCCTGGTGACGCTTCGCTCGGTTTATGTTCTGCAAAAGCCCGGGAAATAAACTCGTGCGCAAAACCGACATCTCTATGCTCATGGGGTTTTGCAATGAGACAGGGGCCTCTCCCATTCCCAAAAGCTTCAAATGGGAGGGGTCTGCAAAGGAGTAGTTGACAACTTCACTCAGGCCCATGCCGCACAACAACTGGCGCACCCGCCTCTCCCAAAAAAGCTCCGTCGGCAACCGCGCAGGGCCCAACATGCGCGGGGGGGAGGCGGGGAGGTGGGTATAACCATAAATACGCGCCACCTCGGCTATCAAATCCTCCTCCCTCTCTATGTCCCCACGAGAAGCCGGTATTTCATAGAGTCCCTCACTTTGCTTCCTCACCCCCAGGGCCACCAAAATACGCTCCCTCTCCCCCTGCGCTACCTCACACCCCAACAACTGGCGAAGCTTGGCTGCACGCAAAGGCACCACCCTCAAAGGCTGTACTGTTGGGTAGGCTTCAAAAATTTCCCCCACGGGCTTGCCGCCCCCCAACTCGGCCAAAAGTTTGGCCGCCCGCCTCAATATTGTCTGCATCTGGCTAACGTCTACGCCACGCTCAAAACGGTAGGAGGACTCTGTCTGCAAAGCGTGGCGCTTGGCTGTCTTGCGTATGTGCGCGGGAGAAAATAGGGCACACTCCAACAACACCCGGCAGGTTTGCTCGCCCACCTCCGTGTCCTTCCCCCCCATCACCCCCGCCAATGCCAAAGGACGCTCCCCATCACAAATCAACAAATCCTCCGTGGACAACTGGCGCAGCTTCCCATCCAATGTCGTCAACACCTCCCCCTCCCGGGCCAAACGCACCACCATCTGCTTGGCGGACAACTTGTCTGCGTCAAAAGCATGCAGGGGGTGGCCATATTCGAGGAGGACGTAGTTGGTAACGTCCACAAGGTTGTTTATGGAGCGAATGCCGCAAGCTTCAAGCCTCCTGCGCATCCACTGGGGGGAGGGGGCCGGGTGGAGGCCCTCCACCATGCAGGCTGCATAACGCATACAGCGCTCCTTCGCACGTATGTCTATGCCAAACCCGCTGGGGTGTGTGGCGCTCGCCTTCTCCTCCGCCTGCACCCCCTCCGGCAAACGCAAAGGCAAGGAGAAAAGCGCCGCAACGTCACGGGCTATGCCCAAATGGCTGAGGGCGTCCTGCCTGTCCGGCGTTATGTTGAGTTCCCATATAACGTCGTCCAACTCGAGGGCCTTGGCCAATGGCTCCCCCACGCGAAGCCCACCCTCCAACAACAACAGGCCCTCCCCCTCCTCGGACAGGCCCAACTCCTTGGGGGAGCATAACATGCCGCAACTCTCAACACCGCGTACGTTGGCGCGGGAAATGCGCGTGCCGCCGGGGAGTGTTGTCCCCTCCTTCGCCAGGGCCACCTTGTCGCCACACCTAAAGTTGCGGGCGCCGCATACCACTTGCAGCAAGGCGCCCTCACCACAGTCTATTTGCGTGAGGCTGAGTTTGTCGGCGTTGGGGTGCTTCTCCAGGGAAACCACCTGGGCCACCACCACCCCCTCCAGGCCCGCCCCCGTGTGGGCCACCCCCTCCACCTCCAGGCCCGCCAAAGTCAAACGCTCTGCCAATACCTCCGG
>WQTM01000028.1 GCA_009786315.1 Pseudomonadota bacterium | reverse complement strand
GGAGCCGTTTTTGAGGAACTTTTTGGGCGAGCAAAAAGTTCCCCGCCGGAGGCAGAATGCCCGGAGGGCGAAAAAGCTCGGGCCGCAGGCCCAGAAAGAACAATGCCCGAAGGGCAAAAAGACCCCCCCTTCTACCTCTTTTTGTTAGGGGGGAAAAAATATTCATGCAGCCGTGCTGCTGGGACGTTAGCTTTGGGGAATGGGTTTGTGGTTTTCTTCCTTTGCCGTTGTTGTGGGCATATGGCTGGGTGTTTCTCCAGGCCTTTATAGTGAGGCTTGGTTGTGTGACTTGTGGGCGGGTGCGCGCTGCCATGCTGCACGTTGTGAGGCGGACATGCTTGCTTGCGAAGCTGCCACGCAACACTGCGCCTTGGCCTCTCGCCAACGCGTCGTCAACGAAAAAGAGGCCAAACCCATTGCAGAGTGCGCACGCTGGTTGCTGCTGTCCCCTTGCGAGGCAACCCCTCCCAAAACTTGCCAGGCTTATATGCAGGAGCCTCAGCCTCAGCTATAACGCGGCATACACGCCTCGGCGCGCTTAGGTTTCCCCCAATGCCGGCAGCGTATGCTCCGCAAAAGAATGGAGACGCCCGCCTTTTATGTCCAAAAGCCAATAGCCTTCACGCCCCCTCCACGTGGAAGAGCCCGCACAAAAAAGGGCGGGACGGCTGGGGGTAGAGGGGTGCATATAGCGGTGGTGTATATGGCCATGTAGGAGGGCATATTGTGGAGAAGCCAGGCGGCGGAGCAGGTGTTGGGCCCCATAAAAGGCATGGTGGGGTTTGTCAGGCTTGGCTTTGGGGTTGAGGGGGGCATGGTGTACCACCAGGCCTACCCAGCGCCCCTGGAGGCGTGTGTCCTCCAACAAGGCCTCCAGGCCCTCCCTCTGCGCCCTCCCCAAATAGCCGAAACTGGCCCCTGGTAGAAAGGGCAGCCTTGAGGACTTTAGTCCCACAATGGCCGCCTCTTCTCCCAACAGGTGTACCAGGGGGAAAGGGCCTTCTTTTGCATATTCCGGCATGTCGCTTTGCAGGAGGACGCCAAAATGTTTGGCAAACAGCGCATAACTGTCACGCGCATAGCAGTCATGGTTGCCCGGCACCACCGTCAGCCGCGAGGGAGAAAGCCCCCACCCCTCCAACAACTTTGCGGCTTCGGCAAATTCCTCCTCCATGGCATAGCCTGTCAAGTCCCCGGAAACCACCATATGGTCCACCTGGAGGGTGAGGGCTGCTTCCACCAGGCGGGAGACATTGGGTTTTGCATAGGCGAAGTGCTCGCCACGTTTGTGTATGTAGAGTTCAGCCAGGGCCGGCAGGCGTCTCCACCCCAGTTGCCGCCAAGGTATGCCCGCATAGTGTGTCAGCACGTGAAAGTCGGAGCAGTGCAAAATACGCATTCCACCACCTATACCTTTAACTCAAACTGGGCAATGAGGGGTATATGGTCCGAAAGCCCGTGGAAGGGGCTGCTCAAGTCCCCAAAACCACATGTGCCCGCCATGTCCTTCCACTCAATTTCTCCTGAGGAGAAAATATGGTCCAAGTGCAGCCGAAGGCGCATAAACCCCGCCGTGGCAAACACCTCCCCCCCCTCGTTCAGCAGCACCCTCACGTCCGCCAAACCCCCTCGGGCCACCAACATTTCATAGACGGGTGAGTTGGGCCGAGAGTTAAAGTCCCCACACACAATGGAAGGGGTGGGGCCCTTTGTTTTTTTCACATAGTTGAGAAGGCGCCGGGCCTCCAAAATTTGGTTTTGCCCAAACCCCATTTTCTGTTTGGAAAGCCAATAACCCTTTGTCAGCGGCGAGGGCAAACTCAGGTGGGTGTTATATATGTGCAGCTTTTTTTCTGTCCTCACCTCCTCAAGCAAGAGGTGGGCGCAAATTCTGGTTTGTTTGAGGTGGTGGAGGAGAGGGTGGCGGGGGCGGGTAACCGTCAGCACATGGGGCTGAGCGGTTTTGTTGAGGACACGCAAGGAGGCCGTGTGGACAAAAATGGCCAGCCCGGTTGTATATAACACCACCTTTTTGAGGCGGTAGGTGTGGGCGGGGAAATAATAACCCTCATAGGGAAAGGGCAGGCCCCTGCTGGAGAAAGCTTCCCTCCACGCGTCCATAAAGGTGTCCATTTGGGCTTTCTCTTGGCAAACCGTACGGAATGCCCGAAGGGACTTCCTCTCCATTTCCTGGAGGCAAACAATGTCCGCCGGCGGACTAAGCCCAAAAAGCGCGTCGGCAATTTCCCTCTGCGGCTTTCTCCCACTCCATATGCCCTTGGAGTTGTTGCTAAAATAGTGAATGTTATAGCTGACAATTCTCATGGCCTGGGCCTGCCGCATTGGGCCTTGCAGTCCTCCACGGTTTGCGTACAGGCAGGCGCACAATGCGGGTGGTCCGCTTTTTTCAGCTTTGCTTTGCAGGAGGTGAGGCAGGGCTTTTGGAGGCGCTTGCACTCTTTGTTGCATTCCCTTGCGCTGGGGCCCCCTGCCGCCCAAGCCAGGCCCGCCCATAGCATGCCTACATAAACCAGTTTCCTTCGCATTTATTCTCCCTGGGAAAGCCCTTCCCAAACCCTCAATGGGGGCAAAGCCTGCAAGGGCCCTCTCAAAAGCTGGCCCTCTATGCCCAAACCTACGCCTGTCTCCGGAAAGTCCAAAGCGGACAACCCCCTCAACAACAGGAGGGCTTTGCCCTCCTCGTCCACCTCTACAATACCCTTGCCCACCTGCCGTGTTGGAAATACCCGCCCACTCACAAAATTCCCCCCCTCGTCCAATAGCAACTCCAACACCGCCCCTACCCCCAAGGGCCCCGCCAAACCAAAACGCCCATAGGTGGCAAAATTCCCCAGCGAGTAGGCAATGAGTTTGCCCTTCCAAAACTCCATGCCCCGCAATACGTGCGGGCCATGCCCCAATACGACGTCCGCACCCGCTTCTACCATGGCCCGCCCAAATAGCCGTACGTCCCCCCTGTCCTCCTTCAAAAAAAACTCCCTCTCCCCCAGCACCCGCGTCGCCGACGCCCCCTCCCCCCCCCC
>WQTM01000027.1 GCA_009786315.1 Pseudomonadota bacterium | reverse complement strand
CCCCCCCTGGCCGAGGTTAGCGGGCCCCCTCCCTCCCAAACACCACCCCAGGCTCCAAACGCTGCCCCAATAGAAACGCACGCCCCCCCAATACGGCGCGGCTGTCCGGCTTCAGCCGCTCCACCACCAGGGAGCCTTCTGCACACGCAATCTCAAAGCCCTCCACAGAGGCCAACAACTGCCCCACCTCCCCCCGCCCTTGGCCTGTTTTGGCTTCCAATATGAGGAGACGCTGCCCCCTTAGCCATGTGTAACAGCCGGGCCAGGGACAAAAAGCACGTATGCGACGCTCCAATACAAACGCCGGTTGACGAAAATCCAACTCCCCCTCCGCCTTCTTCAACCGCGGAGCCAATACCACCCCCTCCTCAGGCTGGGGCTGCGCTGGCAACCCCCCCTCTATAATGGCCGGTAAATGCTCCAACAACAGCCTGGCCCCCTCTTGGGACAAGCGCCCATGCAGGCTTTGCGCCGTCTCCTGCGCGCCAATGGACACCACACTGCGCGCAAATAGGGGGCCTGTGTCCAACCCCTCCTCCATCCGCATGAGACAAACCCCCGTCTCCTTGTCCCCCGCCTCAATGGCGCGGGCTATGGGCGAGGCCCCCCTCCACCTCGGCAACAGTGAGGCATGCACGTTTATGCAACCTCCGCGCCAAAACCCCAAAACCTTCGGGGGCAAAAGCTGCCCATAGGCCGCTACCACCGCTATATCCGCTTGAAAACCCTGTAGTTCCTCCAGGGCCCCCACCTCCTTTATGCGGAGCGGTTGGAGCACCGGTACCCGGTGGCGGAGGGCCCACTGCTTTGTGGGAGAAGGGCGAATTTCTCTTCCTCTGCCGAAAGGCTTGTCCGGTTGCGTAACCACGGCTAGAATTTCTCCTAGAGAGAAGCAAGCTTCAAGTGGCGCAATGGAAAATTCTGGGGTGCCAAAAAACAAAATTTTCATAACCCCTAGCATATGACGAAATTACCGAAGAGAATGCTCGTCTTTTGAAGGAGAACTTGGCTATGCATCGTTTCTGGCTTGTCCTCATAACGGTTTTAATGTGTGCGCTGACTGCGTGTGCCGGCAAAACACCGGACAACCCGGACTATTGGAAAAACGCTCTCAGCAAAGCCAATAGCCCAACAGAAAAAGTTACCATCCTCGGCAACCTCCGCAAACAAAAACCCCAGGACGCTGCTTTCTTGCCCCTCTTGCATGCAATTCTTTCTGAAGAAAAATCCCCGGACGTTAAGGTTGCCGCTGTCCGTATCCTCGCAGACATGAAAAGCCCTTCGTCGCTGGGGCCCTTGCAAAATGCCTTGGCCCCCAAAGCCAGCGGCGCTCGCGCGAGAGACCTTAACAGGGCCATTGTTGAAGCCCTCGTCGCGCTGAATGAGCCTACCACCGAGGCCACCTTCCTGGAAATGCTCAAAACCAAGGACAACTTCACCCTCTTTCCCGCCATTGAAGGCCTTGTTCAGCTGCGCAGCAAACAAGCCGTCCCCTTCTTGTTGGAGTTGCTTGACAGCCCTGCAGCACCTCCCAACGAGCAGGCCAAATATATTGCCGCCCTGGGACAACTCGCTGACCCAAGCGCCATCCCCGCCCTGGAGAAAAAACTCTTCACGCTTCACTTGGAAAATGACGCCGCACTGGCCTTGTTTAGAATGGGTAAACCCGCCGCAGACGCCATGCTGCTCATCCTCCAAGAGAAGAATACGGGCCTCCTCAAATGGGCTGCCGGCAACAAAATCTCTTCTCAAATGTTGATGGCCAATGCCGCCAGTGTCCTCGGAGACATGCAAGACTTGCGCGCAGAAAACATTCTCATTGCCAAATTAACTCCCAAAGACAATTCCTTTGACGCGCTGCGCTTGCGACAACAAGCCATCCACGCTTTGGGGCGCATGCGCTCAACCAAAGCAACAACCGCTCTAAGCCGCGTGGTTTTGGAGCAGAATGTTATGGTGCGAAACCTGTGTGTGCTTGCCCTCGCGCAAATAGGCGACAAAACCGCCCTCGCCGCTTTGAAAAAAGCTGCCTCCGTAGACGAGAGTGACTTCGACGAGCGGCTACGTGCCATGACGGGCATCGCCCTCTTGGGAGACGAAGCCGAGTTGGCCTTCTTCAACAAACAAATGGACAGCGAGCACACCGCCTTCGGGAAGGACCAGGTGCGTTTCAAAAAAGAATGCGGCAACAACTCCTGCGACGCACAAATTAAACGCCTGGGAGAGCAACGCATGGAAGCACTCAACCAACTCAAAGACATTCTCGAAACCAGCAGCAAATGCGCAGAAACAGAAACCTGCTGGGCGGAAGTCCTCGCGGATACCAGCGCCAATAGCCTCAAACGCCAACGCGCAGCCCTCTTCTTGGGGCGAAGCAAAAACCCACAACACATGGCTTCCCTGGGAAAACAACTGGCAGATGCCGATTTGGAGCTTCGAATGCAGTCCCTGCTGGCCATCTCCTGGCTTGTCAGAGACAACCCTCAAGCTGCCCGACAGGCAAAAACGCTTATTCAACCCATGCAACAACAAATGGATGAAGAGCGTGGCAGCACACAAAAGTCTGGCGTCCGAGATGAAATGTGGCGCGTGTTGTGGACGTTACAAAACCTCCCCTGAGGCCACCTCTTCGCCCCTGTAGAAAAACCGCCGAGACTGAACAGCTCGGCTAAAAGGTTGGGTGTGTTAGCTGCTGCTTGGGCTTCTTTGCCGAGGTGTTTATCAACAAAGGGAATGGCGACACATAGCCCCATATGCGAAGCATATAAACACCAAAGGTTAAAGAGGAAATATAATGAGAATATGGGGGTTGTTGGGTTTGGGTATATTTTGGGTTATGGGCGTAGCGTGTGAGGGAGGCAGGCGGTGGAAACTTTTGTGAGGCAAACCATGTTTGCATGCCTGACGCGACAGGCGCAACCGCGGGTACCTGCCAAGCCCTGCTCCCCCCCCCAGACACTGGGGCCTCCCTTTTTTGACAACATTTCTTTTCGCCCTCCGGGCATTGTTCTCTCTGGGCCTGCGGCCCGGGCCG
>WQTM01000026.1 GCA_009786315.1 Pseudomonadota bacterium | reverse complement strand
GCAGGCAACTGTTCCAGAAAACCTAAACGCGGTGGCCATCGTGGGGGGCGAAATTTATAACTGCGCTTTGCAGGCCGACAGCACGGTGCGTTGTTGGGGGGGCAATACCTATGGACAGGCAACTGTCCCAGCGAACCTAAACGGAGTGGTAGCTATTGCTGCGGGCTGGAATCACGCCTGCGCTTTGCAAAGCAACGGCACGGTACGTTGTTGGGGGAGAAATAGCGGAGGATCGACAACTGTCCCATCAGGCCTCAGTGCGGTGGCTGTTGCTGTTGGCTCTAGTCAAACCTGCGCCATACGTACGAATGGTACGCTGCTTTGTTGGGGAAGCAACAGCGATGGTGTGATGGATATTCCAGAGGACCTAGGTGGAGTGGTAGCCGTTGCCATGGGCTCATTTCACGCCTGTGCTTTGCGAAATAACGGCACGGTACGTTGTTGGGGGTTGAATAGCAGTGACCTGACAACTGTCCCATCGGAACTGAATGAGGTGGTGGCCATTTCAGTGGGAGGAACCCATACCTGCGCCTTGCAAAGCAACGGCGTGGTGCGTTGTTGGGGATGGGGTTCCCTCGGACAGACAGACGTTCCAGCGGGCCTCAGCGCAGTGGCTGTTGTGGCAGCTGGAGACTACACCTGCGCCCTGCAGACCAACGGCACGGTGCGTTGTTGGGGATTGAACAGCGCGTTGATGAGTGGCTCCGGGGTAGTCCAATCCATGGGGCAACTGAGCATTCGGCCATAAACCGCAGGGGGGGGGTGGACAAGGGTGGGCGAAGGGGCATGTCTTGCGTTTTGGCGGTGGTTTTGATGAAAGGGGCTTATGTCTCTTCAAAACAACCTAAAGTTTCCTATGGGGGAGCCTTCAGCAGAGGACTGGGACGGCGTATTGGAAGGTGAAGAAGCCACCTATAAGGAGCTGCTGGAGGTGGCGCAGAAGGTGGCCAAGCACGGGGACGCCACGGCCCAATATTTTTTAGGGGCAGCCCATTATTTTGGGAAGGGGGCAGAGGCAGACAGGAAGCAGGCCTTCGAGTGGTATTTTAAAGCCGCAACGCAAGGCCTGGCACAAGCCCAATACAACCTCGGCGTCATGTATGAGCGCGGCGAAGCCTGTACTCAAAGTTTTGAGAAGGCCTTCCTCTGGTATGAGAAAGCCGCCACCCAAGGTTTTTCCAAGGCCCAGCACAACCTGGCCGCCCTCTATGAAGCGGGCCTGGGCACACCCGAGGACGGGCAAAAAGCCGCCCAATGGTTTGAAGAGGCCGCACGCCAAGGCGACATACGTGCGCAATACCGCCTGGCCCTGGTTGGCCTTAAGGGAGAGGAGGGGGCAACATTGCAGGGGGTGCAGTGGTTGAAAAAAGTCTTGGAGCAGAATTTTGCCCCCGCCCAATATACCATGGGGTTTTTGTTGGAGCACGGCGTCGGCATGCAACAAAACATGGAAGAGGCCCGCCGCTTTTATGAGGAGGCCGCGTTGAGTGGGTTGCCCCAAGCCAAAGCTGCTTTGGAGCGGTTGAAATAGCCATGCCTCTGTTTGCCAGTGAAGCCAAACAAATTGCGCAAGAAGCCAATGGGCACCTGCTGGGCGCTTTTATACAGAGGCTTTCGGCCCCCACGCACAAAGAGGCCTTTTTGGAGTTACGCATGTCGCGCAGCAGTTGTTTGCTGGTGCTTTCTGCAGACACTCAAACCGGACGCCTCTCCATAAGCAACCTCCGCCCCAATGCACCCACCCAACCACAGTCCATACAACAGGCCATGCGCAAACACCTCATGGGCGCCAGGTTTTTGGAAGCACGCGTACAAACCGGCCTGTGGCTTTTGTGGCAAAACAGACAGCGCAGGTTTTGGTTATGGGCCAACTGGAAACAAGGCTATTTGGCGCTGGGCGAAGAGGCCGGGCCTTGGCTGAGTTTTTCCTCAAGGCCTCGCGACGGCCTCACCAGTGGCATGCCGTGCCTGCCACCCTTTGAGTTTGAGGTGGACTCAAAACCCTCACGTTTGGTGTTGGTGGCGGACATGGAGTTGCCGGCCTTGCACGCGGCGGCCACGTTTTTCAAAACCCAAGAAGCGCAGGCCGCAACAAAACGGCTGAAAACGCAGCTTGTCCGCCTTCAAAAAACCATGGCAAAAGTACAAGCCGAAACCTGCCGCATGCCCCATATAGAGCGGCTGCAAGCCGAGGGCGAGGCCCTCGCGCAAAACCTCTCCAACCTGAAACGCGGCGCCACCTCGGTTTCCCTGGAGTGCTTCCACCCGGACGGTACCCTACAAACACACCTGGTGAAACTCAACCCCGCCAAAACCCCCAAAGAGGAAATGGAGGCGCGCTTTCACCAGGCCAAACGCCTGCGCCGCGGCATAGAAATAGCCAAGGCGCGCCTCTTGCAACTGGAAGCCGAGGCCCAAACCTTGCGCAAACAAATAGAGGACAGCGAGAGGGGGCCAAGCACGGAGGAGGAGGTACGCGCACCGCCCCTTGCCGCCAAGGCCAAACCCGAGAGAAGCCAACCCTACCGCGAGTATGTCAGCGCAGACGGCCAAAATATTTGGGTAGGCCGTGGCGCCAAACACAACGAGGTGCTGAGTTTCCAACTGGCCATGCCCTGGCACCTGTGGCTGCACGCGCGCGGACAAAGCGGCGCACATGTGCTGGTGCCCCTCAACCGCAATGAGGAAGCCAAACCCGAAACCCTCATAGACGCGGCGCACCTTGCTTGGCACTACTCCAATGGCCGCAAGGAGCCTTTGGGCGAAGTCTCCTATGTACAAGCGCGTTACCTCAGAAAACCCAAGGGCCAGGTGGGGGCCGTTTTGCTGACGCGAGAAAAAACCCTGCACCTGCGTATAGAGGAGGCAAGGCTAAACCGCCTGCTCCGCCGCCCCACCCCCTCCTCCACCGGAGAATAACCCCCTCCCCCTTCCCCCAGGGGGGAAGTACTTGGCCGTCGCAATTGGCGGGTGGATTGCGCCCCCCCCCCAGGGGGTGGAGAAGAGAGGGAG
>WQTM01000025.1 GCA_009786315.1 Pseudomonadota bacterium | reverse complement strand
TTGAGGAACTTTTTGGGCGAGCAAAAAGTTCCCCGCCGGAGGCAAAATGCCCGGAGGGCGAAAAAGCCCGGGCCGCAGGCCCAAAGAGAACAATGCCCGGAGGGCAAAAAAGCGCGGGCCGCATGGCCCATAAAGACATTTCTCAGTTAAGAGGGCCCGGGCCGCAGGCCCATAAAAACATTCTCAGTTAAATAAAACCCCGCCCCAATGGGCAAAAAGAAAGCATTTCAAAAAAAGGCCCGGGCCGCAGGCCCAAGAAAAACGCTGTCAGTTGGCACGGAGCCCCCCGCCCGGAGGGCGTCCCCCCCTCCTCCTTATATTTCTTCATAGGGGCAGTGGCAGTCGGCTTCGGGGGGCTCCGGGTATATATAATGGTGGCCTTCGTGGTTTTTTAGCACGGTGTGCCCCCCCTCCCAGGACACCACCGCCTCGGGCCCCAGGCGCACCTTCCCTCCTCCTCCCGGTAAGTCCACCGCAAAGGCCGGCATCGCCAACCCTGAAACCCTCCCGCTGAGGGCCTCCATGGCCTCTAGCCCAAACCGCAAAGGCGTACGCAAATGCCAGGTGCCTTGCGCTAAGTCCATTTGGTGCAAATAATAGGGGCGTACCCGCATGCGTAGGCAGGCGACAAACAACGCCTCCAATATGCGTACGCTGGAGTTAATGCCCCGCAAAAGCACCGCCTGGTTTTCTACCGGCACCCCGGCGTCTACCAACAGAGAGCAGGCGCGCGCCGCCTCCGGCGTCACCTCCTTGGGGTGGTTGAAATGTGTTATGACAAAAAGGGGGGCGTGGCGGCGGAGGAGGCGGGCAAAAGGCCGCGTTATACGCATGGGGAGGGTGACGGGCACCCGCGTGCCCAGGCGAATAACTTCCACGTGCGCAATGGCCCGCAAACGCCCCAGCAACCCCCCCAATACCTCGTCACTCAACAACCCCGGCTCCCCCCCCGAGAGAATAACCTCCCGTATGCCAGGCCGGGCTGCAATATATTCCAACGCCTGCGCCCAGGCCCCCTCCCCCAGCGGGCGCCCTCCACGCGTGAGACGGCGACGTGTACAGTGGCGACAATACATGGGGCAACTGTCCGTACACAACAAAAGCGCCCTGTCCGCATAACGGTGCACCAACGCCTCCACAGGACGGTATTTCTCCTCCCCCAGCGGGTCCTCCAACTCCCCCTCCCCCTGGCCCACCTCCTGAGGCAAGGGAATGGCCTGGCGGCGAATGGGGCAGTGGGGGTGGCCTGCGTCCACGAGGGACAGCACATAGGGCGTCAACCGCAGGCGAAACAGCTTTTGCGTTTGTATGCAGCCCAAGCGCTCCTCAGGGGTAAGGGGCACAAAGCGCTCCAATACCTCCCAGTTTTGGACGGCGTTTTGCATTTGCCACCTCCAGTCCCCCCACTGTTTTGCAGAGGTGTTGGGGAAGTGGCGTTGGCGGAAGGAAAGCATAGGCATGGGGGGGGTGGGGAAAATGCCCTCTATGGGTTTTTCATGCAAGCTTCTTTGGGCCAGTGGGGTGCCCGTGGAGGGTTTTTGCAGACAAAAAGGGGGCCTTAGGCCTAGGCTTTGCCTATGCGCGCCTATGAGTACATTTTGCACAAACGCCAAGGGGGGGCATTGACGGGGGAGGAGGTGAAGTCCTTCATACGGGGCTATGTAGCGGGGGAAATAGCGGACTACCAAATGGCGGCCATGTGTATGGCCATTTTTTTCAGGGGAATGGAGGAGGGGGAGCTTTTGGCGTGGACGGAGGCCATGTTGTACTCCGGGGAGACATATGACTTGTCGGGTTTGCCCGGGGTGAAGGTGGACAAGCATTCCACGGGTGGGGTGGGGGACAAGCTTTCTCTGGCATTGGCGCCCTGGGTAGCCAGCCTGGGGGTGGTGGTGCCCATGGTTTCCGGGCGTGGCCTGGGGCATACGGGGGGCACCCTTGACAAGTTGGAGTCCATTGAGGGTTTTTGCGTGGGCCTTTCCAAGCAGCGTTTTATGGAAATATTGGGCAAGCACGGCCTGTGTATGGTGGGGCAAAGCGAAACTTTGGCCCCGGCGGACAAGAAACTCTATGCCCTGAGGGACGTTACCGCCACAGTGGACTGTGTCCCCCTCATTGCCTCCTCCATTATGAGCAAAAAACTTGCTGAAGGCGCCGACGCGCTGGTGTTGGACGTCAAAGTGGGAGGGGGTGCTTTCATGAAGACGGAGGCGCAGGCGCGTACTCTGGCCCAAACCCTCATTGCCATAGGTGAGGGCATGGGCAAACCCACCGTTGCGTTGCTCAGCCGCATGGACGCGCCGTTGGGGCGTGCCATTGGCAATGCCCTGGAGGTGGAGGAGGCTTTGGAGATGTTGCAGGGGCGTGGGCCTGCTGACGCCATGGCGTTGACGCGCCGTTTGGCTGTTGAAATGCTGTTGTTGGCGGGGCGTGCGCCGGAGGTGGCGGCGGCAGAAAAGCTGTTGGAAGAGGCTTTGTCTTCGGGCCGTGCTTGGGCGTGTTTTGTGGACGTCGTCCGGGCGCAGGGCGGCAATGTGAAGCTTTTGGAAAACCCGAAGTTGTTGCCGAAGGCCAGGCGCCGCAAGCTGCTGCACGCGCCGCGTGCGGGCTATATATGCCGCCAGGAGGCCCTGGCTTTGGGGCAGGCGGCGGTGGCATTGGGGGCGGGGCGCAGGCGGGTGGAGGACACAATAGACGTAGCGGTGGGGTTGGTGGTGTTATGCAAGGTGGGGGAGTGGTTGGAGGAGGGCCAGCCGTGGTTGGAGATACACTACAACGAGGAGGGGCGTTTGGAGGAGGCCATGCGGCATTTGGCCCAGGCGCTGGAGGTAAGGGAGGAGCCCCCCCCTCCCCCGGCCCTTGTGGTGGGGAGAATGGACAAAACTTGCCTTGGGCTTATGGGTTAACGGGGGCAGGAGTGGGGGCCGGTTTTAAGGGGGGGGTAAGGGGTTTAGGCGCCGGTTTTAAGGCAGGG
>WQTM01000024.1 GCA_009786315.1 Pseudomonadota bacterium | reverse complement strand
CCCCGCAGGGCCACCGGAGGGAGCCGTTTTTGAGGAACTTTTTGGGCGAGCAAAAAGTTCCCCGCCGGAGGCAAAATGCCCGAAGGGCAAAAAGAAATGTTGTCAAAAAAAGCGCGGGCCGCAGGCCCAGAAAAAAACAACGCCCGAAGGGCGAAAAGAAATGTTGTCAAAAAAGCGCGGGCCGCAGGCCCAGAGAGAACAACGCCCGAAGGGCGAAAAGAAATGTTGTCAAAAAAGCCCGGGCCGCAGGCCCAGGAAAAAACAACACCTGGAGGGTGCCCCCCCTCTCAACTCTTGTCAAAAAGGTCCTTCACCTTTTGGAAAAAGCTGCGGCTTTGAGGGTTGACGTCCTCTCCACCTTCGGCGGCAAACTGCGTCAACAACTCGCGCTGCTTGCTGCTTAGGCGCGTGGGGGTTTCGAGAATGACGCGCACGTGCTGGTCCCCTCGGGACTGGCTGCCCCTGCGCGGTACACCCTTGCCCCGTAGCCTGAAAACAGTGCCCGTCTGTGTGCCTTCGGGAATTTTCATTTTCACCCGCCCGTCCAACGTGGGGACGTCCAACTCCGTGCCCAAGGCGGCCTGTACAATGGAAATGGGTAACTCACACAAAATGTCGTTGCCCTCACGTATAAAAAGAGGGTGCTCCTCTACACGGAGGAAAACATAGAGGTCCCCAGGGGGGCCTCCCTCCCCAGAGGGAGCACCCTCCCCCTGTAGGCGTAGGCGAGTACCATTGTCCACACCAGGGGGTATACTGAGGGAGAGGGTGGCCTCGTGGGGCTCCACCCCCTCCCCCTTGCAGGAGGTACAAGCGTCCTTGGCAAAAACACCCCTCCCCTGGCAAAGCGGACAGGGCCGGCTGAGAGAGAAAAACCCCTGGCGGTATTGTATGTGGCCACTGCCGCCACACTGCTGGCACGTTTGGCGCTTTTTGCTTTGGCTGCCGGTGCCCGCACAGGCCGTGCAGGCACGCGTTTTGGGCACCTTTATTTCGGTTTGCTTGCCAAACGCGGCCTCCTCAAAGCGAATGCCTAACTCCATACGCAAGTCCGCGCCGCGGGCAGGGCCACGGTTGCGTGTGCCGAAAAAGTCCCCAAAAATTTCAGAGAAAATGTCGGCCATGTTTCCAAAGTCCGCCGTGTAGCTGCCACCCCCACTGCCCCCCAGCCCCGCGTGCCCCATTCTGTCATAACGCGCACGCTTCTCCGCGTTGGACAATACCTCATAGGCCTCCGCCGCCTCCTTGAAAATTTCCTCCGAGGCCGGGTTGTCCGGGTTCCTGTCCGGGTGGTGCTCCATGGCAATTTTGCGGAAGGCACTCTTTAATTCCGCCTCCCCTACCGTCCTCTCCACGCCCAATACCTCATAATAGTCTCTCTTGGACATGCCTTGCCCCATAGCCGTGCGGGCTGCTTGCCGCAATAACTCTTTGGGCTTTGCTTCAGTTGTGGCAAAAACCCCGGTTATACCCCCATGCCGCCGCCTACGCCCCCCTCCTCTCCCCGCCCTCCCTTGGCCACTTTGCAACTTTTGAGGGAGTTATGGCCCTGGCTGTCCCCGCACAAGGGCCTGCTTTTCATGCAAATGGCCTCTTCTCTGGCAGCGGCTTTGGCGGCGGGGGCGTGGGCGTGGTTGTTGGGGCCTTTGTTGGGGGGGCTGTTGTTGGGGAAGGAGACGCAGTTGGGCCCATGGCAACTGAGCCCAGAGGACTTAAAGTGGAAAATGCCGTTGGTATTGGTGGCCATTGCGCTTTTGCGTGCAGTGGCCCAGTTTTTAAATGCGGGGTGGGTGCAGGCTTTGGTGCAGCATATGGTTTGTGCTTTGCGCGTCCAGGGTTATGCGCGGCTTATGCGTATACCCCCTGCGTGGGTGGAGCGTCGCCACTCGGGGGAGGTGTTGTCGCATTTTTTGGCGGACTTGGGGCAGGTGGAAAGCACATTGGCGGGTTTTTTGCCTACTTTTTCCAGGGACATAACGCAGGTGGTGGTGTTGTTGGGGGTGTGTGCGTGGTTGGACATTAAGTTGTTTTTATTGGCTTTTGCGTTGTTGCCGTTGGTGGTGTTGCCGTTGGGGCGGTTTAAGCGTGCCATACGCAAGGCCGCCAAGAGTGGTTTGGGCAGTTTGGCGGCACTCAACACGTTGTTGGCGGAGGTATTTTCGAATTTAAGCATTATAAAAGCCTATGGCATGCAGCCGCAGTTGAGCCGGCGTTTTGAGGAGGGGAATGGGCGTTTTATGTCCGCCATGCGTCGCTCTCTGTTTTTGCGTGGAGCCATTAGTCCCTTCACGGAGTATTTGGGTATTTTGGGGGCAGCGCTTTGCATTTGGGTAGGCGTACCGGCAGTGGCGAGGGAGCCGGCTTTGGCGGAGCACCTGTTGTCTTTTTTGGCCAGTTTTTTGTTGTTATACCAGCCGTTGCGTGCACTCAGCGCAACGTTTGGGCAGCTGTCCATAGGGCAAGTGGCCTGGGGCCGTTTTATGCAGTTGTTGCAAGCCCCGCAAGTTTCCGCCGAGGGCAAGCGTGCGGGGCCGTTGCAAAGCACGCTGGTGTTTGAGAATGTTTCTTTGCGTTTTGCAGACGGGCGTATGGGGCTGGTGGGTTTTTCCCTTGAAATACCCCAGGGGAGGAGGGTGGCGTTGGTGGGGCCCACGGGGGCGGGCAAGTCGTCGGTGTTGTCGCTGCTGTTGGGTTTTGCCCAAGCCAGTGAGGGCCGGGTGCTATGGGACGGGGAGGGGGTTGGCGGGTTGGCCCTGGGGGGTTTGCGCAAGCAGTTGGCCTGGGTACCGCAGGAGCCGTTGTTGGTTTCGGGCACCCTAAGAGAAAACCTATGTTTGGGGCAAGAGGGCATAGAGGAGGAGGCCCTATGGGAGGCGCTGAGGCGAGCAGGGGCAGAGGGTTTTGTAAGGGAGAAGGAGGGGGGCCTGGACGCAGAAGCAGGCGAGGGGGGTGCATTGCTTTCAGGGGGGCAGC
>WQTM01000023.1 GCA_009786315.1 Pseudomonadota bacterium | reverse complement strand
GTGCCGGGCCGCAGGCCCAGAAGAACATGACTCAGTTAAGAGGGGCCCGGGCCGCATGGCCCATAAAAACATTCTCAGTTAAAGAAACCCCGCTCCAATGGGCAAAAAGAACCCTTTTCAAAAAATGGCCCGGGCCGCAGGCCCAAAAAAAACATTCTCAGTTAAATAAAACCCCGCCCGGAGGGCACAATTTATTGACGACAGTCCCTAGACCGATTCCAATTTAAACTAGAATCGGTCTAGTTTGAGGCATGCCCTCGCCCTCTGTGCCGCCGCCACACGCCCCTTTTGTGCCCCACTCCCTCTCCCCACGAGAGTTGAGTTGGAGGGCTCTGCTGCTCGGCTCTGCCTTGGGTATTCTCTTTGCCGCTTCCTCCGTATATTTGGCCATTAAGGTGGGAATGACGGTTTCGGCATCCATCCCCATCGCCGTGCTGTCCATCGCCATCTTCCGCACCTTCGGCAACTCCACCATCCTCGAAAATACCATCGTCCAAACCACGGGCTCCGCCGGTGAGTCCCTGGCCTTCGGCGTCGCGGCAGCTTTGCCCGCCCTGCTGTTCATGGGCTATGAAATTGGCCTGCTGCACGCTGTTTTGGTGGCGGCTTTGGGCGGCGTGCTGGGCGTCCTCATGCTGATTCCCCTGCGCCACGGCCTCATCGTCCAGGAGCATGGAAAACTCACCTACCCGGAGGGGACGGCCTGTGCTCAGGTGCTTATTGCCGGAGAAAAAGGGGGGCACGGCGCCCAAACCGTCATAACGGGGGCCCTGGTGGGGGCTTGCTATAAACTCCTCTATGCGGGCGTGCACCTCTGGCATGAAGTCGTCGAAGTGCCTTTGTACCGCCACGTCGTGGAGCCCCTCTCCCTCAAACTCACCACCCTCAAAGGTTATGTGGGCGGCTCCGTCGCTATGGAAGTCAGCCCGGAGTTGTTGGGCGTCGGCTATATTATAGGCCCCAAAGTGGCCGGCATCTCCTTCGCCGGCGGCGTCCTCTCCTATTTGGTGCTCATCCCCGCTATCCAATTCTTCGCCCAAGGCAACACCACCGCGGCGTTTGGACAACTCGGCATAGGCGTGGACATGCCCATTTCTCAAATGTCACCCGCGCAAGTACGCAATGCCTTCGTCCTCTATATAGGTGCAGGCGCCGTGGCCATGGGGGGGCTTTTGAGTTTGTTGCGCTCCATCCCCACTTTGCTGGGGGCTTTTCGGCGGGGAATACAAAACCTGCCTTTTGCGCGCAGCCAAACCTCCCATGCCCCACTGAGGACGGAGAGGGACTTGTCTCTGCGTGTGGTGGGGGCTGGCACCCTCCTCACCTTCCTTGCCATCCTCCTGGCCCCCAGCCTGCAACTCAACACCCTCTCGGCTCTCATGGTGCTCGCCTTTAGCTTTTTTTTCGTTACGGTGAGTGCGCGTATTACGGGGGAAATCGGCTCCTCCTCCAACCCCATCTCCGGTATGGTGGTGGCCACCCTGTTGGCCATCTGCCTCGTCTTCTTGCTGCTGGGGTGGACTTCAACCGAAAGCCGCTTTGCTGCTCTTACGGCCGCCGCTGTTGTGGGCATCGCCGCCTCCAACGGAGGTACCACCGCGCAGGACTTGAAAACAGCTCACCTCATCGGCGGTACCCCCCGCCACCAACAACTGGCCCTCTTCGTGGGCGTCTTAAGCAGCGCATTGTTTATTGGGCTTACGCTCCTCACCCTCAATATGGGGGGGACTTTGCACATTCCAGAGTCGCACCCCGGAAAACATTTGAGTACAATGAGTGAGGAAAAAGTGGTGCTCTATGAAATTCCCTTCCACCTCCACCCCCAACATGCCCCCCTCCTCGCCTCCTTGGAAAAAACCCTGTGGAATGAGTTGGGCTTGTCCTTGGGCAACCATAGCTTGCGCGGCTTCAAAGCCTCCAGCTTCCAAAACCTCTCCCAACTCAAACTCACTTTGGACAACACCCCCTATGTGCTTTCGCAGCTTGGGCCGTTGGGTGAAACTCGGCAACGCCTCTTGCAGGTGGGCTATGCACGCAAAGTCCCCGGGCTGGTGGATGGGAAATATTTGGCCTCGGAAGCGGGCGACATTGAATATGTGGTGGACCCTGGCATTGGTGGGCGCGTCCATGAGTACCTCGGACAAAAACTTACCCGCTATGACGCCCCCAAGGCACGCCTCTTCTCCCTTATTATTGACGGTATCCTCACCCAACAACTTCCGTGGGCATTGGTGCTCATCGGTATTTTCATCGCACTTATGTTGGAGCTTTGTGGGGTGCCGAGTTTGCCTTTTGCCGTCGGCGTCTATTTGCCCATCTCCACCACCGCCCCCATTTTTGTCGGCGGCATTGTACGGTGGGCCGCGGACAAATGGCGTCGTGAAAAAAACAACGCTGAATTTTCACCCGGCACCTTTTTGGCCTCGGGCTATATTGCCGGGGGCGCCATGGCCGGGGTTGTCGTCGCGCTGCTCAACATTCCCCAGGGCGGCGCTTGGCTCAAACAATTCAACCTCCCGGCACAATGGGGGGGCCTCCTGGAAACGCTGAGCCCCCCCAGCGGCCTCACCAGCCTGCCCTCCGCATTGTGGGCCTTGTCTGCTTTCGCTTTGCTGACAGCGCTGCTTGCAAAAACAGCTTGGCGACAAAACTCAGGCCCGTGAGAAGGCCGCCTGCGGGGCCTTCGTGTTTTTCACAGTGTCTTCGTTTTGCCTATGGAATGCTCAACCGCCCCGCTGTTTGAATGGCGTTGTTCTTTTTTGGGCCTGCGGCCCGGGCCATTTTTGGAAATGTTTCTCTTCACCCTCCGGGTGTTGTTCTCTTTGGGCCTGCGGCCCGGGCCGTTTTTGGAAATGTTTTTCTTCACCCTCCGGGCGTTGTTCTCTTTGGGCCTGCGGCCCGCGCTTTCTCGCCCTCCGGGCATTCTGCCTCCGGCGGGGAACTTTTTGCTCGCCCAAA
>WQTM01000022.1 GCA_009786315.1 Pseudomonadota bacterium | reverse complement strand
TCTCTTGTTTCCCGTATTTCTCTTGGGGGGCGGCGCTCATTACGGGAGCGGTTGTTGGGGGGTATTTTTTTGTCTTTTCCGTTTTGGGAGTGGGAGGGGGAGCGTTTGGGAGAGGGGGAGGGAGTCTGCTGCTCCTCGTGTATTTTTTGGGCTTTGGTTTTGCGTTGGTGCCAGAAGAAATAGCGCATGAGGAAGGCCACCAACTCTTCGGCGTCCGCGCGTTGTTTTAGTTGGGAGGCGAGGCCTAGGAAGCCTTCGAAGACGGTGGTGGAGGCGGCCTCTTTAATTTCCCGTACATGGCGCTCTGTCCACATTTCCAAGGCGACTTGAGGCGAGGGCATTTGGCGTTTTTCGAATTGGATGCCATATTTTTTTTCGAGGGCGGAATAGGAAGAGAGCTCGCGGCCGGAAACCAGGTTGAGGGCGGTGCCTTTTTTGCCGATTCTTCCCGTACGTCCCACGCGGTGCAAATAGACGGCCGGGTCTTCCGGCAGCGAATAGTTGATGACGTGGCCCAAGTCTGAAATGTCAATGCCGCGAGCGGCCAAGTCCGTGGCCACCATGAAAGCGAGCTCTCCGTTTTTGACTTTGGCCATGACGCGCTCACGCTCTTTTTGCGGCAAGTCTCCGTTGAGCAATTCAGCGTCCAGGCCATTGCGGTTGAGGACGGCGACCACCAACTCCGTGTCGTCTCTCGTATTGCAGAAGACGATGGCGTTTTCGGGTTGCTCCATTTCAAGCACATAGAGGAGGTTGCGCGGTTTGGGAAAAGCATCATCCACGTCATAGCGTACATGGTGAATGTGCTCGACGGTGAAGACGTCTTTGGAGAGGAGGAGTGTTTGCGGCTCATGCGTATAGCGCATAATGAGGCGGCGTATGTCGTCGGAGACGGTTGCAGAAAACAGCAGGACTTGTCGCTCTGGGGGAAGTGCTTCGACGATGCTGGTGACTTCTTCATAGAAGCCCTGGTTGAGCATTTCGTCGGCTTCGTCCAGGACAATGTGGCGGCAGCTGCGCAGCTTCAAATTGCCGCGGCGCATATGGTCCAAAATGCGCCCAGGGGTACCGACGACGATGGCTGCGCCTGTTTCGAGGGCCACCTCTTGAGGTTTCATTGCGGCGCCGCCATAAATGGCCGCAACCTGAATGTCGCGGTATTTGGCAAGCTCACAAAGCTCCGTGGCCACTTGCGAAGCCAGCTCGCGAGTGGGGCAGAGGATGAGGGCTTCGGTTTCGCGAGTGCCTTTGGGAATGCGCTCAAGCAAGGGCAGGCCGAAGGCAGCTGTTTTTCCGGTGCCTGTTTTGGAGCGTACAATTAAATCCTTGCCTTGAAAGGCAGGTTGAAAGGCTTGTGCTTGCACAGGCGTTGGTTGGTGGTAGCCGCGCTCGGCCAAAGCTTGAAGGGTTTCTTGGGAAAGCCCTAGGGATTCAAAGCTCACATTGGCCACATATTCCGAGGCGGTTTCAGAGGTGGTTTCAGCTTCGGGGGTGGGCAAAGTGCCGGTGGTATTGTCAGTTGCGCCATTATTTGCGCTGTCGTTTTCAAATGTCACAGCCTGCATCTATCCTCCTTCTCAGGGAACAAATCAATGATTTGAAGCGACAAAGGCAACTTTGCGCTAAACAAAGCTATATGGAGCACCCTGAAGAGGAAGCGCCCCCGAAAGAGGTGGGCGAAGGCGCGGAGCCAGGACTTTGCGTGGTTGGGCCGTCTCAAGGCCCTGAAAACTTGTCTGCCCTTGCCCTTAGGGAGAAGCCCACCCAGTTGGCCCGAGCGGACCCACTGACGGCCTATATGCGGGAAGTCATGCACCACCCCCTGCTGGAGCGCGAGGAAGAGTTGGCTTTGGCACGGGAATTTCAGAAGACGGGAGACCCCCGGTTGGCCTGGAAGCTGGTGGCAGCCAACCTGCGCTTGGTTGTGAAGTTGGCCTATGAATACCACCGCTCCCCCCTGTTGCTTTTGGACATTATACAAGAGGGGAACATGGGACTCATTCAAGCGGTGAAGAAGTTTGACCCGGAGCGTGGTGTGAGGTTGTCCTCCTATGCCGCATGGTGGATTCGAGCCTATGTACTCCGTTATATTATGGACAGTTGGAAGCTGGTGAAGATAGGCACCACGGAAGCGCAGCGCAAACTGTTTTTCAAGTTACGCCAGGAGCAGGAGAAGTTGGCGGCCCAGGGTTTTGAGGTAACCCCCAAGTTGCTTGCGGAGAGGTTGAATGTAACGGAGGAGGAGGTGGAGGAGATGGACTTACGTTTGGGGCAGGACGAGGTGTCCTTGGATGCACCGTTGGGGAATGAGGACGACGGGCGCATGCGTACAAGCAACTTGCTGGCTTCACCTCACGCGCTGTCGGATGAGCTTTTGGCCCAGGAGCAGCTGTCGAGCCTCTTCAAAGAGAAACTCGCAAAGTTTGCCAAGGCGCTCAAAGACAAGGAAAAATATGTGTTTGAGAAACGCCTTGTCGCGGATGAGCCCATGACTTTACAGGAAATTGGCACCCATTTTTCCGTTAGCCGGGAGCGTGCGCGGCAGATTGAAGCCGCCCTCATAGAGAAAATCCGCAAGTATATGCGTGCTGAAATACCCGACTTTGACTTGGTGGCGGTGAACCTTCCCGAGACGGAGGCCTAAGGGCTGTCGTCCATAAATTTTGGCCTTCGGGCGGGGTTGTTGGGTGCCAACTGAGAATGTTTTTTTTGGGCCTGCGGCCCGCGCTTTTCTCTGAAACATTTCTTTTCGCCCTCCGGGCGTTGTTCTTTCATGGGCCTGCGGCCCGCACTTTTCTGCCCTCCGGGCAGGTTTATTTAACTGAAAATGTTTTTATGGGCCATGCGGCCCAGCTTCTTTCGCCCTCCGGGCGTTGTTCTCTCTGGGCCTGCGGCCCGCGCTTTTCTGCCCTTCGGGCGTCTTGCCTCCGGCGGGGAACTTTTTG
>WQTM01000021.1 GCA_009786315.1 Pseudomonadota bacterium | reverse complement strand
GGGGGGGGAGGGAGGAGAGCCACTGTTGGAACTCAGGGTGGGGGTGGAGGGGGAGCAAGTCCGGGTCTTCGAGGGCTTTTTGAGACTCGTTGAAGCCGTTTTGAGCGGCCAAGGCCAGCATTCTCAAGGCGCTGATTTTGTCACCTGCGAGGGTGTGGTTACAAGCGGCCTCATAGGCGACGTCCGCCTGTGGCTCCGCGTGGAAGGAGGCCTCTGCGGCTTCAGCCGCCTGGGCATACTCGCCGCGCAAGCGGAAGACGCTTTGGGCGCAGAGATAAGCTTTGGCCAGGCGGACTTTGGGCATAGCGCGCACCACCTCCACGCGGCCCAAGCGCAGCAGCGTACCCGCCCACTCATGCAGGAGGACGGGGTTTTCGGACAAGACGGCGGCCATTTCCCAGAGGGGCAAGGCGCGCTCGTCCTCGCCTGTGAGGGAGAAGGCGGCGGCCATGGCCTGTGGGGGTATTTCCATATTTTCGGTTTGGGAGAAGTGGCGGAGGGCTTTGCGGCCCTGGTTGGTTTTGAGGGAGAGCCACCCGGCCAAGTAGTGTGCGCGTATATTTTCTTCAGGTGGGAGGGGGGAGGCGAGGAGGTTTTCGGCTTGGCGGAGCCCCTCGGTGAAGGCGCCCTCCTGGAGCAATTGCTCAATACTCAACAACTCAGCTGAGGGGGAGGAGGAGGAAGGGGTATTGGCCAGAGCGGGTGGGTGGCGCACGAGCTCCACCATAATTTGCACGGAGCGCAGCACGAAAGCGCCCACGAAGAGGGCCATGAAGGGGTTTTGGTGCCACAGTGCCCAAGCGAGCAGGGGCACGCCGAAGAGCAGCCCCAGCACCTGCGTATAGAGGAGCCCGCGTTTGGGTGCGATGCGCATAAGGAAGAGGGCGGCGACGCGTCCCCCGTCCAAGGGCCCCATGGGGATGAGGTTAAAGGTAGACCAGACGAGGTTAGCCCAGAAAAAGCTGGAGCAGACATAATACAGGGTGAAGGGGCTGTCGTTTGGCAGCCCATATTGGACGAGGGCGAAGAGGCCGGCGAGCAAATAACCGGCCAAGGGGCCGGCCAAGGTGAGGGCGATTTCCTTGAGCCAGGGGATGGGGGTTTCCGCCGGGGTTAAGGTATATCCGCCCATAGCGACGAGGACGACGGAGGGCCTATAGCCGAAGGCCAAGCTGGTGAGGGCATGGCCCAACTCATGGACGAGGACGGAGAGGCTAATAACAGCCACCCAGCTTAGGACAGCGGCAACGGGGGTGATGGGGGCGTTTCGGGAGAGGAAGAAGGCCAGCAGGAGGCTGAAGGCGACATGGGAGACACGCACCTCGACGGGAATTTTGCCAATAGGGAAGCGAAACATATTTTGCAACAGCTTAGCTTTTTTTATGCTTTTGGAAGGAAGAATAATGACAAACAGCCCCCAGGGAAAAAAATGCCGCACATAGCCTCTTTTTCTTTTGCCACGCCCTATGCGTTGGCGCCGATGGCCGGAGTCAGCGAGGAGCCGTTTCGGCTGATAGCGCGCCGTATGGGGGCCAGCCATTGCCCCACGGAGTTGGTGAGTGCGCAGGGTTTGTTGCGCAAGGGAGAGGGGAGTTTGCGTTATTTACGCCACCAACCGGAGTTGGAGCACCCCTTTTGCGTACAGTTGTTTGGAGGGGAGGCGGGGGTTTTGGCGAAGGCGGCCATATGTGCCAAGCAGTTGGGGGCCCAAATGGTGGACTTAAACATGGGCTGCCCGGTGAAGAAAGTCACCAAGACAGGGGCGGGGGCGGCGCTGATGTTGGAGCCTTTGCGAGCGGCGGACATATGCAAAGCCATAGCGGAGGCGACGGGTTTGCCGGTGACGGCGAAAATACGCACTGGTTGGGACGCGCAGAACCAGAACTACCTTGAGGTGGCCGAAGCTTTGGCCAAGGCCAACATAGCGGCCCTGGCCGTCCACCCGCGCACGCGTGCACAGGGCTATGCTGGCAAGGCGGACTGGGGGGTTATTAAGCGCCTAAAGCAGTGTTTTGGGAACACTTTTGCGCTGTTGGGCAATGGGGATGTGCGTTGTCCAGCCGATGCTGTGCGTATGCAGGAGGAGACGGGTTGTGACTTTGTGATGATAGGGCGAGGGGCGCTGGGCAACCCGTGGATATTCAGGCAGCTTTTGGGGGGGTGTGCACCGAGTTGCGAGGAGCGATTTCAGGTGGTGTGGGGGCATTTTGAGGCATATGCGGCGTGGATAGGGGACACGGGGGCGGCGGTGAGGTGTTTTCGCAAGCAGTGGGGTTACTATTCTCATGGGCTAGAGGGGGCGAGTGCATTTAGGGCAGCGGTATACAGCATTGAGGAAGCAGAGTTGTTACGCAGCATAACCCACCGTTTTTTCATGCAAGCGAAGCGGGTAGAGGGCAGCAGAGAGGGAGAAGGCGAAGGTGGGGGCTGGGAGGAGGGGGGCCCCGGCTAAGGGTTTGGAGGGGGGTGGGGGGCCAGTTTCTGCCAACAGTGGTGGTGAGGTATTGAAGACCCGGGAGGTGAAAAATGGAGGCCCGGTCTATTTTTTTGCTAGGCTTATACGCATATATCGCACTAAGACGCCGGAAAGATAAATTCTGCCCTCAGGGCCGAGGCAGAGTAGGTTGAAGAATGGATATCCGAGAAACGATGCGCAGGTGGTGGCTGCAATTCATATTGTGTTCTTGTGTGGCGTGCAACGGATCGCTGACAGAGTGTTGGAACACACCGGTTGAGGCGGGAGTGCTGGGTGATTCCAGCTTAGCAGCGGACTCAGGGTTGACCTGTCTAGCGGAGCCGGAGAAACCGGGGCCGTCGCCGCTCCCGCCCTCGCCCCCAGGTTTTCCACCGCCGCCATATTTTGAGTTTAATGGAACCATAGCGCCCAACCCGCTCATTTCGA
>WQTM01000020.1 GCA_009786315.1 Pseudomonadota bacterium | reverse complement strand
CAAAAAGTTCCCCGCCGGAGGCAGAATGCCCGGAGGGCGAGAAAGCCCGGGCCGCAGGCCCAAAGAGAACAACGCCCGGAGGGCGAAGAGAAACATTTCCAAAAGAAGCCCGGGCCGCATGGCCCATAAAAACATTCTCAGTTAAATAAACCCCGCCCGAAGGGCAAAAGAGAACCCTTTCCAAAAAACGGCCCCCCAAAAAAACATGACTCAGTTGGCAACCAAAACCCGCCCGGAGGGCAAAATTTTTTGCTGACACTGCCTATAGGGGGGATATTTTTTCGAGGTGGGGGGAGACCCATTTTTCCACATGGCGTGCAAGGCTTAGCCAGCCTTCGAAGAGTTGCTCTTGGGTTTGGCTGTCGCCTTCTGTCAGCAATTGGACAATGGGGGCGAGGAGGCTTGCCTTTTGAGGGAAATATTCCAAGGCTATTTGCAAGGACTCGTTGTGCTCCTCGCCTTTCGAGTTGGCGGCCAGCAGGAGGTGCAGCATGGAGAAGAAGGTACGGGCGACAGGCAGGCTGGAGAAGGTGGTTTTGGCTTCAGCCATATAGCTGCCAAGGCGCTCTCTGCCTTCGGGCAACTCTGCGACAAAGGTACGGGGTTTTATGGCCTTTTGTACATGGAGGGGGAAGAGTCCCAACTGTTCTTCAGCGTGTCGCCAGAATTCGACGGCGAAGGAAGTTTCGTCGGGCACAGGGAGGGAGGAGGTGTCCGAGGTTGTTTTTGTTGGGAAGGCGAGGGGGGCGAAGAATTCTTGGGACTTACTGGCGGCGTGGCTGAAGTAGTGGGTCAGAATGGGTTGTACCTCTTGCCACAGTTGGGAGAGGCCGATATTGCTGCCTTGGAGTTGGGAGGCCAAGGCAGGGGAGAAGAAGGCCTCTTTGAGGAGCAAGACGCGGCGGTGGAACTCACATTCGGCCTCTTGGATTCCGAGTCGCACCAATTGTAGGGAATAGAGGCAGATGGCGAATTCCACGCGGCGGTGGCCGGGTGGGGACAGAGCGGTGACGGCTGCTTTGAGGCGGGGCGCATCCTCACGCGCATCCCAGCAGTCATTCAGTTGTTTGGAGAGGCGTTTGGCCTCGAACAGTTTGAGGAGGACGACGGCTTCGTCCCAGAGTTTGAGGAGGGTAGGGTCTTCTTTGAGGAGGGCAGCGGGTTTTCCATTGCGCCATGCGCGCAGGAGCAGCTCAGCGATTTGGGGAATTTTGGCTTTGGACTCCATGGAGCCTCGGCGTGCGTGCTCCAATTCCAGCAAGGCCACAACCAGCTGTGCGCGCTCGGAAGGGTGTTGGCGAAGCTCATCCAATGCCGGCGCCAGCCGTTTGGGCAGGGACAGGCTTTGTATACACAAGAGAATTTGGCGCTCGACGTCCATGTCCTGCAAAACGACACCTCGTTGTTGCGAAAGAGAGTTAGCATGTTTCTAGAATAAAACCATTTTCGTCCTTACTTTTGGTTTATAAGGTGGGGAAAAGCAACCTGAGGAGGGGCCCGAGGAGGGCCTTCATGAGAAAGGAGAGGCGAGAGCCATGGCATTAAACCCGGAGAAAGAGAAGGCCATTGAGTTGGCGTTGGCTGCGGTGGAGAAGCAATTTGGGAAGGGTTCCATCATGCGTTTGGGCAATGAGGAGCCTTTGGCGAGGGACATACAAGCCATTCCGACAGGCTCCCTTTCTTTGGACATTGCCCTGGGGGTGGGTGGGGTGCCGAGGGGCCGCATTATAGAAATTTATGGTCCGGAGTCCTCGGGCAAAACCACCCTATGTTTGCACATTGTGGCAGAGGCGCAGAAGGCGGGGGGTGTTTGCAGCTATATTGACGCGGAGCACGCCATGGACATTGCCTATGCGCGCAAGCTGGGCGTACGCACGGATGATTTGTTGTTGTCCCAGCCGGACACAGGCGAGCAGGCATTGGAGATAGCGGACATGTTGGTACGCTCCGGGGCGATGGATGTTTTGGTAGTGGACTCGGTAGCGGCATTGGTACCGAAGGCGGAGTTAGAGGGGGAGATGGGGGACGCCCACATGGGAGTACAGGCGCGGCTGATGAGTCAGGCATTGCGCAAGTTGACAGGCACCATTGCCAAGAGTCAGACGTGCGTCATATTCATCAACCAGATACGCATGAAGATAGGGGTCATGTTTGGGAACCCCGAAACGACCACAGGAGGGAACGCGTTGAAGTTTTATGCTTCACAGCGTTTGGACATACGCCGCATAGGGGCCATAAAGAACGGCGAGCAGGTGGTGGGCAACAGGACGCGGGTGAAGGTGGTGAAGAACAAGGTAGCGCCGCCCTTCAAGGAGGTGGAGTTTGACATTATGTATGGGCAGGGGATTTCGCGGGAGGGGGACCTTTTGGACTTAGCGGTGGAGGCGGGTTTGGTGGAGAAGAGTGGCGCCTGGTATTCCTGCCGCAACGAGCGTATAGGCCAAGGCCGCGACAGTGCGAAGGAATATTTGAAAGAGCACCCGGAACTGGCCAAAGAATTGACGCAACAGCTTTTGGAGAAGCATGCTATAGTGCGTCCACAAGCAACTTCAGAGCTACCGGAGAGTGAAGAGAAGAAAGGCCGGACTCAAAAGCGTTGAAGATGTTGTTGGGTGTGAGATTTTTTATGCGACATAAAATGAAGGCATGGGTTTTCAGTTGGGTGTTGTTGTTGAAGATGGCCTGCAATGGGACAGCTGTTTGCACGGGGGCAGCATGTGTGGCAGCGGTGGCGGGTTGTGTGGGGGTGGCCTGCAACGGGACAGCCTCCAAGCCGGTTCCCCCTTTTGAGCCGGAGCCTTCCGAGGATGTATGCGAAGCCCAAAGCAAGTTGGCACAGAAGCTGGGAGTCAACCGCCTGGTGATGGGCATTATGACGGAGAATTCCG
>WQTM01000019.1 GCA_009786315.1 Pseudomonadota bacterium | reverse complement strand
ACCCGAGAGCAGGAAAGCCCCCCACCCGCCCCCGAGCAACGAAGCCACAAAAAAAACAAGCGGGCTGCAAAGAAGGCGGGCTGACGGCTTTTGAAGAAAACAGCTTGCCATATGCGGCACAAAACACATTCGACAGGGCATGAACACGAGCCAGCGAAAACACGTCGCCCATAGAAGAACTGAAAACCTGCGAAGCCAACCAAACCCCATGCGGCGCCGAGTGCTGCGACGGTGCAACACAGGTGTGTGGTGCGAACAACACTTGTCAGGACAAAGCAGGCCCTGGTGGGTGCGAAGCCAACCAAACCGAATGCGGAGCTGTGTGCTGCAATGATTGCAACATGAACACAGGCAGCTATGAGCCCATAATGAACGCTGTTGAGTGCACCAACACCAGCGACTGCAAGGAAGAGGGCACCGTTTGCGAGCAAAACATTTGTCGACGAAGGAGACTTGACATCCATAAATTGGTTCTGTCCCCAGCATCAGCGGCCTTGGCTCCAAAAGCGGCGTTCAGGAGTCGCCCTGGCCTCAGCAGCTGCTCCACAATGCTCACCATTAGAAACCAGGGACGAGGTGCAGGCTTCGTCCCTGCTTCTAATGCACACCGGCCATGCCGCGCAAACGCAATGTTGGGGTGCCCAAGTCAACCTGAAAGGAGACTCCCCTCCAACTGTTTTGAGGCAAACGCCCAATTGGCCAAGTGCTTCAAAAAGGTTTCCACATATTTGGCGCGCAGGTTGCGGTAGTCCACATAATAGGCATGCTCCCACACGTCACAGGTGAGCAGGCATTGGAGCCCCTGTTGGAGGGGGGTGTCCGCGTTGCTGGTGGTGGCAATTTTGAGGTGGCCCTTCTCCGAGACGAGCCAAGCCCAACCGGCGCCGAATTGGGCCACCGCCGCACTGGCGAATTGGGCAGAAAACGCAGCAAAACTTCCAAAATCCCTGGCAATGGCCTGGGCCAATTTCCCCTCTGGCTCCCCCCCGCCCTGGGGCTTCATGGACTGCCAATAGAAGTTGTGGTTCCACACTTGGGCGGCGTTGTTGAAGACGGCCCCGGAGGAAGTTTTGACAATTTCCTCAAGGGAATTGTCGGCTTCGGGTTTGCCCTGGAGCAGGTTTTTGAGGTTGTTGAGATAGGTGAGGTGGTGTTTCTCATGGTGGAGGCCCAAGGTTTCTTCCGACAAATAGGGGGAGAGGGCTCCTTTGGCATAGGGGAGAGGGGAAAGCTCAAATTTCAAAATATGCTCCTTTTTTGGTTGAAAAGCTTATACCTCATACTTGGAGAAAGGGAATGATGAGCAGCCTAAACGAAACAGAGTTGGACTGGGTGGACATAGAAGAGCGCCTTCAAGGACTCCGGAGGAGCCTTTGACGTAGAGCGCAAACGCTCCGACATTGCCCGTATTGAGCAGGAAGCCTCACTGCCCGGGTTTTGGGATGCGCCGGTGCAAGCCCAAAACCTGTTGAAGCAGAAGACGGAGTTTGAGCACGTCGTCCGCACGGTGGAGCAGGCGGGGCAGGCATTGGAGGATGCGAAGGTACTTTGGGAGTTGGGGCAGGAGGCCAAGGACGCGCCAACGTTGGAGGAGGCGCGTGCTGTTATGGCGAAGTTGGAGGAGAGCATTCGCGGTTTGGAGTTGCAGCGTATGCTTTCAGAGAAGACGGACAGGCTCAACTGCTTCATGGACATTAATGCCGGGGCGGGCGGCACAGAGTCCATGGACTGGGCGGCCATGTTGATGCGCATGTATATGCGCTATTGTGAGCAACGTGGTTGGAAGGTGGAGATGAACGACATGGTAGAGGGGGAGGAGGCGGGCTATAAGAATGTTTCCTTCCGGGTGGAGGGGGCGTTTGCCTATGGTTATTTGAAGGCGGAAATTGGCATTCACCGCCTGGTACGCATAAGCCCCTTTGACTCGAATGCCCGCCGCCACACCTCCTTTGCAGCCATAGACGTCTACCCGGAGTTGGATGATGAAGTCCGCATAGACATTCCCGAGAAGGACGTGGAGTTGAAGTTTATTCGCGGTGGGGGGGCCGGGGGCCAGAAGGTGAACAAGACTTCCTCCACGGCCCAATTGCGCCACCTCCCCTCAGGCATGGTGGTGACGTGCCAGACAGAGCGCTCCCAGAGTGCCAACAGAGAAATGGCTTTCAAAATTCTCAAAGCGCGTCTCTATGACTTGGAGATGAAGAAACGCCAAGAAGCCAAGGAGGTGGCCGAAGCGGCCAAAGCGGACATTGCCTTCGGCTCCCAAATTCGAAGCTATGTGCTGGCCCCTTACCGCCTCATAAAGGACTTGAGGACAGGCATAGAGACAGGCAACGTCGACAAGGTGTTGGACGGAGACCTCGACGCTTTCATTGTTGCGCAACTGATGGGCGTCAAAAACCCCAACCGCACCCCCACCGACAGTGGATAGAAGTCAACGCATGGTGCAAAACAGGTTTTGTGGCAACCCAGCTTATGGGAATTCAAAACACTGTTGAAAGCATTCAAATATAATAATGTTTTTATGGGCCTGCGGCCCGGGCCCTTTTTGGAAATGTTTCTTTTCGCCCTCCGGGCGTTGTTTTCTTCTGGGCCATGCGGCCCGGGCTTTTTTGCCCTCCGAGTGTTGTTTTTTCTTGGGCCTGCGGCCCGGCTTCCTTCGCCCTCCGGGCATTGTTCTCTCTGGGCCTGCGGCCCGCGCTTTTTCGCCCTCCGGGCGTTGTTCTCTTTGGGCCTGCGGCCCGGGCTTTTTTGCCCTCCGGGCGTTGTTCTCTTTGGGCCTGCGGCCCGGGCTTTTTTGCCCTCCGGGCATTTTGCCTCCGGCGGGGAACTTTTTGCTCGCCCAAAAAGTTCCTCAAAAAC
>WQTM01000018.1 GCA_009786315.1 Pseudomonadota bacterium | reverse complement strand
AAACCCTATGCCCCCCCCTCTTCCTCCCCCGTCCTGCGTAACATCTTCATGCAGAGCAAAACAGGTGGGGGAAATTATCTCTATAGTTTGTCGAACAACGCCCTCTTCTCCACACTGCTGCCCTCCACATTGCCCCCTCCAGAGCCCACACTGAAACCTCTTGAAAAAGGAACCTTCTCCCTCAGCAACCCTTGAGAAAACTTGAGCTGCCCTCCACCACCCCTATATGGCCCTCTTCTTCTGCTTTGAGCTGGGGGCTTTGGGGAAGGGGGTTATACCCCAAAAGGAGAAGAGGGTTATATGCGCTTGAGCAGACGTGTATTGCTGACATAGAGTCCCCCCAGCAGCACCAAAATGGCCACTGAATATATCAACGTGCCTCCCGGGTTTTCATGGTCGAGAATAATCAGCCGTACAATGGCGGTAATGCCGATGTAGATGAAATAGCGCAACGGGAAATGGAGCTTGGACTCGAAATATTTCGCAATGAGTGCAACAAACTCGAAATAGAGAAACCAAGTAATAATGGCCCCTATCATCTCATGGCTGTTGTGGGCTGGATGGCTGTTCGTCAAAATGCTCACCAGCACCCAGGTTGTCTTCAGCAAAAAGCCGGACAAAATAATGGCCAACGCGAAAAGCAGGGCTGAGAGCAGGCGTTTCATGAATTTCGAAAGCAACTTCGGCGTTATTTTCTTCATGCTGCGCCACCCATTAGCCGTGGAATATGTCAAGGAAATGGCGTGAAAGTGGCAAGAAAAAAGGTTATCTGCCATAGGACATTCAAGGAGAATTGATGAGCCGGATTTTTTTGCTGATTGTCACCAATATTGCCGTCATGCTGGTGCTGTCCATGGTTTGCTCCCTGCTGGGGGTGCAGCACTACCTGGCGGAAGAAGGGATTAACTTCACCGCTTTGTTGGTGGTATCCGCCATTTTCGGTTTCGGCGGTGCATTCATTTCGCTGGCAATGTCCAAATTCATCGCCAAACGCTCCGTGGGCGCCCGCGTCATTCAAACACCGCGCAGCGAAACCGAAGTTTGGTTGGTGCAAACCGTCGCCAAGCTTGCACAACGCGCCAACATTGGCATGCCGGAGGTGGCGGTTTATGAAGGGCCACCCAATGCCTTTGCTACAGGCGCTCGCCGCAATGCCTCATTGGTTGCGGTGTCGACGGGTTTGTTGCAGAGTATGAACCGCAGCGAAGTTGAGGCGGTACTCGGCCATGAGGTTGCACACGTCGCCAACGGAGACATGGTAACGCTGACGCTGATTCAGGGCGTCGTCAACACCTTCGTATTTTTCCTGGCGAGGGTGGTGGGTTATGCTGTCGACAAGGCGATTTTCAAAAGCGAGCGCCGTACGGGGCCAGGCTATTATTTGACGGTGTGGGCTTGCCAAATTGTGTTTGGCATTCTGGCAAGTGTTGTTGTGGCCTGGTTTTCTCGGCGGCGTGAATTCCGAGCGGATGCCGGTAGTGCGGACTATTTGGGCCAACCACAGCCTATGGTGGAGGCACTGCGCCGTTTGGGGGGCATGAAAACCGAGGAATTGCCGGAAACCATGAAGGCAGCCGGTATTGCCGGCGGCAAACTCTCCGCCTTGTTTTCTACACACCCACCCATTGAGGCGCGAATTGCTGCCTTGCAAAAACACCCAAAGTGAAACACTTGGCACCCACCCCCTCCTTCCTCTAACCAAGTCTGCTCAACAACTCCGTTAGCTTTTGAAACTCTTTGTCCCAAATCTCATGGTAGCTTTGAGGCCTGCGGAGCTTCTTGTTTGAAAATTCCCCAATGCTTGAAAACGCCTCTCCCTCCGCTTGGGCCCCCATCCTCTCCCAGGCCCCCGGGGTGTTTCCCAATGCGTCATAAACCCTATTATAAAAACCATGGTTGGACGGGTTTCCAGCAAGGCCAATGTCCAAGCCATGCCTCAAAATTTCACGCCGAACCTCAATATTCGTCGCAATGGCAGCACCCTCGTCTCTAAGCCTGTTTCTGAAATAGGCCGCCCTCGGCTCCGCAATGTTTTCACTCTCCACCAAACTCCTGTGAAAGGCTTCCGTTGAGTTGAGGGCAAATTTGAAAGGAAAAGCCGCATGCCCCGCTTCATGTGACAACTCCCGCACAACAGCCAGCGGGTTTCCCTTGAGCGAGGCCTCTATGAGAATGGACTCGACAACCACCACCCTCTTTCCGCGTATGACATAACTTCGCCTATAGCAGGAGCTGCCATTCTTCAGCCCATATGAAACGGTGCCCCCCCTTTGAAAGAATACCTCCACCCCACCCTCTAACTTGGGCGAAAACTTGAGCAGCGCGCAAATGTCCTCCCCTAGGCATTTCGTAATCCACTCTTCTGCCAGCATGCTCACCAAAGCAGGGGCCTCCGGGGGAGGGCATATATGGCTATAGCTTCCATCTTTTCTATGGGCCTAAACCTTCGGCGTTTTGTGCAACAAGACAACTCGAAGCCGTTGTTATAAAGGCTTCCCATCAAACTCCACACATGAATATTTTTCCAGTATGGCTTTATATGGACGCTGACTGTCCATGAAAGCATGGTAAAAATCCTTTTCAAAAAAGAAAACACCGTTTTTATAGAAAAAAGCATCCTCTTCGTTGGAAGTGAACAATGCTTCCTTGTTTGAAATTCTTGCCAACTCCATGACGCTGGAAAGCATGACTTTGTATTGCACAACAACATCGCCCTTATGAAAAAATATATAAGACAGCACATTGTTATAATAGAAATCATGCGTCAAGAAGATTGTTCCAAAACTGTTTTCTGGATGTCCTGTTGGAGAATTTGGCTCAT
>WQTM01000017.1 GCA_009786315.1 Pseudomonadota bacterium | reverse complement strand
CAAAAAGTTCCCCGCCGGAGGCAAGACGCCCGAAGGGCAGAAAAGCGCGGGCCGCAGGCCCAGAGAGAACAACGCCCGGAGGGCGAAAGAAGCCGGGCCGCATGGCCCATAAAGACATTTCTCAGTTAAAAAACCCCGCCCGAAGGGCGAAAAAGCCCGGGCCGCAGGCCCAGAAAGAACAACGCCCGGAGGGCAGAAAAGCGCGGGCCGCAGGCCCAGAAGAGAACAATGCCCGGAGGGCAAAGAGAAATGTTTCAGAGAAAAGCCCGGGCCGCAGGCCCAAAGAGAACAATGCCTGGAGGGCGGCCCCCCCTCTCTTATATGGGCCCTATTTCTTCCCTATTCCCACCATGTATACCTCAAAACTTGCACTCCGCGTGGCCTTGGGACGTACCACTTTTACCTTTGTAAACCCTTCGGCCAACAACTTTCGAAATCCCTCAAACCCACGGCCCATAAATAACTTGGCGACAAAATGCCCGCCGGGTAGGCCATAGCGAAGGGCCAATGCAAGGGCTCTCTCCGCCAATGCCAGAGAGCGCGCTTCATCGGTAATTTTAATGCCTGTCGTCTTCGGGGCCATGTCCGAAATAATGCAGTGGAATAAAAACCCCAAACCACTGAGGAAAGTCTCCACCTCCTCGCTGTATATGTCCATGGCAACTGTGGACACCTGTATAAAAGGCAATGGGTGAATGGGCGTCAAATCCACCCCCACCACCTTCCCGGAGGGGCCCACCTTGGGGGCCAATACCTGCAAAAAACCCCCAGGCGCTGCCCCCAAATCCAAAACATTCTGCCCAGGCTTTATGAGAGCGAGCGAAACAACCATCTCCTCCATTTTGAAAGCTGAGCGCGCTCGTAAATTCTCTTTCTGGGCTTTGCGAAAAAAATGGTCTTTATGTTGGTAGGTGCGTTTGGCCACAGTCCTTGCTATATAGCCGCTTTGTTATGGCTGGCTGTGGAAACTGTGGTTGTATGCTGGAATTTGTCGCAGGCCAAGTGGGCCGGCAGACGGAATGCCCCCACTGCGGGTGTGCATTGCGCGCATGCCTCCACTGCCGACACCATGACGAAAATGTTGCCAAAGCCTGCAAGGAGCCTTTCGCCCAGGTGCCTGTAGACAAAGAGAACGCCAACTTCTGCGAATATTTTCAGCTGGGTGAAGGCAAAAAACGCGACAAGGCCCCTTCCAAAGAGGCCTTGCTAAGCCTTGCGGAAAGCCTTTTTCGGAAACCCCCCTAAAAAAACCCCGAGGGGCCCCCAAAAGCAGCCCCTCCGGGTGAATCCGTTGCTTTGCCCTGGCGCTCACTCACTTCTCAAAAAAGAATTGGTACCAAGTAACGGCATAAGCGTTGCTGTTGCCAACATTGTCATAGGCCGTGACGCCCGCAAGCATTCCCAGCGAGTCTGCTTCATATCCCCCCATATCCAAGTCCAAAGGCAAATAAATGTCCGTGCAGGAGCCATTTCGGGTAACGTTTTCCATGGGAAGAGGCAACTGCGAATATATCGTTCTCGGCGCTACCACTATGTCCATGGAATGCAGGCCGCTGCCGTTTTCCGTGGCTCCATCCGAGCATATGCTGATGGTGTCCCCAAGGTGGAGCCTCTCCCCAGGGGTGGCCGTATTCGTTACGCGCAACCGAAAATCTATAGGAGGCATGCTGTCCGCGTTGTAGCTGCGCTTCCTCGCCCCCTCCCTCGCCCCTGGTATTTGAGGGTTTCTCCCAGCTTGTATATATACCTCAAAGGCTTCTTCCCTCCACTGCCCTATGTAGCCATTCGGCATATGGCATGTCCACTTCGCCCTCTCTGGCGATAGGGCCTCCACTGTGCAGTCTCCCTCCACTCTGCCCCCTCTTGTGGGCTCTATGGCCCATGCCTCAAAACCTTCTCCTGCCCCAGCCCCTACCACCTCTGCCTCTATCTCAAAACCTTTGCCATTCAGCCACCCCGGCGCCCCCACCCTCTCTTCCTCACTCAAAAACCTCTCCTCCTCGCTGTCTACCGCCTCCCATTCCACCGCTAACTTTTTCAGGCCACCTTGGCTGACTTTCCAGCTGATAACCGTTGGCACAGGGTTGCCGTGGGCGTCAACGGAGCCCAACACGCACAAACCTTCCTCGCCTATTTGCGTTTGACAAAAACTTCCCTTCGGGCACTCACTGTTCAACGTGCAGGCTCCGGGTGTCTTAGGGGGGGCAGGTATTTCAGGAGTGTCGGGTATTTCAGGGGTGCCGGGTGTCTCGGGGTCACCACATGCCAACAGTCCTATAAGTCCCACCACCCAAAAACCGCGCTTCATAAAACACTTCGCTGTTTGCATGGTTTCTGCTCCAAGTGCGGCTTTGTATAAGAATTTTCCTGAGTCTTTTTCTGCATTCATACGCTTCTCCTCAAATTGTTTGCGTCTGCCCCCTTTGCATACAAAAACGTCCCATATGCTCCCTTATCCGGCTTTATGCTGCATTGCCGTTTCATAGAATTCCAGGTGTTTCTGAAAAACGAAGAAAAGTGCCCTCTGCAAGTAACAACCTCACCACCATGGGGGCAGACGAGCGCACTGTTTTCTCACCTGACAGTGTGTTTTTGGGCCTTTGGGCCGCGTTTTTCTGCCCTCCGGGCGGGTTGTTGGGTGCCAACTGAGAATGTTTTTTTGGGCCTGCGGCCCGGGCCTTTTTTTGAAAAGGGTTCTTTTCGCCCTTCGGGCGTTGTTTTTTCCTGGGCCTGCGGCCCGCGCTTTTTCGCCCTTCGGGCATTTTGCCTCCGGCGGGGAACTTTTTGCTCGCCCAAAAAGTTCCTCAAAAACGGCTC
>WQTM01000016.1 GCA_009786315.1 Pseudomonadota bacterium | reverse complement strand
GGGGAGTTTGGGGACAACGCGCCGCAACCGGCCTAGGCAATAGGCTCTTCGTCGCTGTTGTCGAGTATACCCGGGGGAGGGGGTTTGGGGGCGAGTATGCGTTTACGGAGGTTTTTGACGAATTCTTTTGCTGAGTTATGTCCCTGGAGTTTGAGCAGGTGGTTTCGGGCGGCAACCTCAATAATGGTGCTCAGGTTGCGTCCCGTACGTACCGGCAAAGCAATGTTAGGAAGCTCAATGCCGAGCAAGCGCCGGGTTTTTTCCTCTATGCCGATGCGGTCAAACTGGGCGTCATTGTCCCACTCTTTCAACTCAATAACCAAGTCAATTTTTTTGCGTGGCCGCACGGAGGAGACGCCGAACAAGTCCTTAATATTAATAATTCCAAGGCCGCGAATTTCAATATGGTGCATGAGGCGCTCGCTGACATGGCCATAGACGCTGCCCTCGCGCCGTCGCCGCAGGAGGACCATGTCGTCCGCGACGAGGCGGTGGCCCAGGCTTACCAAGTCCAATGCGAGCTCGCTTTTGCCGATGCCACTTTCCCCCACCAGGAGTACCCCCACGCCATAAATGTCCAAGAGGACGCCGTGCATGCTGCCGGTAGCGGAGAGGGCTTCCTCGAGGAAGGTTTGTATTTGGGCAATAAACTGGGAGGACTGGAGAGGTGTCTTAAAGAGGGGGAGACGTGCTTTGGCGCAGCCTTTGCGGAGGGGGAGGGGGATGGACAAGCCTTTGGTAACCACAATGCAGGAGACTTCTGCTTCCCAGAGTGTTTGGAGCGCCTTGTCTTGCTCCGCGGCGCTGAGGGTTTTCAAATAGCTTAGCTCCGTATTTCCCAAAATTTGTACTCGAGAACTGTGCAGCACCTCGTCCAACCCCGTCAACGCCAGCCCCGGTTTTTGAATGCGCGTGTCCGCAATGGGGCGCCAGAGGCCGGCTTTGCCGACAACCAAAGTGAGTTTCAACTCCCTCGCCTCTGACTCCAGGAGGCGCGAAACAGGAATTTCTGTGGGTGACATGGTTTCCATAAGGTGCCCCCAGGCCTAGCCGGAAGAAAAAAAATTATCCCCACGCGTTTGTGAGAAGTCAAGAAACGGACGTTTGGACAGCAAAAGAAAAGGGCGCGCATTAGACTTTTCGTATGGATGTGCGCCTGAATGTTTGCAAATTGGACTTCACCCAAAAACCGGGTGACAACCGACGCGCAATGGGTGAGTTGATGGATTTAACGTTGTTGTGGGAAGCCAGGCGTTTGTTGAAAGCGCAGCTGGAAGCCGGCGGTTTGGACTTTTTCTTGTCGCGAGGCGGCAGGCAATGGTTTCAAATTGCGCCCGAGAGGATAGAGGAGGTGTTGGTGCGTGCCCAACACAAGCTGGCGGCGGCGCCTTCGGTGAAGGTGGTGGACTTGGCGCGCCGGGAAGTGCGCAGGGAACTTATTCGCCAAGTGGCCTGTGTTATGGTGCAAACGGGTTTTTAGGCGCCAAGAAAGCTTGGGTTTTCCTTCTGCCATGCCCCCTTTTAACTTCTCCTCGCGTACCGCCTTTGCCGCGCAACCCAACCGTTGGGCTTTGGCCCTCGAGGCCGCAGAGTGCCCCTTGACGACACTCATAGAAACCAACCCCACCAGGGTGGGCCTGAGCCCCCAGGTGGAATTGCCCCCCTCTCCCTGCTATACCCCCGAGGCCCAAGGTTTGAGGCATATACGCCAAGCCCTGGCACAGGCTTTGGGCAGGCCGGAGCTTTTTGAGCAACTGTGTTTGACAAGTGGGAGCAGTGAGGCCCTGGGGATGATATATAAACTCCTAGGGGACGGTGGGGAGGAGGTGGTGGCCGGGGCCCCCGGCTACCCCCTGGCAGAGACGCTGGCCCACTTTGAGGGCCTGCGCTGCACCAGCTTCCCCCTGCGTATGGAGGAGGGCGCCTTCCGTTGGGACATACCCCTTTTGGAGGGCCACATAGGCCCGCATACCAAAGCTGTGCTGGCGACAAGCCCCCAGGCGCCGACAGGCTGTTGCCTTTTGCCTGAGGAAGTGTTGGCGCTGGAGTGTTTTTGTGCGCGCCATGGCCTGGCCCTCGTGGTGGACCAGGTATTCGCCCGGGAGTGCCACAGTTTGGCCGGGCACCCGTGGAAGTGTTTGACGTTTATATTGGGAGGCCTCTCAAAGTGGTTGGGGTTGCCGCAGCACAAGTTGGCATGGACGTGGGTATTGGGCCCCAAGCCTTTGGTGGAGGAGGCGTTGCGGCGTTGGCTTTGGTTGGCCGACGCCTATTTGTGTTTGTCCACGCCTGTGCAAGAAGCCATGCCCGCGTGGTTGCCGTTGGCGCAAGCGTTTCAGTCCCGCGTGGAGGCGCGTTGCAAAAACAACCACGCCTGTTTGGCGAAGTTTGCGCCGCCCGGTGTAGCGTGGAGTTTGTGGCCGCGCGAGGCGGGGTGGACGGCCCTGTTGCGCATACCCATAGAGCCTGACGAAGAAAGTTTGTCCCTCGCCCTCATGGAAGCAGGCCTGGCCATATGGCCGGGGTATTTTTTTGAGTTTCCAACGAAGGGTTTTTTGGTGCTTTCCCTATTGGGGGAGGAGGTGGCCTTCGAGGAGGCGGTTTCACATATGGTGCGGGTATTTGAGGTGTTGTGGAAATAAAAGGGAATACCGCCCTCCGGGCGGGGTTTTATTTAACTGAGAATGTTTTTTTTGGGCCTGCGGCCCGGGCCCTCTTAACTGAGAAATGTCTTTATGGGCCATGCGGCCCGGCATGTTTTTGCCCTCCGGGCGTTGTTTTCT
>WQTM01000015.1 GCA_009786315.1 Pseudomonadota bacterium | reverse complement strand
GGTATTGGTGGAGCCCCCCCCCCCACCGGCCCCCCAGGCGAAAACACCGGGCCAACCCCAACTGCGCATGGACGTGGTGTTGAAAGAGGGCATGGTTTTCACCGTTGAGCCGGGAATATATTTCATCCCCTCGAGAATATATTCCCCTGAGTTTCGCAAAGCTTTTTCAGAGTTTGTCAACTTTGAGGCGGCGGAGCACTATGTGCAAATGGCCGGAGGGCGGGGGTTTGGGGGCATTCGCATTGAGGACAACGTGGTGTGTACCGCAACACAAGCGCACACACTCACCTCAAAAATTCCCAAACAACTGGAGGAGGTGGAGGCGTTGGTGGGCACGGCCCCTTGAGGGGGGGGCTTGTCTCTTTTGGCATTTGGCACTAACAGGTGGACGCCTATGTCTTGGTTTTCCAAAAAGCCCGGTATTGCGACGACGGAGGAGCCTTCACGCCGCATGGAGGGTTTGTGGGCAAAATGTGAGGTTTGCAGCGAAATTCTCTACCGTGCAGAGTTGGAAAAACAGTTGAATGTTTGCCCGCACTGCAACCACCACATGCTATGGCCGGCGAGGGAGCGCCTGGCGGCCTTGTTGGACGAGGGTATTTTCCAGGAAATGGACAAGGGCCTCCTTCCGGAAGACCCCCTCTCCTTCTCCGACACCAAGCGCTATAGGGAGCGCCTGAAAGCCACCCAAAAAACCACAGGGGAGGAGGAGGCTTTTGTCTCCGGCCTGGGGAAGTTGGGGGGCAGGCAGGTTTCCGTCGGCTGCTTCCTCTTCCACTTTATGGGCGGCTCCATGGGCTCCGTGGTGGGGGAGAAAATAACACGTGTTTTTGAGAGGGCCCATGAGTTGAAATGCCCAGCCCTCGTTTTTTCCGCCTCCGGCGGGGCCCGCATGCAGGAGGGCATTTTGTCCCTCATGCAAATGGCCAAAACCTCCGCCGCCCTAGCGCGCTTTCGCGAGGTAAAACAACCCTATATTTCCGTCATGCTGCACCCCACCACTGGGGGGGTTGCCGCCTCCTTCGCCTGGCTTGGAGACATTGTGCTGGCGGAGCCCAAGGCCCTCATTGGTTTTGCAGGGCCCCGCGTTATTGAGCAAACCATTCGCCAAAAGTTGCCCGAAGGCTTCCAACGCTCCGAGTTTTTGTTGGAGCATGGAATGGTGGACAGCATTGTGCCGCGCAAAGAAATGCGCCCGCGCCTCATTCAACTTTTGGAGTTGCTGGCCTAAATGCGCAGCGACACACAAAAAGCCATTGAAGCGCTCCTCCACCTCCCCTCCACGGGCATAAAACTGGGGTTGGAGCGCATTCAACAAGCCCTCCACATGTTGGGCCACCCCGAAAAAAACTACCCCTGCATTCACGTGGGCGGCAGCAACGGAAAAGGCTCCGTCTGCGCAACGGTGGCCTCCTGCCTCCATGCGGGCGGCTTGCGCGTGGGCCTCTATACCTCCCCGCACCTCTCCTCCATAAACGAGCGCTTCCAACTCAACCAAAAGCCGGTTGCAGACGAGGTGTTGGCCCAAGCCGTGTGCAAGCTGTTGTCCGTTTTTGAGGGAAAGCTGGAGTTGTCCTTCTTCGAGTTTGGGACGGCACTGGCCTTTTGGCTGTTTGCGGAACAGAAGGTGGAGGTAGCGGTTATTGAGGTGGGCCTAGGGGGCCGGTTGGACGCTACCAACGTCCTCACCCCCTGCGTGAGTGCCCTCACCTCCCTCTCCTTGGAGCACCGGCAATGGCTGGGCAACCACCTGGACGACATTGCCTTTGAGAAAGCCCACATATTTAAGCCCGGCATTCCCGCCCTCGCCAGTGCCCAAGCCCACGCCGCCTCGCCCATATTGGCAGCCCATGCCCAACGCATAGGCGCCCCCCTATGGCTGGAAGGAAGGGACTTTGGAATGCAAGCAGAGGCCGGGGCCGGCGGGGCAGCCAAAGGCCGTTGGCAGGGTTTTGGGCGGACAGTGGACAACCTGCAACTTGCCCTCAAAGGCGCGCACCAGGCCAGCAATGCCGCACTCGCCCTGGCTTGCCTGGAGTTGTCGCCGTTTCGTTTGAGTGAGGCGGCCCTGCGGGAGGGTTTGCTGAAAACGTGTTGGCCCGGCCGCTTGGAATATTTTGAAGGCTCCCCCCCTCTGCTGCTGGACGGCGCCCACAACCCCGCGGGCATGGAGGTGTTGAGTGCCGCCCTCACGCAACTTTGGCCAGGGAAGGAAATATACCTCGTTTTTTCCGTCCTCCAGGACAAGGAGTTGGAGCCCATGGCCGCGCTGCTGTTTCCACGTTGCAGCCACATATATTTGCCCCCCCTGGACAACCTACGGGCGCGCCCTCCGGAGGAGTGCCTCCCTGTGGCGCAGCGTTATTGCCCCAACACCCAGGTTTGCCCCTCCATAGGGGAGGCATTGGAGAGGGCAAGGGGGGAGGGGGGGGAGAATAGCCTGGTGGTAGTGGCCGGCTCCCTCTATTTGGTGGGGGAGGCCCGGGCGTATTTGCTGGGAGAACATACTCCCTAAGGTGGGCCTAAGTTTTTTGGGCCTGCGGCCCGGGCCGTTTTTTGAAATGTTTCTCTTCGCCCTCCGGGCGTTGTTCTCTTTGGGCCTGCGGCCCGGGCCATTTTTGGAAATGTTTCTCTTTGCCCTTCGGGCGTTGTTTTCTCTGGGCCTGCGGCCCGGGCTTTCTCGCCCTCCGGGCGTCTTGCCTCCGGCGGGGAACTTTTTGCTCGCCCAAAAAGTTCCTCAAAAACGGCTCCCTCCGGTGGCCCTGCGGGGCCT
>WQTM01000014.1 GCA_009786315.1 Pseudomonadota bacterium | reverse complement strand
TTGAGGAACTTTTTGGGCGAGCAAAAAGTTCCCCGCCGGAGGCAGAATGCCCGGAGGGCAGAAAAGCCCGGGCCGCAGGCCCAGAGAGAACAATGCCCGGAGGGCAGAAAAGCCCGGGCCGCAGGCCCAGAGAGAACAACGCCCGGAGGGCGAAGAGAAACATTTCCAAAAATGGCCCAGGCCGCAGGCCCAGGAAAGAACAACGTTTGGAGGGCGTTCCCTCACAACCCTTTTAGTAGAGTGCGCGTGCCACCAGCGTGTCCGGCAGCTGCTTCATCGCATCGCAGACGTTACCGTTGACGGGCTTGTCCAAGTCCATAAGCAAATAGCCCATTTCGGCATGGGTGGCGAGCACCTGAGCGAGAATGTTAGCCTGTTGCTCGCTGACAATGCGGTTGACGTCCCGCAGGACGCCGGGGACATTTTTGTGGACATTGAGGACGCGGTGGGCCCCTGGGGTGAAGGCCAAGTCCACCTGGGGGAAGTTGACGGAGGTGGCGGTGCAGCCAAACTGGAGGTATTTGCTGAGGGCCACGGCCACCTCCGTGCCTATGTTGACTTGGGCCTCGTCCGTGGAGCCGCCTATGTGGGGGGTGAGGATGACATTGGGGAGGTTTTGGAGGGGGGAGACGAAACCGTCAGAGGTGTTGGCGGCAGGCTCCTCAGGGAAAACGTCAATGGCGGCGCCGGCGAGGTGGCCCTCTTTGAGGGCTTGGCTGAGGGACTCAATGTCCACAACGCTTCCGCGGCTGGCATTAATGAGGTAGGCGCCCTGGCGCATGGCCCGGAGTTGGGTGTGCCCCATCATCCCTTTTGTCAGCGGGGTTTCAGGTACATGCAAACTCACATAGTGGGCTTCCGTGAGTGCGTCCAGAAGGGAGGACTTGGCCTGGTTATTGCCCATGGGCAATTTGGTGGCAATGTCATAGAAGATGACGCGCATGCCGAAGGCCTCGGCCAACACACCCACCTGGCTGCCTATGTGGCCATAGCCGACAATGGCGATGGTTTTGCCGCGCACCTCATGCGCCCCCGTAGAAACTTTGCGCCACTGGCCCTTATTCATTTGAATGACGCGCTCCCCCAGGCGCCTGGCCAGCATAATAATTTCTGCCATAACCATTTCAGCCACCGAGCGTGTATTGCTGAAAGGGGCATTAAACACAGCAATTCCACGCCGGGAAGCCGCCTCAAGTGCAATTTGGTTGGTGCCGATGCAGAAGGCGCCCACCGCCAAAAGGCCCTGGGCTTTCTCAAAGAAGGCCTCACTCAGGTGGGTTTTGGAGCGTATGCCCAGCAGGTGAAACCCCTCAAGGCGCGCCAGCAGGGCCGCCTCGTCCAGGGACTTGTCCAGGCGCTCCACGTGGACGCCCTGGTTTTCCAAATAAGTTTGGGCAACGGGGTGAATGTTTTCCAGCAAAAGGGCTTTGACGGCTTTCATGGAGGAGCAGCTAGCGCGCCTTCCCCAAAAGGTGAAGTAAAATTCCCCAAGGTTTTGGTTTAAAATGGGAATATAGGCCTAAGAGGGGGAGGCCAGGGAGCGTGCCTTTTCCCTCTCCTGGAGGAGGGCGCAGCCGGAGCGGGTGAGGAAGAAGAGGACGGTATTGTTGCCCTGGGGGAGTTGGAGTTTGGCCTCAAAGAGGGGCCCCCCCAGCGTACCCAGCAATACCTCGCGGTTTTTGTTGAAGACTTTCCCCTGGACATAGGCCCCTTCCACCAGCCCCCAGGCCTGTCCTGTTTGGTATAAGGCGAAGGCGACTTCCACCAGGGAGGCCACCAACTCTTGGGAGAGGGGTTTTTGGCTTTGGAGGATGGAGACGAGGGTAGCAGGCATGGGGGCAGTGGCGTGGGCCATATGCCAACAGCACCTTATTTGCGGGCAAAGTCAAGCCTTCTTATGAGGAGAAACGCCGGGTGTTATTTGGGCGTGGACTCGGGTTTGTCCGCGGTTTTGTCCAGGCTCATGCGGCCTGCGGCTGTTTTCGCCTCGCTGGAGAGTTTGTTGAAGCTTTTGACGGCCATAAAAATACAGAAAGCGACGATGAAGAACTCAACCGTGGTGTTGACGAAGTTGCCCAGGCTGAGCACGGGCGCATGGGCGGCTTTGGCGGCCTCCAGCGTGGCATAACTTTGGCCGTTGAGGGCGACAAACCAGCTTTTGAAGTTGATTTCTCCCAGCAGGAGGCCGACGGGGGGCATGAGAATGTCATCCACCAGGGAGTTGACAATTTTGCCAAAAGCCGCACCCACCACAATACCTATGGCCATTTCAACGGCATTGCCGCGTGCAATAAACGTCCGAAACTCTTTGAACATATGAAAAATTTCCTTCCCTTTGGGTACCCGACTCCAAACACGCAACCTCCGTGAGAGAACTTAACCGGCACAAGCCCGGCTTGCAGGCAGAAAAGAGCCCCGGACCCTAGGGGCTGTCGTCAATAAATTTTGCCCTCCGGGGGTTGTTCTCTTTGGGCCTGCGGCCCGGGCCATTTTTGGAAATGTTTCTCTTCACCCTCCGGGCAGGTTTATTTAACTGAGAATGTTTTTTTTGGGCCTGCGGCCCGGGCTTTTTTTGAAACATTTCTCTTCGCCCTTCGGGTGTTGTTCTTTCCTGGGCCTGCGGCCCGCGCTTTTTCGCCCTTTGGGTATTGTTCTCTCTGGGCCATGCGGCCCGGGCTTTTTTGCCCTCCGGGCATTCTGCCTCCGGCGGGGAACTTTTTGCTCGCCCAAAAAGTTCCTCAAAAACGGCTCCCTCCGG
>WQTM01000013.1 GCA_009786315.1 Pseudomonadota bacterium | reverse complement strand
CCCTCGGTTGCCCCAAAGAACAGCCAGTTGATGCAGGCATTTGCCGTCGAGGGGAAGAAGGCGGAGAAGGTGGTGGCGCCGGCGGAGAAGAAAGCCCCACCCCCACCGGCTACACCGAAGAGGGTGGAGGTAGCTGCGGTAGAGGCGGTATTGCCGGCAGGGGTGGGGGCAGGAGGAGAGGAGGGTGGGGTATTGGAGAAGATAGGGTTGCCCAGTGTACCCGGGCTAAGGGAGCGTTTGAGGGACGTCAGGGTAGGGGAGCAGCAAGCCAGCCAGAAGGAGGTGGAGGCGCGGCTTAGGCGGGTGGAGCAGGCGATGGGGGCGACGGAGGTGGCGTTGGCTCAGCAATTGGGGTTGAAGGCCAGGCGTATTGTCATAGACGCGGGGCATGGTGGGCAGGACAGTGGGGCGGTGGGGCCCTCGGGGCTATTGGAGAAGGACGTCACCTTGGACATTGCGTTGAAGCTTTCGCAGAAGCTGAGGGCTTCCGGTTATGAAGTGTTTTTGACGCGCTCTGACGACCGGTTTATTCGCCTTGAGGACAGGACACATTTTGCCAACAAGGTGAAGGGGGACGTTTTCATTTCCATACATTGCAATGCTTCGCCGAACAAGAAGGCGCACGGCATAGAAACCTACACATTGAATGTCTCCTCGGACCGCTATGCCATTCGTCTGGCGGCGCGGGAGAATGCCAGTGCTGGCAAGGGGATAGGGGAGTTGCAGTTTATTTTGGCGGATTTAGCGACGAAGGCGAACACGGTTGAGTCTGGGCAGTTGGCGCGTTCTGTCCAATCTTCTTTGGTGACGACGTTATCGAAGAAATATAAGGAGACGCATGGTTTAGGGCACAGGGAGGCTTTGTTTTTCGTATTGCTTGGGGCGAAGATGCCCGCCATTCTTGTGGAAGTTTCATTTCTTTCCAACCCGCAGGAGGAGAAGCTTTTGGCCAATGGGCAATACCGTGGGTATGTAGCGGATGGCATTCATGAGGGCATTAAAAAGTTTGCAGGCAACCGAGAGCAGCTGGCAGGTTTGGCAGACTGAGTTATGTTGGGTATGTAACCTTAGCGAGGATGAGAGTCCTATTTTGCTCAGACGGGTGGATAGATGCATTTGAGAGTTTGGATTTTTTTGTGGAGTTTACCTTTTTTGGCTTTTGGGCAACCGGCGAAGGAGGCGTTGCCCTCGTTGGCGCCGTTGGTGGACTCCATAAAGTCAGCGGTTGTGAACGTAGACGTACAAGCCACTTCCGCGCGTTCTTTGCGGGAGGACGAGTTTTTCGAGCGGTTTTTTGGATTTAGGCACCCTGGGGGGCCGCAGGGGAGGGAGCCTACGCGTCGAGGGGTGGGCTCCGGTTTTATTATAGACGCGAAGGGTTTGTTATTGACGAACAACCATGTGGTGGAGGGGGCGCTAAAAATTCGCATACGGTTGGATGATGGGCGTTCTTTTGAGGGGGAGATATTGGGGACGGATCCGCTGACGGATTTGGCCCTCATTCGTTTGAAGAATGTGGAGGGGCGTTTACCGGTGGTGAAGTTGGGGGACTCTGGCAGCATGCGGGTAGGTGACTGGGTATTGGCGATAGGCAACCCATTTGGGTTGGCCTCGAGTGTTTCCTTGGGGATAGTTTCTGCTTTGGACAGGAACATTCAGGCGGGCCCTTATGACCAATTTTTGCAGACGGACGCAGCGATTAACCCTGGGAATTCTGGGGGTCCCCTATTCAACCTCAAGGGGGAGGTGATAGGGATAAACACGGCCATTATAGGTGGGGGCTCCGGCATCGGTTTTGCTGTGCCCTCCAACGTAGCGAAGGCGTTGTTGCCGCAGTTGGAGAAGGAGGGGGTTGTGACCCGAGGGTGGTTGGGGGTGATGATTCAAGACTTAAGCCCCAGGTTAGCCCAGGGGCTCAAGTTACCCATAAAGGAGGGCGCCATCATCAGCTCCATGGCAGTGGACTCGCCGGGCCAGCGCTCAGGGCTCAAGGTGGACGACGTTATTGTTTCTGTCAATGGCCAAGCGGTTTCCTCCGCAGCGGCTTTGACGCGTATTGTAGGCATGCAAAAGCCCGACAGCACTGTCAAAATAAAGCTATATAGGGCGGGCAAGTCCATGGAGCTCAGCATACGCCTGGGCACAAGGCCTGGGGACGTGGGCAAAGCAGGGAAGGTGGGGCCTCCGGCGATAGGGCAGGAGCAGAAGAGTCAGCGTTTGGGCCTCAGTGTACAGGACATGAATGCGGGGTTAGCGGAGGCACTGGGTTTGCCGAGGTATGGTGCATTGGTGGTGGACGTACAGCCGAATTCTCCGGCGGAGGAGGCGGGTTTGGCTCGAGAAATGCTGATAGTGGAAGCCAATGGCACGGCCATAGGTGCAGCTCGCCAGCTTTTGGATGTTTTCTCTGCGGCGAGTGCGAAGCAGGTGGTGCTTTTGCGTGTCCAACTTCCCGGGAGAGAAGGAAGGACTTTTCTAATAGCTCTTGAAATGCCCTAAATAATGAGAATGTTTTTATGGGCCTGCGGCCCGGGCTTTTTTTGGAAAGGGTTCTTTTTGCCCTCCGGGCGGGGTTTATTTAACTGAGAATGTTTTTTTTGGGCCATGCGGCCCGGGCCCTTTTTGGAAAGGGTTTTTTCTGCCCATTGGGGCGGGGTTTTCTCTGGGCCTGCGGCCCGGGCTTTTTCGCCCTTCGGGCATTCTGCCTCCGGCGGGGAACTTTTTGCTCGCCCAAAAAGTTCCTCAAAAACGGCT
>WQTM01000012.1 GCA_009786315.1 Pseudomonadota bacterium | reverse complement strand
CCCCCCTTCTTCAATACTTGCGCTTGCCACCCCGGCATGGACACCAACCCTTGCTTGTCCGTTGCCCCCTCCCAAAGCAATCCACCGTCCTTGTCAAATAACTGAATGCCGGCATCCGCAATGCCTTGCGCGTCTTGCATGCTCGTCACCCACGCCAGAGAGCTTGCATTGCCTATTCTCGCATGCACGACAAAATCCGCCACCTGCACCAGGGTGGATGTTCGTCTCTTTGAAGAATCGCTCGGGTCATCCACATGTACCCAGAAAAACCCTCCCTCTTGAGGTTCCTTCAAAAACTCTTTCAAATTCAAGTTGTGAGAGGCTTGGACATTTCGAGCAGCCTTCAGGTTGAGGGACTTTTGTATGTCAGGGCCCCTTCCCAATAGCTTCGCTACCGTGGACTTGTTTTGATCAGTCCGTTCGAGAGAATGATGCACACGCATAAACTCTTTGGCACTCAGTCGCCAAACCTGCATCTCCACACGCTCAAGGTTTTGGAAGGAGAGCGGAAGGCCTTTTGCAATTTGGCTCAACTCAATAAGCGCGTTGTTGCCACCCAAACTGAGGGAGGGCGCTAAGTCGGCTGTCGTTTCATGAGCAACAAAATCCGCCTCCAATTCCTGCTCAAACTCGTCCCTCAACCCCTTCTCAAACCGTATCTCATAGGAGGTGCCTGGCGCAAAATCGGCATAAACCACTGTTTGTGTGCCACCATATGTGTTGCAATAACTGCCGGACACCTTCACTGGCGGAATGGTTTTGAGTTTTTCTTTCAGAGACTCTTCGTTCAGACAGTTGCTTGAAAAAATATGGAGTGGCCCTGTCGCGGAGGCTATGTCCACTTTCTCCACTCGCAAAGGCCCATGGGTATGCCACTGGCTCTGCACACCTTCTTCGGTTTGCAACACGCCTTCCGCCGCTTGAATGGGGGACATTGAAAAATGAATTTCCCGCTCTAACCCAAGAGGGCGAACAGGCGTCAACACATAGGTTGTTTGTCGCAAATCGGCCGCGGAGATTTTTTCCAGCTCCTTGTCATAATAGTTCGTGAATTCGTCTCGCGCCTTGGCTTCCTCCCGCGCTTTCTCCAGGCGCTCTTTCTGTGTAAACTTTTCCTCAAGCCACAACGGAATGGGCATATCCTCCCCACTCTGCTTCAGCACAGCCCTCTCCAACAACTGCTTCTCGTCCACCGCCTGGCTGAAAACCAACTCTATTTTGGGAGACAGCGCCAAACGCGCATGGTTCGCCTCAGGGGAAAGTGAAAGGAAACGGACACGCTCAGTTTGTGCAACAAAAACATATTCTTCTTTGAGTTCTGCCCCATTCAACGCCCTCAACCCTGCATGAATGCGTACCGTGTATTCTGTCGACAACATGGGGGGCTTTGAGGGCACAAACTCTGCGGTGGTGGAGCCCAACCACCACCACTCCCCCTCCAACTGGGGCTCCAGCGAAGCAAAAGGCTGGCCGTTCACCAAAATGGGCCCCCCATCCAAAACCTGCACAGGCTCCGAAAAAACAACCGTCGGCCCAAATTGGTCCTCCATATTTTCAGAGTTGCTTGCCACCACCTCCAACGCCTCCTCCTCTGTGAGCGTTGACGCCTGCATCCCCTCCAACACAGGCGGCAAAGGCAAAGGCTCCAACACCTCCATAGGTATTTTCTCAGAAGCAACAGCCTCCACCCCGGCTTCGGGTGCTTCTGGCTTCTTCAAACAGCCCTCGCACCCCCCCATTCCCAAAGCAACAGCCAGGGCTACGCTTAGAAAGCACCCAACTCTCACAACAAACCTCCTGTCAAAAACCTAAAAAACATTGAAAACTCAAAAATGGCCAAGCCTCGACGCCCCCCCCCTTGCGCGCCATTTGCACTGACTTAGGCGCTTCTTTCACCACATTTCAAAGAAAATAAGGCACCCACAAAAAGTTTTGGGTACGGCAACAGAGGGTTGTATGCCAGCTTCGCATGCAGAAACATGAATACCTCAAAATAAAAGGCGCGAGGGAGCACAACCTGAAAAACATCTCCCTCCATATACCCAAATACCAGCTTGTCGTTTTCACGGGCGTCTCTGGGAGTGGAAAAAGCAGCCTGGCCTTTGACACCCTCTATGCAGAAGGGCAGCGGCGCTATGTGGAAAGCCTGTCCGCTTATGCCAGGCAGTTCCTGGGGCAGCTTGAAAAGCCCAAATATGACAGCATTCGCGGACTTTCCCCCAGCATCTCCATAGAGCAGAAGGCCGCCTCCTCCAACCCCCGCTCCACGGTGGGTACTGTCACTGAAATTCATGACTTTCTGCGTGTACTCTATGCCTCGCTGGGCGTCCAACATTGCCCCAACTGCAACCAGCGCGTCAGCAACCAAAGTGCCCAGCAAATTGCGGATGAAATTCTCAAATTGCCTGCGGGACAAAAATTCCAGTTGATGGCGCCACTTGTCCAGCAACGCAAAGGGGAATTCAAAGAGTTGCTCCAGGACGCATTCAAACGGGGGTTTGTACGCGCACGCATTGACGGCAAATTGGTTTCTTTGGAGCAGAAATTTGCGCTCAGCAAAAAACACAAACACGACATTCTTCTCGTCATAGACCGTCTTATTATGGGCGAGGGAATAGGGGAGCGCCTCGCGGACTCGGTGGAGGCGGCCTTGCGCGAGGGGAAGGGCTCTCTGGTGCTCACCGACGAGAAGGGGGGGGGGGACCGCGTCTTCA
>WQTM01000011.1 GCA_009786315.1 Pseudomonadota bacterium | reverse complement strand
CACTCACGCTGAGCTTTGGCTCAAACCCAGAGCTTGGCACACTGTCACAGGCCAAAGACGCAAAGGCCACCCCCAGAGCAACCCAAAACAACCTGAAAACAGCAGCTTTTTCCCCGGTACCCACTTTTTCACCCCTCAAACACGTTGCAAAATTCGAAAAAACCAACAGTACGCCTTTCAGCAAGAAGAACTTTAGCATACATTTCATGCAGGCTGGGCGTCAAACCGCTGCTCTTGCTGAAACTCTTTATGTTGGAGCTTTTGTAGACAACCAACAGGGTGCCCGCTTCAGGGTTTGGGAACGGCTTTGGCGGCCTGAGCCCACAGGCGGTTCATCTCCTTGTAACCTTGTTCGTCGGGGTGCAAAACATTTTCCATCTGCTCGGGGTGTGCGCGAAAATATTCATAAAAATCAGGACCTTGCGGAAGGTTGAAGCGTTGTTTCAATTCCTCCACAACCTGGTTCATTGCCTCCTGGGTGGCTTCGCTGCGCTCCATGGCCCAGGGAATGCGAGGGACGATGGCAATTTTGCCGCGGTTTTGCACTTCGCGAATGAGGGCTTCCATGGCCGTGCGGTATTCATTCATGGCGCCAAAGTCATTGGTGCCCAAAGCAATGGCGACGACTCTATAGCCGTCGTTTTCATCCAAAGCCTTCTTGAGTCTGTCCAAGGAGCAGGGCCTCTCCGGGTAAGCCGGGTTTGGAATGCATCGCGCTGTGTCGTTTCCATAACCGCCATTCACTTGGAGGGGGTAGTGGTTTTGGTCGGCTGCCCACATGAGGGTTGCAAAGGCCGGGTTTTGAGCTTCCTGACGGTCAAAAGCGTGGGCCGTTATGGAGTCGCCAAAGAAAAACCAGCCGTCCACCTTCCCTTCGGAGTTGTCGTGCAGCTCAATCTCATCTATCTGCGCACCGTTTTCTGTGCCCGTGTCGTCGAGCACCACAAAACGCAACCAGCGCTGGTTCTCAAAGGGAACACAATGCGTCCTCGCACGCACCGTGTTGTTGGTGACGGTTCGCACCTGTGTCCATTCGCCGTCTTCTCCATTGGTGCTGTTTGCAGAAGTCTCAATCCTATAGGAGGTGGGGGCTCCATAGCGTATTTCGAGGTAGTTATAGTTGCCGGAAGAGGTCCATGACAAAAGCAGCTCCGTCATTCCATCACCCACCTCAATTGCCGCCCAGGCCGGCAGCTTTCTCCCTGCATTCCATGAAGTCGAATTGCGAAACTTTCCATCCACCAGCATGGCCGCACTTTGGCCACTGGAGGTGGTTGTCCTCTTGCCTGCAGAAACCAAGGTTTTCGGAAACCCTTCAGGAATAGGGAGCTCCAAACAATTCTCGCCTTGGCACTCCCTCCTGCTGCCGCTGCACCCGCTGCCACCGCCTTCTTCACCATCCTCTCCCGCTTCCCCTGCGCAGGCCCCTAAACAAATCAACCATACCACAAGACATAATCTGAACATATCTCTGCCTCTGTATACCATAAAATTCTCCCACACCCTCCACTCAACCATAGAGTTATTGCGTGCTCAATATGTGTCAATCAGTGTTATGCGGCGGGCTACTATATGTCTCATAAATGGTCGCCATGGCCTCCGCCCAAAGCCTGTTCATCGCCTGGTAGCCTTCTGCACTGGGGTGCAAACCGTCGTTCCTTGGAAATTGTTCACAATGCATAGAAAAATAGGTATAGAGGTCCGGGCCCGGAAGCGCCCCCGTCTGCTCAATTATCTCGTCAATAACTTTGTTGAATTTGGGGAGGTCCGGTCGCCGGAGCCTGCATCCCTCCTGCTCCCGCTGGTCCTCACTCTGGTTCGCATCCCAAATGAAAGGTATTTGCGGAATGACGGGAATACGCCCCGCCGCCTGAATGCGTTCCACAATGCGCAATAGGTTTTGGCGAAAGGTGTCCAGCCCCCAGCCGTTATTGCCGTCGCCTACGTCATTGCTGCCAAAACACACCGCCCAAAATTGAATGGCCCTGTGTTCTGCAAGCGCACTGTCCAATCGGTTCAGGCCATTCCCCGTCTTCTCTGTGCCTACGCCACCATTCACAACAACGGGGAAAAAGTTCGGCCACCTCTCGTGCACAAGCTCCGCAAAGGAGCCGTGTGCCTTGGAGCGGTCAAAAGCATGCGCCGTTATGGAGTCCCCAAGGAAAAACCAACTGTCAAAACTGCCCAGGCTGGCGTCATAAACATCAATCTCATCCAGGTTGGCACCGCCCGAGAGTATATGCATGCGTACCCAGGACATGCCTTCAAAATCCTGCACAAGGTGCGTGCGCGTGCGCACAGCATTGCCCGTCACAGTCACCGCCTCCACCCAGTTGCCATCCGCCCCATTCGTCGAGTTGGAGGACACCTCTATGCGGTATGCACTCGGCACGTTCGCTGTGTCCGTGTAGTTGTAGTTTGCCCCTGCGGACCATTGGAACAAAATACGGCTGGGGCCCGCCCCCAGCTGAATCGCCACCCACGCCCCCTGCCACCCTGTCCATGTCCCACCGTCCCAACGGTAGTTCCCATTGTTGACAGCAGAAGCTTGCCCCGTGGAGCTGAAGGCCGGCTTGCCTCTCGAAATGAGCGGGTTGGGCGCTATGGTTCCATTAAACTCAAAATATGGCGGCGGTGGAAAACCTGGGGGCGAGGGCGGGAGCG
>WQTM01000010.1 GCA_009786315.1 Pseudomonadota bacterium | reverse complement strand
GGGGTGTTGTTGTCCTTGGAGCATTTCAGGGGCAGAGGAGGGGTGGGGGGAGGTGGTTTCTTCCTGGGGAGCAGGTTTGAGGAATTTGAGGGCGAGCCACCTAAAAATATAGTCCGTAATGGATTTTGCCAAAGGCAACTCCGGGTTACCCGTAAAGCCCGAAGGCTCGAAGCGTGTATGGCTGAATTTGTCGACGAGGACAGGGAGGGGGACGCCATATTGGAGGGTGAGGGAGATGGCGGTGGCGAAGGAGTCCATGAGGCCGGAGACGGTACTGCCCTCTTTGGCCATCGTAATAAACAACTCTCCGGGGTTACCGTCCTCATACATACCCACCGTCAAATAGCCCTCATGTCCCCCCACGGAGAATTTATGCGTAATGGCCCGGCGCTCTGCTGGCAGGCGTTTACGGGCGAGGCGTTCCTCTTTGGGGGGAGTGGGGGCTTCTTTGGAGGTACTGACATTAACGGGTTGGGTTTGTTTGCAGCCGTCGCGATAGATGGCCACGGCCTTAAGTCCCATACGCCAGGCTTCCATATAGGTGTTTTCAATTTCCTCCACAGTGGTTTCGTGGGGCATGTTGACGGTTTTGGAGATGGCGCCGGAGAGGAAGGGTTGGCAGGCGGCCATCATTTTGAGGTGGCCCATGGGGTGGATGCAGCGGTTACCTTTGCGGGGTTTGAAGGCGCAGTCAAAGACGGGGAGGTGTTGGGGTTTGAGGAAGGGGGCGCCTTCAATGCTGTCGTTTTTATCAATATAGCTTAGAATGGCTTTGGTTTCTTCGGCGCGGTAGCCCAGTTTTTCCAAGGCCATGGGCACGGTTTGGTTGACGAGTTTCAGCATGCCGCCGCCCACCAATTTTTTATATTTGACAAGGGCGATGTCCGGCTCAATGCCTGTGGTGTCACAATCCATCATAAAGCCGATGGTGCCGGTGGGGGCCAGCACGGTTGTTTGTGCATTGCGAAAGCCGTGGACTTCTCCGAGGGCGAGGGCCTCTTCCCAGCAGGCTTTTTGTTTTTCCCAGAGGGTGGTGTCCACTTGGGTGGAGGGGAGTTTTTGGGCGGCGGTGGCGTGTTGGCGCAGGACGCCGAGCATGGCCTCCCGGTTTTTGGAATATTGGGCGAAGGGGCCAAAGCGCTCCGCCATTTTGGCGGACTGCAAATAGGCGCAGCCGCCCATGAGTGAGCACAAGGCGCCGGCGAGGGCGCGTCCTTCGTCCGAGTCATAAGGCAGGCCACTGGCAAGCAAGAAGGCGCCCAGGTTGGCAAAGCCCAAGCCCAGGGGGCGGAAGGCGAGGGAGTTTTCACCAATTTTGGGTGTAGGATAGGTGGCGGCCCCTACAATAATTTCCATAGCCAACAGGGTGAGCTCCACGGCCTGGCAGAAGGCCTCAACGTCAAAGGCGCCCTCTATGGTACGAAACGTCATGAGATTCAGCGAAGCCAGGTTGCAGGCGGAGTCGTCGAGGAACATATACTCGCTGCAGGGGTTGGAAGCATGAATACGTCCTGAGTTGGGGCAGGTGTGCCAGGCGTTAATGGTGGAGTCAAACTGCATGCCCGGGTCCCCGCAATACCAAGTGGCCTTGGCGATTTCGCGGAACAACTCGCGTGCCTGATAAGTTTGCATGGGTTGGTTGTCGCGTACCGAGAAGGTAGTCCACTCCCTGTCCTTGTCCACGGCATGCATGAAGGCGTCGCTGGCGCGCACCGAGTTGTTGGAGTTTTGGAAGAAAATGGAGTTATAGGCCTCTCCATTGAAGGAGCCGTCATAGCCAGCCTGAATGAGCGCTGCGGCTTTTTTCTCTTCCAAGGCTTTGCATTGGATGAATTCCAAAATGTCAGGGTGGTTGGTGTTGAGGATGACCATTTTGGCTGCGCGGCGTGTTTTGCCGCCGGACTTAATGACGCCTGCGAAAGCGTCAAAGCCTTTCATAAAGCTGACGGGCCCTGAGGCTGTGCCTCCGCCGGCCAGCAACTCTTTGGAGGAGCGCAGGGTGGACAAATTGCTGCCGGTGCCGGAGCCATGCTTAAACAGCATGCCTTCGGTTTTGGCCAAGGAGAGGATGGAGGACATGGAGTCCTCGACGGAGTTGATGAAGCAGGCCGAGCATTGAGCTTTTTCTTCGACGCCGACGTTGAACCAGACGGGGGAGTTGAAGGCCATTTTTTGGCGCAGCACGAGGTGTTTGAGCTCCGCCTCGAAGGCCTCTTTGTCGGCGGGGGTTGCGAAATAACCGCCGGCCTCACCCCATTTGGCCAGTTGGCCCACGACGCGGCCCACCATTTGGCGGACGGAGGACTCTCGTTGGGGTGTACCCAGCGCTCCGCGGAAATATTTGGAGGCGACGACGTTGGTAGCGAGGGGGGACCAGGCTTTGGGGATTTCGAGGTTTTTTTGCTCAAAGACGGGTTTTCCGTCCTCGCCATGAATAACCGCCGTATGCATTTCCCAGGCAATTTCGTCAGCAGGCTCCACACCCGGCGTCGTAAACAAGCGTCGAATGTGCATGCCTCTCACAGGCATGTTGGGGGCAGGGGTTGAGGAGGGCGTTTGGAGGGCAACTTCCTTATTCATGGAACCAAGACTCCTAGGGGGGGGCAGGCGGGGGGGGCATTGATGGGGG
>WQTM01000009.1 GCA_009786315.1 Pseudomonadota bacterium | reverse complement strand
GGGGAGGTTTTGGGGTGCAGTGGGTGGGGGTGCATTTTCGGTTTCGGGTTGAGCGTTTGCACTGTAGGCGGAGAACAGGAGGAGGAGGAAGGAGAGGGCGGTGAGTTGTCTCATGGCGCGCGGATGTTATAGGTTTTTTTGATGGAGGCTCCGCCGCGTTCAATTTCCAAGTCAACGCGGGAGGAGTCTCTGAGTTTGGAATAGAGCTCCAAAGCTTTTTCGGGGCTATTCATGTCAAAGCCGTTGATGCGTTTGACAATATCGCCGTTTTGGATGCCGATTTTTTGATAGAAGGAGTTAGGCCGGATGGAATAGAGGCGAAAGCCCTGGGAGGAGCCGTCCTTAAAAGCGGGGACGATGCGAGCTTGCATGGCGACTTCGCTGAGGTTGCCGAGCATTTTGTCGAGCTCATTGCGAGGGACTTCATAGTTATTGGGGGAAAGCTCTCGGATATTGGAAGTGGCGTCGGCCTGGGCAGCAGAGGAGGCAAGAGAAGGGGGAGGCGGGGCGCCTGGCGCGTTTGCGTCGATATACTCTCTATTGCCGTTGTTGACGATGATGACTCTGTTGCGCTCAATAACAGCAATGGAAGCGCCTTCAATTTGGTCTCCGACGGCGAGGCTTAAGGGTTTTTGTGTGGTGGTATTTTGGATAGAAGCGAGGGACCATTGAGGGGGGAAGGAGATGAGCGTACCGAGCAAGCGTGCGGGGAGGCTGCTTCTAGGGAGGTTGTTGTCGTCGACGTCATTGGAGGGGGCTGTGTGGGCGAGCATATTGGGGGAGGCCAACTCCACGCCGAGCAATTTGGCCAGGGGGGAGATGTCCAGCTGGGGTTTGGTAGGGCTAAAGTCGGCTTTTGGGTGAGCGATTTCAACGTGTTGGGGTGTTATTTGAAAGGAAGAGGCGATGAGGAAGGAGGCCAAGCGAGCCGAGAGCCACGCGGCGACTCCGAGGAAGAGCAGCCAGACGAGCCAGAAATTTCTTTTGAACAAGAACTCCACCTTTGGGTTTGTTGCAAATGTGGTGCCACGGATTTTTCCATAACGCATTGAATTTTATAGGAGGAGGCGAAGGCAGAGGGGCTTTGGTGTTGCCAAAATGGCGCGGTGGCGAGGGGATTCATGACGAGCTGTCATTGGTGGGCTTAAGGGGAAGGGGCAGAGGCGAGGGGGAGGTAGGGTGTTGAAGAGGGGCTGGTGGAGGGGGCAGTTCGGTTTCGTCGGTAGCGAGTTTACGGTAGATGGTGCGGGTGGCGATGCCGAGCAGGCGGGCGGCGAGGTTTTTGTCTCCGCGGGTATAGCGCAGTGTCTCGTGGATAACGCGGCGCTCAATTTCCTCCATGGGTGTTCCTATGGGGATGACAATTTGGCTGGCATAGCCTTTGGGGCCTTTGCGTACGTTTTCGGGCAAATCCGACAACTCGACGAGGGTATTTCGGCACAGGACGACGGCGCGCTCCATGGCATGCTCCAACTCGCGCACGTTGCCGGGCCAGGCGTGGTTTTCGAGTGTTTCCAGGGCTTCGGCTGTCAGTCCTTGCAGGGGTTTGTTGTTTTTGAGGCAGAAGTGTTTGAGGAAGTGCTCTGCCAGGAGGGGAATGTCCTCGCGTCGTGAGGCCAGGGAAGGCAGGTGCAACTCGACGACATTGAGGCGATAGAACAAGTCCTCGCGAAAGCGACCCTCTTGGACTTCCTTGTGCAGGTTTTTGTTGGTAGCGGCGATGAAGCGAACGTCCACCCGAATGGGTTGGTTTCCCCCCAGGCGTTCAATTTCCCCCTCTTGCAAGACGCGCAGGAGTTTAACTTGAGCGGTTGGACTCATGTCCCCCACCTCGTCCAGGAAAAGTGTCCCCTTGTCTGCGCGTACAAAGCGCCCATCCCTCTTGCTGACGGCCCCCGTATAAGCGCCGCGCTCGACGCCGAACAACTCTGCCTCCAGAATGGACTCTGGCAAGGCGGCGCAGTTAACGGCGACGAAGGGGTGTTTGGCGCGGAGGGAGAAGCCGTGCAATGCGCGAGCAGCCAACTCTTTGCCCGTACCGGATTCTCCAGTGAGGAGGACGGAGGCGGTGGAGGGGGCAATTTGGAGGAGGCTGTCATAGAAGGCGCGGAAGGCGGGGGATTGGCCGACAAGCGCTTTGGAGCCCAACACGCCCAGGCGTGCGCGCAGGGTTTGGTTTTCTCTGACGAGGGCTTGTTTTTCGAGGGCTTTTTCGACAGCGCGGACAAGGGAGTGGCGTTTGAGGGGTTTGGTGATGAAGTCATAAGCGCCCTCTCTCATGGCGGACACAGCTGTTTCCACGGTGGCATAGGCCGTCATGAGGATGAATTCAACGTCCGGGCGCATGGAGCGGCAAGCGCGCAGCAACTCTTGGCCGTCGACGCCAGCCATCATCAAGTCACTGACGACGACGCTGATTTCGGGTTTCAAAAGCCACTCGAGGGCTTCTTTGCCTTGGGTGGTTGCAAGTGTTTGGAAACCTTCTCTTTGGAATATTTTGCAGACAGAGTCCAAGTTGGCCTTATCGTCATCGACGATGAGGACAGTGGAAGAGGGGAGGGAGTCGACGTCCATGGCTGAGTTATTTATGAGGGGGGGGTGGGGTGGGAGGTATTCAGGATG
>WQTM01000008.1 GCA_009786315.1 Pseudomonadota bacterium | reverse complement strand
GGAGCCGTTTTTGAGGAACTTTTTGGGCGAGCAAAAAGTTCCCCGCCGGAGGCAGAATGCCCGGAGGGCAAAAAAGCCCGGGCCGCAGGCCCAAAGAGAACAATGCCCGGAGGGCAAAAAGAAATGTTTCAGAGAAAAGCCCGGGCCGCAGGCCCAAAAAAAACATTCTCAGTTAGCAACCAACAACCCCGCCCGGAGGGCAACCCCCCCTAGGGGGAAAGAATATACCCAAAAACCTCACAAAATGCCGCTACCAGCAAAGGCTCCACCTGCGCACGCGTGGGCGCCGCCCATAACTCCGCCTCAACAGAAGTCACCCCCGCCTCCCGAATGCCACAGGGGACAATCAACCCAAAATGCTCAAGCCTCGGCGCCAAATTCAACGCAAACCCGTGGCGCGTATGCCAACGGGACATGTGTACACCTATGGCGGCAAGCTTGCGCAAACCCCCATGCCGACTCTCTACCCAGACGCCGGGCCACCGAGCCTCCCTCCTCCCCTCCACCCCCCAGGGCCTTAGGGCCTGAATGAGTACCTCCTCCAGTGCATGTATGTACTTTTTGACGTCCTGCCATGCCCCCTCCAGCTTCAACAAAGGGTAGCCTACCAACTGCCCCGGGCCATGGTAGGTGACGTCCCCCCCCCTGTCCGCCTCCCAACACTCTATGCCCTGCGCCACCAAGGCCTCCCGGGTGGCCAACAGGTGCTCCACATGCGCTGAGCGCCCCAACGTCACCACCGGCGGGTGCTCCAACAACAGCAGGCAGTCCCCCTCCACCCCCTCCCTCTGCGCGGACTGAATATGCTGCTGCAATGCCAGCCCCTCAGCATAGGGGGTGGGCCCCAAACTCCTCACCCGCAACGCCTTCATGGCTCCCCCACCTCCCCTGCGCCCAAAGCCTTCCGGAGACAGGCCCCACATAGCCATAGGCCACTCTCTCCCTGCCAGCCCCCCTCGGCTTCCCCCTTGCAAAATACACACTGGGCTTGGGGGGGCGTGTCCCTGGCCTCAGAGGGCGTGGGGGCCACAGAGGCAGTGGGGCCAGCAGGGCCAACAGAAGGCGAGAGAGCCGCAGGGGTAACCGGCAGCCGGGGGCCATGCGCCTCCAGGCGCCGTAGGTGGCGGAATATTTTCTGCGCCTTGGCCTCAAGGCCCGCCTGTTGGCATAAGGCCGCTGCCTGGCGTAGGCAGGCCATGGCTTCAGCATGGTTGCCCTGTACCTCGGCTGTCTGCGCCCTATGGAGTAAGTTGCGAAAATTTTCCAAAATACCTCTCCAGTATGTGGCCTCTAGCACCTGCCCCGCTCGACCGGTTCCACTTTGACACTTTCTCTTCGTTGGACTGCGTTTTTGCTCAACTCATGCCACCCAAACGCGCTCCCTGCCTCCTCCCACTCCACCAGCAAACTCCGGAGAAGCTTGTTGGCGCGTCCGCGTTGAGCGCATGTCCCATTGAAACCGGCCTATACCCCACCACGGTTGTGCCACCTCCCCTATGTACTGCCCTCCCCCCTGCTTGCTGCCCTCCCCTGCTGCTCCGTAGCCCACCACCCCCTTCCCAGGGGGGTACTCCCCCCTGTGCGGAGCACCCCCTGGTGTGCGGGGTGCCCCTCCAAGTTGCCGTCGCCGCCAAAACCAATGGGGGGGTACCCCCCGGGGGGCGCCCACTTAGCCCGGGCCACCCTGCTGCAAACCCCCGAGGTGGTTTTGTATGAAAAACTCTGCCGCCTTATAGCTGGAGCGTACGAGGGGGCCTGCGGCTACATAGAGGAAGCCCATGGCTTTGCCCAGGCGTGCATAGGCCTCAAAGGCTTCCGGCCTTACAAAACGCTGTACGGGCAGGTGTAGGGGGGAGGGCTGCAAATATTGCCCCAACGTCAGCACGTCCACCCCCACCGCGCGCAACGCCCCCATGGCCTCCTCTATTTCCCCCTCCTCCTCCCCCAGGCCCACCATGAGGGAGCTTTTCGTATAAAACCCCTCGGGGCGTTGCTTCAAAAAACGCAGCACCTCCAGGGACTGCCCATAGGCCGCCCTCCTGTCCCTCACAAAAGGCGTCAACCGCTCCACCGTCTCCAGGTTGTGCGCAACAACGGCGGGCCGGGCCTGGGCCACCTGCGCCAAATGCTGCCTGTTGCCCTGAAAGTCGGAAACCAACACCTCCACCAGCGTCTTCGGGCTCTCCTCGCGCAGCACGGCAATGGCGCGTGCAAAGTGGGCTGCACCCCCGTCGGGCAAGTCGTCCCTGTCTACGGAAGTCAACACCACATAGCGCAGGGACAAGTCCTTTACCAGCTGGGCCAAAGCCTCAGGCTCCCCCTCGTCCAGCGGGGCCGGCGCCCCCGTGGGTACATGGCAAAACTTGCAGGCCCGCGTGCATATGTCCCCCATCAGCATAACGGTGGCTGTGCCGCTGCTCCAACATTCGCTCTGGTTGGGGCAACGGGACTTTTCGCATACCGTGGCCAGGCGGCTTTGGCTCAGCAAACCCTTGAGGCGCTCATAGGTGGCGCCCTGTGGAGGGCGTATTTTCAACCAGGGGGGTTTGGGCCCGGGGGCGGCAGGCGGGGGGGGGGGGGGCAAGCGGTTGGAGGTGGCCATAGGG
>WQTM01000007.1 GCA_009786315.1 Pseudomonadota bacterium | reverse complement strand
GGAGCCGTTTTTGAGGAACTTTTTGGGCGAGCAAAAAGTTCCCCGCCGGAGGCAGAATGCCCGGAGGGCGAAAAAGCTCGGGCCGCAGGCCCAAAGAGAACAACACCCGAAGGGTGAAGAGAAACATTTCCCAAAAAAGCCCGGGCCGCAGGCCCAGAGAGAGCAACGCCTGGAGGGCGAAGAAAAACATTTCCAAAAAAAGCCCGGGCCGCAGGCCCAGGAAAGAACAACGTCTGGAGGGTGAAAAAGCCCTCGCCGCCGGCAACCTTCAAAAAAACCAGCTTGCACAATGGTTTCGCGAGCGCTTGCATGCTTGAGTTTCCTTTTCGGAAACCCTGGGCCCTGCAACCTCAGCGTTGAGGCTGTTAAATATTCGCCACTCAACCCAGCCCCTCATAAAAACGGCCCAAAGCCTGCACGGCAAACTCAGCCATGGCGGCAATGTCCTCCTGGAGGGGACTCAAGTCCACACAGAGGTGGGGAGGGTGGTGGTGTCCCCAACGCTCCATGGGCATTTTATAAAAGAGGGAGAAGGTGGGGGCCCCCACGGCCACGGACAAGTGCATAGGCCCCGTATTGTTGCTAACAGTACACCGCGCACGCTGCATAAGCGCCGCCAACTCGTCCAAGTTGGTAGGGGGGGCCAACACGCTGCCTGGTGCCGCCTCCACCAGTTGCCTGGCCAATACCTCCTCCCCGGGGCCCCACACCACCAACGGCATACGCCCGAGGGAAACAAGCCTTTGGCAAAGGCCCACAAAAACCTCCTGAGGTACTCTCCTTGAGGCAAGGCGGGAGCCGGGGTTAAGGACAGCGAGGGGGCGGGAGGCCATTGGGGAAAGCCAGTCCTCAAAGGCAGGGGAGAGGCGGGGCTTCCTAAAACTCATGGTATAGTTGTCCTCAAGGGGAAACCCCAGAGGGCCCAGCAGGTGCAGGCGTTGGAGGACTTCGGCGCAGCTGTTTTCGCGTTGCGGCACGGCAATGTCCGCCAGTGCCTTTGCCACATGGCATGCGGGGCCCACAACCGGTGTGGCAGGCGCAACCCACCGTGCAAGCAAGCTGGCGCTGACAGAGGGTGCACTCCAGTTGGTGCAGTTAACAACAACATCCCAGCGTTGTTTGCGCAGTTGGGCAATGTTTTTGGAGAGGGGGCCCAGGCGCAGGCTGCGTTGGCTGAGGGGGAAAAGCCTGGAAATGTGGGGGTGGCCCTCCAGCACGCGCGCCGTTTTGGCATGTACCAACACGTCTATTTGGGCATATGGGGCCAAGGCCTCCAGCAGGGGCGTCAGCAACAAAGCCTCCCCCACGCGGTTGTCCACACGCACAAGCAGCACTTTGCGAGCGCGGCTGAGGTTTTGGGCCCAAAGGCGCCGTTGGGGGCGCCAAAGCAGCGTAGCGGCGAGTTGGCCGGCCAAGGTTTTGGCCCACAACTCAGGCCATTTGCGCAAGGGAGACATAAAAGTGAAGCTTAGCGTGAAGCTGGTTTGACTTGTGCGAGAAAACTCCTTAGCACCGCAGAATGATTTTGAGCATGACAGGTTTTGGGGCTGCCAAGGCATTGTTGGGCGCAGAGGAGTTGTTGGTGGAGCTCCGCTCCGTCAACCACAAATATTGCGACATTCGCGTACGTTTGCCCAAGGAGTTGGCTGCGTGTGAGGCCCCGTTGGTGCGCTTTCTCAAGGCCAAGCTTTCCCGGGGTGCCATAGAGGTATTTGTCAAACACAGCCAAGAGAGTGTTGCCTTGTCCTCGCCTCAAGCGGACTTTGCATTGCTCCAAAGCTACCGCAAGTTGTTTGAGGAAATGCGCCAAGTATTGGGGGCCCCATTGGAGTTAAACCTAAAGGACTGGCTCCTCCTGCCGGGCGTATTAAAGTTGGAGGAGACACCCTATGACACGGAGGTAGCGGCGGTGGCCTTGCAGAAGGCATTGGAGGAGGCATTGGGGCAGTTATTGGAAATGCGCAGGGCAGAGGGGGAGGCCATTTGCGTTGACATTCGCCAACGCCTTTCCAACGTAGGTGCGCACGTGCAGAAATTGGAAACGCTGAGTGCCTCCGCCATTCAGGACTTTCGCAGCCGTTTGGAGGCGCGCCTGAGTGAGTTGTTGGCCACTCCCATGGAGCCGCAGCGCCTCATGCAGGAGGTGGTGGTTTTCGCGGAGAGGACGGACGTTGCCGAAGAGTTGACACGCCTGAAAACACACTGCATGCAAATGGAAACACTTTTGGGGGCAGGAGAGCCCGTCGGGCGTCGGTTGGACTTTTTGTTGCAGGAAATGGGGCGCGAAATAAACACCATTGGCTCCAAAAGCCAGCACTCCGAAATTTCATTGCTCGTCATTGAGGTGAAGGCGGAGTTGGAGCGCATTCGGGAGCAGGTGCAAAACGTTGAATAAAGGAGGGGGGTTTGGGCCTGCGGCCCGGGCCTCTTAACTGAGAAATGTTTTTATGGGCCATGCGGCCCGGCTTTCTTTGCCCTCCAAACGTTGTTTTTTCCTGGGCCTGCGGCCCGGGCCGTTTTTTGAAATGTTTCTCTTCGCCCTTCGGGTGTTGTTCTCTCTGGGCCTGCGGCCCGGGCTTTCTCGCCCTCCGGGCG
>WQTM01000006.1 GCA_009786315.1 Pseudomonadota bacterium | reverse complement strand
GGGGTGAGGGTTTTGGGAGCCTCTTCCTGGGAGAGGTAGGTGGTGCCCATAAGGAGTTGGAGGGTAGCGAGTTGGGGGCAGGAGGTTTTTTGGCAGGAGTCCAACTCTTGGTGGGCGAGTTGAATGGCGTGGGGTTGTTGCAGACGGAGGGCGTCCAGCAGGGAGGAGGACTGAGCATATACGGCCCAGGGGAGCAACAGAGAGAAGAAGAAGCCCGGCCAAGTTGACATTCTCATGAGTTTAGGTTTAAACCCGTGCCTCGTCATCTTTTTGAAGGGGTTTGTTGGGGGTTGAAGGCCATTTTTGAGGACGAGGAGACTTGACTGAATGAAGCCGATTCCCACCGAGTTACAGCAGAGCATCAACCCAGAAGCGGGCCCTCGGAGGGCCAGCGTAGAAATGCACCGCAACCTGAATTGCTCCCACTATGATGGGTGCCTGGACGAAGCCGTACGGCGCGGGTGGCAAAGTTTCTCCTGCATGAAATGCCCGTTGGGCTCATTGGCTTCTGCCCCACAAGTGGGGATTGAGGCCTATGCCACCCAAAGGCGCGCCCTCTAGCAGCCCGCTTCCGCTTTGGCAAAACCGCTTTGTTGGACTCGTTTTTGTTCGGGCCATGCGCTGGGGTGGGGTGCGTGTTTTTCTCTTATTCCTCGCAAACGAACAAAGTCCCTCTGTCCCTGCAAAGGTATTGGACAGCAGTGCGTCCACTGAGCAGAGCAATGGGGAGGCCACCTGGCGGCACCATACGGTGTCCGGCGAAGTAGACGCCTTCAAGCCCTTTTATGACGGCGGGGTAGCTTTTCATTTTCATACCGGGCGTCATTTCAGTCATCCACGAGCCTTTCCAGTTGGCGCAATAGCGCTCATAGGTGAGCGGCGTTGCCACGTTGGAGACTTCAACGCGCCCTTCCACTTCGGGAATGTGCGTTGTCAGCGCGGCAACCACCTCATGGGCAATTTTCTGTTTTTCTTCCTCATAGCGGCCCTCCTCTTTGGCTTTTTTCCAAAAAGCATAGGTGTCGCCACCCAGTTGAAAAGTCATCGCGGTTTTGCCCTTGGGGGAATAGACAGCGTCTGCCGCATAGTTGTTGGCTCTCAAATACTCATAGGTTTGCTCCGCCAACTTTATCGGCGTTTTGAGTTTGAATATTATATAATTGTTATATTTTTTCAAGCTAACCCCCATTCCGAGGCAGACAAGGGTGGCCATTGTCGGCTGGGTTTTGGCGCGCATTTCCTCCAACCAGGCTGCTTGGGGTGGAATGTCAAACAAGTGCTCCATTGCCATGGTGTCAGAGGCGACAATGACGGCGTTGGTGTCCAGTTGTTTGTCGCCGGCCATGACGCCGGTTGCTTGGCCGTTTTTGACGAGCACGCGCTCAGCCCGTGTATTCAGCAGGAGTTGGCCGCCAAGGGAAGCAAAGGTTTTGGCCATTCTCTGTACAAACGGCAGGGAGCCGCCCTCGGGAAAACCGCCGTCGCCGCGGGCAAGGGTGCCCATGGTAAAAAACAGGGGCAGGACGCCATTGCTTTCAGAGGTGCAGGCGCGGAGCATTTCTCGTATGCCTGCATGGTGAAACCGGCTGAGGTATTGCTCTCTTGAAATTTTGGAGAAGGAGCGAATGAGGAGGAGTGCCGACAAAGCGGAAGAAAGCAAGGAGAGGGGGAGGCGGTTTTTTTTCGTTGTTTTGAGGCCACGCAGGTTGGTAATGGGGATGGCGAGGTTTTTCACCTTGCGTATATGGTTGCACAGCCTCCTAATTTCTTTTGCGTCGGCGGGAGAGAGTGCCAACATATGCTGCTCGGTAGCGTCAACGTTGCGATAGAAGCGGACGGGGGTGCCATTGTCGTCATACTCAATAAACGGCTCAGGGTAGTGAATGGCCACGTTGTCATTCAACGCCCCTACATGACGCCACAAGCTGTTGAGTTTTTCTTGGGGGGCGGAGCCGCTCAACCAGTGCATTCCGCCCTCAAACAAATAACCGCCCCGTTTCCATGAGGTGCAATTGCCACCGGCCAGGCTATGGCTTTCGAGGATGGTGACGTCAAAACCGCATTTTTGCGCATATATGCCTGCGCTGAGCCCGGCGATTCCACCGCCGATGACAACCACTTTCCGTTTCATATTTTTCTTTCCTCGTTTTTGCCGGCCTTGGCCTCGGCTGCAAAAAAATATTTAACTCCGGAAATTTCCCACGCCCGCGGCAGGGCCCAGCGGGAAAGCCGCATGCAGCAAAAAGTTGGGGGTGAAAAATACTTCCAAACCTGCGCCCATGAGAAGGAAAATGGAATTGCTGTCTTCCAATTCGCCCCAGACAAAAAACCGAACAACAGGTGTGTATATTTGTAGGCAACCCCATTCAACAACATATTTTCGAAAATATGTTCTCTCTACCCACCAGAGTTCCCATCTCCCATAAAGGAGGGTTGTTCTCTTTGGGCCTGCGGCCCGGGCTTTTTCGCCCTTCGGGCGGGGTTTTTTAACTGAGAAATGTCTTTATGGGCCATGCGGCCCGGCATGTTTTTGCCCTCCGGGCAGGTTTTCGCCTCTCGGCGAGTC
>WQTM01000005.1 GCA_009786315.1 Pseudomonadota bacterium | reverse complement strand
GGAGCCGTTTTTGAGGAACTTTTTGGGCGAGCAAAAAGTTCCCCGCCGGAGGCAAGACGCCCGAAGGGCGAGAAAGCCCGGGCCGCAGGCCCAGGAAAAAACAACGCCCGGAGGGCAGAAAAAACCATTTCAAAAAGGGCCCGGGCCGCATGGCCCTTAAAAACTTTATCAGTTAAATAAACCCGCCCGAAGGGCGAAAAGAAACATTTCAAAAAATGGCCCGGGCCGCAGGCCCAAAAAAAACATTCTTAATTTAAATAAACCCCGCCCGGAGGGCGAAAATTTATTGGACGACACTACCTAGGCCCAGCGCCCCTCCACCCCTCTATTCCAAAGCCTTGTCTGCCATGAGCCCTACCTGCTTTTTGGCTTTCTCATGCAAAGGAGAAGAAACAGGCGTCATCTCCATAACCAATCTAAAATAACGCAACGCTTCCTTCGAGTTTGAAACCTGGAGCGTCTGGGCCGTCCCAAACAAATCCTCCGCCTTCTCCGCCAACTTCTGCATGCACCTCTGGGCCCTCTCACTTGAAGCCTGCAAACGGTTGGCTTCCTTGCAATGGGCAGTGGCCGCTGCAAAATTTCCCCTCGCCAAAGCTTCTTCCCCTGCCAACAACGCAGCTTGGCTCAACATCCCCCTCAACGCTTCCCCCGCCGCAGAAGAGAGATTCATGTTGAGGTATAGGGCATATGCCCGGGACAAAGGTTTGGCCGCGGCTGCAACCTGCCCCCCTTGGTATTTCTTCACGCCCTCCTCATAGGCTTGCCCAAACTCCAAAATCTGCCTCTGCAACTCCTTCGCCCGCCTGCGAATTTCCGCATCCTTCGGGTATGCATCTATCACCCTGTCACACTCGTCCTTCGCTCGCTGCCACTCCTCCCTGCCAAACTTCCTTTGTACGTTCGCAAACGCCACGGCTATTTGCTGCTTGCGCCTTTCCGTTTCGCGGAGCCTGCCCGCTTTCCGCTTGTCCAGCTCCTCCTCCTTCTCCTGCTGCTGCGCTTCTGCATAGGAAACTCGGCCTTCCGCTATCTTCTGCCCCACCTCCGCTTGCAGGGCCTTGGGCAATAACTTCAACGCCTTTGAAGCCTCATCAAAATCACCCAACATCAACCATTCTTCTATGTTCTGTATCTGAAATTGTTGCTGCTCTTTGGCAATACGCGCCGAAAGCTCCTTACGCCTCGCGTTGAGACGAGCACTGGCTTCAGAAATTTTTCCCAGGGCTTCTTTGGCTTGCTCAAAGTCCTTCTGCAAAGCCAAAACCTCAACCTGCTGGAGCCTCGTGTCCACCTCCCTCTCAAGCTCTATCTGCTTGTGGAAATTGGAAATGTCTGTCCCCGGACGGGTTTCTGTTATTTGCCCAACCAAACGCAATGCCCCGTCATAGTCCCCCTCCCCAACAGCCTTGTGCGCCTGACTCATGAGGCTCTCAACAACCGCACTGTCATCCACCACAGGCAACAACCTCTGCTTCCAGTATACAAAAAAACCAACCCCCACCAAACACAACAACACACCCGCGCTCACCACAATAAGCCACCTCCTCTTGCCTCGCCCACTCCCTTGGCCCTTGGCTTGCGTTGACAACTCCTGCGAAGCCAACGCCTGCTCCTGCTTCGCTTCACCCGTCTGCTCCTCACCCTCCTTCTGTGCCTTCTCCTTGGAGGACGTGGGCTCAAACGGAATGTGCGCCTTGGCCTCGTCAATATAGCGTAGCCTGCTCGTCCCCACCGTAATAATGTCATTGTGGGCGAGAATCTGCTCCGTGGCCTGCCGCCCGTTGACAAGCGTGCCATTCCCACTCCCCAAATCCCTCAAAAGTACGCCATTGTCCCCTCGGACAAACTCTATGTGACGCCGGGAAACCGCCAAGTCCGTGAGCGTAACTTCCAAATTGGGCGCACGCCCCAATACCATGCGAATACCCGCAAAAGGCACCTCCTTCCCCGCATCGGGCCCTTCCAAAATGGCCAACTTGGCCAATATAGCCACGCGCGTCCGGTTGTCGTCATAGGCCAAAGACGCCCTCTCAGCTTCCGGCTCCCGAAGCTCCTCCAAATCCGGCTCCAACGCCCCCAAACCCTCCCCTAACGCCTCCTCCCTCTCCGCCTCCGCTCCTCCATCCTCTGCATGCCGCATGCCCGGCGAAATGAGACCGCCCTTCCTCCCTAAATGAGAAGGCTTCGAAGACTGGACTCGCCCTGCCCCAGCACGTGCCAATGAGGCTTTGCCGTGCGTGGGGGCCTCCCCTCGCGCTGGAGGGTGGCCTCGTAGGGTGACCTCTTCCCCCTGGGGACTGCTCCCCTTCCGTGTTAATCTCGGGCTTGGACTTTTGTATGTGCTCATGCGGTTGCTTCCTCATGTAGCATAAAACCAAGCGCCCTCCTATCTCTCCGGTTTCTTCGTACCTCAACAGGTTACACCGTTTGTCCTTGTCAAACAACCCCACCCCCTGGCACAACCCCTGCTAACATCCTGAATACCTCCCACCCCACCCCCCCCTCATAAATAACTCAGCCATGGACGTCGACTCCCTCCCCTCTTCCACTGTCCTCATCG
>WQTM01000004.1 GCA_009786315.1 Pseudomonadota bacterium | reverse complement strand
GGGGGAAGCCACAGAGGTGGAGGTAGAAGGAGAAGGAGAGGCCCCCCCCCCCAAAGTGCGCGCCCTCCGCCTGGCCTCCGGGGAGGTATTCGCGCTGTCCGCCCTCATTATAACAACGGGCACCTTCCTCAACGGCCTCATGCATACGGGCCAAAATACAACACCCGGGGGGAGGGTGGGGGAGAAGGCGCCCCAGCAACTCTCCGAGTGCCTTCGTCGCCTGGGGTTTCGCATGGGGCGTTTTAAAACCGGCACTCCGGCGCGCCTGTTTGCAAGCAGCATTAACTTTGCGCGTACAACAGTACAGCCGGGGGAGGAGGGGGGGAGGCCCTTCTCCTTCCGCACACCCTCCTCTCCGTTTCCCCCGCTTCGCCAAATACCCTGTCACATAACCTATACGACGGAGGCCACGCACCAGTTGTTGCGCGACAACCTGGGGCTTTCGCCCATGTACCGTGGGGACATACAGGGCCGCGGGCCGCGCTATTGCCCCAGTGTAGAGGACAAGGTGGTGCGCTTTCCTCAGCGGGAGCGCCACTCGGTATTTTTGGAGCCGGAGGGTTTGGAGAGTCCTCTCATATACCCGGCGGGGCTTTCGTCCTCCATGCCGGCGCACGTGCAGGAGGCTTTTCTCAAAACCATTCCCGGTTTGGAGGAGGTGCAGGTGGAGCGGTTTGGCTATGCGGTGGAATATGACTATGTACCGCCGGAGCAGCTGAAGGCCACGCTTGAAAGCAAGGTGGTGGAGGGCCTCTATTTGGCGGGCCAAATAAACGGCACCTCTGGCTATGAGGAGGCGGCGGTGCAGGGTTTTTGGGCGGGGGCCAACGCGACACTCAAGTTGGAGGGGGCGCCGGTTTTTTGCCTAGGCCGTCAGGAGGCGCACATGGGGGTATTGGTGGACGAGTTGGTAGGCCGTGGGGTGGACGAGCCTTTTCGCATGCTCACCTCGCGCTCGGAGCACCGTTTGCGGCTGCGCGAGGGCAACGCGGACTTGCGTTTGGCGCCGGAGGGTTGGCGTTTGGGCCTTTTGTCCGCCGCCGAGTTTGAGCGTATGCGGGTGCGCAAGGAGGCCATAGAGGGTGAAATAGCGCGGCTGAAGGCGGCGGGTTTGGCCGACGCGCTCAAGCGCCCGGGCACCTGTTGGAAGGCGTTGGGCACGCCGCGCCACCCTTTGCCGGAGTTGGAGGAGGGCATAGCCGAGGAGGTTGAAAACACCCTCAAATATGCTGGCTATATAGCGCAAGCCGAGGCGGCCTGGTTTCGCCAGGTGGAGCGTTTTGACAGGTGGCGTTTTCCCCCGGGGTGGCGGTGGGAAGCAGGTTTGGAGGGGGTTTCCAAGGAGGCGAGGGACAAGCTTGTGCGCTATGCCCCTGAAACATTGGGGCAAGCGCGGCGGATACCGGGCCTAAGCCCCGCGGCCATAGGGCTTATTTTGGTACATTTGAGGCGGTTTCATGAAGGGAAACAGCATGCGGGGAAATAGCCTGAGGGGAAGCCGCGCGAAAGGCCGTGCCATAGGCGAGCAACTCTGCGCAGACGATGCTGTTTTTGTCAAACTTCGTTCGCCTTTGGGCGAGTGTTGAGGTTTCCAAGCGGACATTAAAAACAGCTTGGGCGCCCTGTTGTGCTGCTTGCTCTTTCATTCTCAAAATGGCCTCACGGCGTCCGCGCTCCAGCATGGTTTCATAGCCCTTCAAGCGCCCGCCGACAATACCCTTCAGCGCGGCGAAAAAGGTTTTGAAATAGTCACTGGAAATAACGACGGAGCCGCTGACGAGGCAAAAGGGTTGGCCCGCAAACTGGGGGAGGGGGTGGCGCTGGGCGGAGACGAGGATGTGTTGCAGTTTGACTTCGCGCTCCATGAGGGAGCGGAGGTGGCGTCTTTCAATGGTTTTGCCAATGGCAAAGAGAAGCAAAAATGGCAAGGCGACAACAAAACCCGTCAGGAGAAAGCCGAGGAAGGCGAGAAAAATATCCATCATTCACCCTTTGTGCCTTAGGACTTTTCAATAATGACGGCTGTGCCATAGGCCAAAAGCTCCGAGGCGCCGGCCGTAATGTTGGAGGTGCTGAAGCGGATGTTGAGGACAGCGTTGGCGCCGAGGCTTTCGGCCTGTTGCAGCATGCGGGCGATGGCCTCCTGACGCGACTCGTTGAGCAACTCCGTATAGCCTTTGAGTTCTCCGCCGACGAGGTTTTTGAGTCCAGCCATCAAATCCCGGCCGACGTGTTTGGCGCGCACGGTGCTGCCGTGGACGAGGCCCAAATGTCGGCTAACCGTATGTCCAGGAATAAACTCCGTATTACTCAGCAACAAATGGGGGGTATTTTTGTTATTCATAAAAACTCCGTCAAGAGGGGGGTGGTTTTATGGGTGGTTAACCTATGAGGGTGGAGCTGACAATGTTTTTAAGGGCCATGCGGCCCGCGCTTTTTTTGCCCTCCGGGCATTGTTTTCTCCTGGGCCTGCGGCCCGCGCTTTCTCGCCCTCCGGGCATTTTGCCTCCGGCGGGGAACTTTTTGCTCGCCCA
>WQTM01000003.1 GCA_009786315.1 Pseudomonadota bacterium | reverse complement strand
GGGGGGGGGGGTGGGGAGTGCGCTCCTCGGGAGTTTCGTATTGTTGGCCATAGCGAGCCTATTTGGAATTCCAACGGGGGTGTTTGCAGGCGTCTACCTTTCTGAATTTGGTGCGAACCGTTTTGGGAAGGTGGTGCGTTTTTGTGTGGATGTTATGGCGGGGCTTCCCTCCATTCTCATTGGCATTTTTGTTTACACATGGATTGTTGTGCCCATGCGCAGCCCTTCTGCGTTTGCAGGAGGCATTGCGTTGGGCATTCTCATGTTGCCGACCATTATTCGAACGACGGAGGAACTCATAAAGTTGATTCCCAACACGCTTCGAGAAGCCGGGCTTGCGTTGGGGATGGCGAGGTGGCGTGTCATTTTGAAGGTGGTATTGCCGACGGGCATGTCAGGAATAGCCACAGGCGTTATGCTTGCCATAGCGAGGGCTTTTGGGGAGACGGCGCCGCTTTTGTTTACGGCAGGCAGCTACCCATTTTGGTCCATTCATTTGAACAAACGCATCAGCTCTTTGCCGGTCCAAATTTATGAATATGCAAGTTCCCCCTATGAGGAATGGCACCAGCAGGCGTGGGCGGCGGCACTGGTTTTGGTATTGGTGGTGCTTGTTTTGAATGTTGCTGCAAAACTGCTTACGAGCAAACGGAGTTATTCATAATGATAACAGCGAAGCGAATGTTTCAGTTTAGGAGCGCAGGGGGTGGGGCAGAAATTTTCAATGGGGGGCAACTCGAGGGGATGGAGAGGGCGGCAGGTACTCAAGAGGGAGAAGAAGGTGGGGAGGGGAAGATGAGGATAGAGGGTTTGCAGGCATGGTATGGGAAGGCAGAAATTATAAAGGGCATTTCCCTCTCGGTGGTGAAGAAGAAAGTAACCGCCATTATTGGCCCCTCCGGCTGTGGAAAGTCCACCTTCATTCGCTGTCTCAACCGCATGCATGAAGTTGTGCCCAAGGCATATGTTGCAGGGAAAGTATTTTTAGACGGTGTGGACATTTATGACAAGAAGGCGGACCCAGTCAGGATTAGGAGCCGCGTGGGGATGGTATTCCAAAGGCCCAACCCATTTCCGACGATGTCCATTAGGGAGAATGTGTTGGCGGGATTGAGGCTCAACGGCACGAAGGTTTCGCGTCCGAATGAGTTGGTGGAGCAGGTGTTGGAGCAAGCGGCGTTGTGGGGGGAGGTGAAGGACATTCTCAACCGTTCCGGGGCGAGTTTGTCCGGTGGGCAGCAGCAGCGCCTTTGTATTGCAAGGGCGTTGGCATTGAAGCCTGAAATATTGCTGATGGATGAGCCGTGCTCTGCTTTGGACCCGATAGCGACTTCACGCATTGAGGAGTTGATACACAGCATTGGGAAGATATGTACCATTATAATTGTGACGCACAACATGCAACAAGCCGCCCGCGTGTCTCACCACACGGCCTTTTTTTATATGGGGGAGTTGGTGGAACATAATGACACCGACATTCTTTTTACGAAGCCGAGCAACCAGAGGACAGAGGACTATATTACGGGCCGATTTGGCTAAGGCATGTTGGCGATGATGACATTCAAACATACAGTGCAGGAATATGATGGAGAGCTTCGCAAAATTCGCGAGCAACTTCTTTTTATGGGGGCGAAGGTGGAGGAGATGATAGCCGGGGGCCTCAAGGCTTTGTTGGAGAGGGACAGTGAGTTGGCGCACCGGGTGATGGAGTTGGACAGCGAGGTGAACAAGCTGGAGCTGGACATTGACGAGCTTTGTTTGAGGGTGTTGGCAAGAAGGCAACCTGTTGCCTCTGACTTGCGTGCTGTTACAACGGTGATGAAGATGGTGACGGACCTCGAGCGTATAGGGGATTTGGGCGTCAACATTTGCGAGCGGGTGATGGAGTTGAACATGGTGCCTCCCCTCAAGCCCTATATGGATTTGCCGCATATGGCGGAAATTGCGCAGGGGATGGTGCGCAGTGCTTTGGATGCTTTTGTCAATAGGGATGTGGAGCAAGCGAAGCAGGTGATTGAGAAGGACCAGACTCTGGACTCCTATTATGGGCAAATTTTTCGAGAAATGCTCACCTATATGATGGAGGACGTCCGTAACATTTATAGGGCGACGAAAATTCAATCTGTCTCAAAATACCTGGAGCGTATAGGGGACCACGCCACCAATTTGGCGGAGATGGTGGTATTCATGGTGAAGGCGACGGATATTCGGCACAAGGGGCGTCTTGGAAACGCCCATGCGCCACGCACGTAGATTTGGGCCTGCGGCCCGGGCCCTTTTTGGAAAGGGTTCTTTTTGCCCATTGGGGCGGGGTTTATTTAACTGAGAATGTTTTTATGGGCCATGCGGCCCGGGCTTTTTCGCCCTTCGGGCGTTGTTCTCTTTGGGCCTGCGGCCCGAGCTTTTTTTTGGAAAGGGTTCTTTTCGCCCTCCGGGCATTGTTCTTTCTGGGCCTGCGGCCCGGGCTTTTTTGCCCTCCGGGCATTTTGCCTCCGGCGGGGAACTTTTTGCTCGCCCAAAAAGTTCCTCAA
>WQTM01000002.1 GCA_009786315.1 Pseudomonadota bacterium | reverse complement strand
CGCAGGGCCACCGGAGGGAGCCGTTTTTGAGGAACTTTTTGGGCGAGCAAAAAGTTCCCCGCCGGAGGCAAAATGCCCGAAGGGCAAAAAAGCTCGGGCCGCAGGCCCAGAAAGAACAATGCCCGAAGGGCGAAAAGAAACGTTTCCAAAAAGGGCCCGGGCCGCAGGCCCATAAAAACATTCTCAGTTAAATAAACCCGCCCGGAGGGCGAAAAGAACCCTTTCCAAAAAAAGCCCGGGCCGCAGGCCCAAAAAAACATGGCTCAGTTAAGAGGGGGGCGGGCTGCTGCGCTTTAGCCAGGCCTCCCATAACCCCATGAGGCGCCGGTGGTGCTCTCTCAACCAATGGCCCGCCTCCTCGCCTCCCGCTTTCCCCGCCTCCTCCCAACAGACTACTTTTGCCTCCAGTATGGGACGCATTTCTTCAGGCAACATTCCCACCTCCAACGGCATAACACAACGCGCTGCCCACTGCATCGCCCACACCTCTATGGCTTCTATACGCCCTCGGGACAGCTTGTGCCACTCCCGCAATTCCTCCTCTTTGACTATGCTGGCCCCCTCGGCCAATGCCTCCCAATATGCCAAAAACCCCTCCAATTCCCCACGCGAAAAAACAGAGCCCACCACCCCCTCCCCCTCCTTCTCCTCGGAAATAACTTCCCTCTTATCCACGTGTGGACAAGAGTGGCACGAAATACACAAACCCAGCAAAATTTGTACGCAAGTGTTGCAACGCATGCCAAAACAACCTACTCCTTTATTAGAGAGAGTTTCGACTCCTTTATACAAGGCTGGAAGGCGACAAACGTGAAGGTATATCTTATACGCCATGGTGAAGCAGATGCGGAAGTTCCCGAAGGCTTGAGCGACGGAGAGCGCACACTGACAACAAAAGGCCGACTCTCCTTGCTTGCCCACTTCTCCTCCCTGGTTGTACATATGGCAAAATTGGAGCTCATCCTCTTCAGCCCCCTGGCACGCTGTGTACAGTCCGCCCAACTGCTCTCCACCGCCTTGCACTATGAGGGCGCCTTGCGTACCCACAAAGCCCTCATGCCTGACATGCCCGTGGGCGCCATTGAGTCCTTGCTTGCAGAATGCAATACGAAGGCCCTCGCCTTGGTCGGCCACCAGCCCGCTATGGGGGCCTTGGCCAGCTATTTGCTAGGCTTGGAGCACTTCCCAAGGCCCTTCGTCCCCGGTACCGTTGTCGGTATTCAACTCGAGCTCGCAGAGTTGCCTCTGCACGGCAACCTGCTGTTCTGCGCTCAACCAGGCCAAGGTAACATAAATAAACTGTTTTAGCTGCCGACGCCCACTTATACCTCCATCACCTCCTTCTCCTTCTTCTCTATTAGCTCCTCTATACGCACAATGCCCGCGTCGGTTTCCTTCTGCACTTTCTCGGAAATACGCTTGGACTCGTCCTCGGAAATCAACTTGTCCTTCTGCAGGCCCTTCAATACCTCATTCGCATCACGACGCTCGTTGCGAATGGAAATTTTATGCTCCTCCCCGCGCGCACGTACCTGCTTCGCAATCTCCTTGCGGCGCGCTTCCGTCAACGGCGGAATGGGCAGGCGTATCAACTCCCCGTCGCTGACAGGGTTGAGTCCCAAATTGGCCTCGCGTATGGCTTTCTCTATCTCCCTCAATATGCCCTTGTCATAGGGCTTAATGGTAATGAGGCGCGGCTCCGGGACGCCCAACGCCGCACAACCATTCAACGGGGTGGGGGAGCCATAGTAGTTGACACGTATGCCGTCCAACAGAGAAAGGTTCGCCCTCCCCGTGCGAAACTTCGCCAACCCCACCTTCAGGCCCTCTATGGCTTTCTCCACCTTGCCTTTAAATTCCTTCAACAACGCTTCGCTTTGAGACATGCTTCCTCCTTGCTGCACTATGTGTCTGCCCAGGCAGTCAGCGTGGGACCAACCAGGGTGCCTATGTCGCCAGGGCGCGTAATGGCCTTAAATATATTGCCCATAACGCTAATGTTAAAAACAACAATGGGTAGCTTGTTCTCCATACACAGAGAAATCGCCGTCGAATCCATGACAGCCAAACCTGCCTTCAATACATCCATGTAGGCTAAAGTGCGGTAACGCTTGGCGCTGCTGTCCACCTTGGGGTCTGCGTTATAGACACCGTCCACCTTCGTGGCCTTCAATATGGCATCCGCACCAATCTCCATGGCCCTCAGGCTCGCCGCCGTGTCCGTCGTAAAATAGGGGTTGCCTGTGCCGGCTGCAAAAATAACCACCCTCCCCTTCTCCAAATGCCTCATCGCCCGACGGCGAATGTAGGGCTCACAAATCTGCTCCATCTTTATGGCCGAAAGCACCCGGGTGTGCACACTCAGCTTCTCCAACGCGTCCTGCAACGCCATCGCATTAATGCAGGTTGCCAACATGCCCATATAGTCCGCACTGGAGCGGTCCATCCCCCCCGTCGCCCCTGCTACCCCACGGAAAATGTTCCCCCCCCCTATCACTACCGCAAT
>WQTM01000001.1 GCA_009786315.1 Pseudomonadota bacterium | reverse complement strand
TGCCCAGCCCTCTTTAGGGAAACTACATGTCCACTGCTGTCGTCCCTCCAAGGTGCTGTTGGCTTTCACGCAGCCATATTCCACGCCCCGTGCACTTGCTCTGAGCTGCTCTGCCTGGGCATTGGGACCTTGTATTCTCGCCGTCACAGTGGCAGGCGCCATGCCAATACCCCTCCACAAGAAAATAACGGAGGCCATTGAGCAGGCCCAAAAGCACTCTTCACTTCGCCCACCAAAATAGGACATTGAGCCCACCCTTCGCTCGTCTTGTATGAGGGTTTCAAACAGCATGACCGCCACCAACTTGCCATTTGTGTCCCATTGTCCGTCCGTACAAACACCCTGCAGGTCCTTTTGGGTGCCCTTGCTGGAAAGGCACACCTGCCCTATCTCACAGTCGCCGTCATAGCCGACCACACACTTGCCGTTGCCGACTTCAAACCAACCGAATGGTATTTCAGGTTCAGCGATAAAGCCCACCTCGTTCTTGTCTTCGGCAACTTCACAACTGGTGTTGCCCTTTTCACACAACTTCTCTTTCGGCTTGTCATCTCCGCAAGCCGCCAGAGACAACGCCCATACCGCCGCCAAACTCCATACATATTTGTTCATGTGACAACACCTCCAAAGACCGACCTGCTGTGGAAACATAGCATACTCCGAAGAAATGATTTTCTGGTAATTAGGGCCTATGTGTGCTGCAGACATAAAAGCAACCAGCACATCTGTTTCGGCAGGATTTTCAGCTGTTGAGGCTGGCGCATTCAATGTTTCAACAGATGCAGATGGAGCAGCAGGCGAAGACAAAACGACATGTTGCGAACCGTTTGTATCATTAGCACAAGAAGGGATAATGGATTCGTCTATTTGGCTCAACGCATGAACACCGCCGCCAATGGGCGAGTTGAGGTTTTCGTCTCGAATATTTCCTGTCACATTCCCATCACGGACAACAAATGTGTCAACAGAAAGACTGCCAGAAATGGTTTCGTGCCAAGTGAAATTGTTGGCATCTTTTTTTCCATATTTTTAACTTTCCATGCAAACAATGCGCCAATGTACTCTCTCTTTAAAACCAATGAATTATAGAGAATGCCGGGCATTTTGTTTTGAGAGAAAAGTCCAAAAAACAGATGTGGGCCAACAACTTACAATTCTGCCAGTGGTTTTGGAGAGCAGCTCCCCCTTGCATTTCCCCCCAATAGGCCTATAGCAATGTTTCGTGAAGCGTCCGCTCCCCGAAAAGGGCGGTCCCCACCCTCACCCATGTGGCCCCTTCTTCAATGGCAACATGAAAGTCCTGAGTGGTTCCCATTGACAACTCTGCAAGTTGGTGCCTGTGGGCCAATGTGGCCAAGGCTTTGAAATAGGGGCGGCTTTTTTCAGGCACCTCTGAAGCCGGAGGCAAACAAGAAAGTCCGCATATGTGAAGCCCGCGCAAGGCAGAAACGGCATGGAGAAAAGCAGGCAATTGTGCGGGGCTAATGCCGTTTTTTTTTGGCTCGTTGGCTATGTTCAGCTGGACAAAGCAACGCAAGGGCTCCCCTTGGCGTTGTTGGGAAAGTTTTTCTGCAAGGCCAAAGTTGTCGAGAGCATGAAAAGCCCAAGCCGATTGGGCGACGTATTTGGCATTTTTTTTTTGTACAGGTCCAATAGCATGCCATTGAAGCCCATCCAACCCAATGAGTGTGGCCGCCTTGTCTCGCAACTCTTGAGCATAATTTTCGCCAAAATTTCTCAACCCAAGCTCCCACGCCATCTGTATGCTGTCCACGGGGTGAAGTTTGGAGACGGCGAGCAATTTTACTGAGCTAGGGGCTCTATTGGAGCCTATGCAGGCTTGGTGAATGCTTGTTTGGAGTTGAGCCATGCGCTCAGCAAAGGCTTGTTGCTTGCTGGAACTCATAGGTTAGAATAGAGTTTTTTGAGTTTTTCAGGAAAAAGTTGCAGTTGTTTTTGTGCTTTCATTTGCTGGACAAGCCTTGGGAGCGTTTGCTGTGCTCGAAAATTTTGAAATGTTTCTCGGAGTTTGTTTTTTTCTTGTTGAAACCCTTCCTCTGAGGGGTGTTGGCGTTCAATCACTTCCAAGACAAGAAAATCTTGTCCGAGTGTTTGAATTTCGTGGATGGGGCCTGGCGTTGTCGTCTGGAAAATAAGGTTTTTGAGTATTTCGTTGTTACCCAATTGGGGGATGGAGAGGTAGTTTGCGCCGAATGAGCCCGTAGAAACGGCTACTGGTTTGTTGCTTATGGGTTTTTGGGAGAGGGAGGTGCTGAGTTCACCCAACTCAGTGGGGGAGGGGGGGAAGAGTTTGTCGAGGGAGTTTCCCTTAAGGAGGTTTGCCAGAGCTTTTTCGGCTTCTATGCGGGCGAGTTGTTCGCTTTTTTGTTGGGTCCACAAGGCGAGGGCGATTTGTGGTTGAACGGTTTGTAGGGGTTTGGTTTGGCTTTCGCTACGTTCTTCCACTTTATAAATGAGGTAGCCGCGGGGGGTTTCGAGGGGGG